>DAOTUI010000093.1:0-47948 GCA_034437035.1 Chloroflexaceae bacterium
CCCAGATCCAGCCCGCTGGCGCTCCAGTAGGCCAGGAAACTGCCACACACATTGAAGCCGGTCTGGTCAAAATATTGGCAGATCTCACGCGGCTCCTGGCGGGGCGGTATACCACCACTATCCGCGACAAACTCGGCCCCGAGCCGGCCGAGGAGCACATCGTAGGGCGGGGCATTTTCGGGGTGCAGCTCGAGCCGGTTGCGCTCAAACCACTGCACCTGCCCAGTCCAGTCGCCAATCGTCTCTTCGCGCTGCGGGGTGATCGGCAGGCCAAACACGGGCAGGCCCCCGTTCTGCTCCCAGTACTGGAGTAGTCGCCCAGACACGCAGAGGCCCGTTTCCGGGAAGCAGCGTTCCCCTGATTGGGCCTGAGTGGGAACCGGCGTTGCAGTGAGCGGTAGGAACATACCGAGGAACAAAACAATACCGAACAGGGTCCATCTGGGGCGTGATCCAACGCACATTCTGGTCTTCCTCCGTGGCAAGAATGACAGCAATATATATCCACGGTACGCAGAGCATCCATGCTATGAATACTCTACGTCCATATTATTGGAAAACACATATGCGAGGCAGGAATTAGTATCTAAGAAGATCCTTACCGGGGCACGGCAAGATATGGCATCAGTTCTGGCTGTAGGTAACGACTGCAATTAGACGTTCTTTTTTGTCTTTACGGAGTTTAGCATGTGAACAAGCGATTGTCAACCATGCAAACTGACTTTTACAAGAAATAAATATTTGTAGTTTCAACAAAGCATGCTCCATACCTATTACGCTATACCCTGCGGATGTTCTCGCGGTCAAGTCGCAACAATTAGATCCCCAACCTGGCATCCGTCAGATCCAGGCTTTTTTGCCAGGTTGCATTGGGAAGCATCTGTATGAACAGCCCCGTGTCCTGCTCTCCGTGCAGTCGCCGCAGTTCGGCCTCCAGTTCCTGCAACCGGGCTTCGACAGCGGCGCGGGCCTGACGCGCGGTTTCCAGCGCGGGCTTCAGTTCCACATAGTTTCCCAGCGGCTGGTCCGCCTCGTCATAGCAGACAATCTCATTGTCCGCTATGCCCAGCCAGAGGCGCAGCGGTTCCAGCCAGAGCCGACCATGCGCAGCGAGAGGCATCCCTTCAAAACTATCGATGTGCTCCCCCATATTTACCAGATATGCTGCGCTTCAGGGTTTGGACGTTGGCATGCCTACTGACAGGGACCAGGCGGAACACAGTCAAACGCACCCGGACGGACCTGGACGTTGTCAATCAGGAATCTGGTGGTCTCGGCGTTATTCAAGTCTGCACCATCATGTGCATCAAAGGTTGCCAGAAAGGAGAGAATGATCGCCGCATTGGTGACGGGCAGCGTCACCGTGTAGGGTTCACGGGTGCCGTTGTCGGCCAGCGTGTAGGTGCGTAGGGTGTTCCAGCGGACCGGCCCTGGACCAACCGGCCGGACGCGTACCGCTAACTGCGACAGGCTGTCCGGGGGCATATTTGCAACCTCCACCTCGAAGGAGAAGGTATGATTGCCCCGTTCCGGGATGGCCATCCGTTGCCGGATCTCCTGCCGGGCACGCGGGGCCGCCCGCAAGCGCATCCGCGTGCCCGGCAGTCCTGTATAACTATCCAGTCGCAGATCGTGGATGCCATCTTCGGTGTTGATGATTGTCTGGACCTGCCAGTATGCCGGCTGCGTGGTCTGCCCCGGGAGGGGCGAGCAATCCGCAAAATCACCGTTGCGGACCAGATTCGCCGGAAGTGCTGCGGCTCCCTGCCCGATAAGCGGCAGATAGGTCTGTGCAACGGTCGCTGCGGGGGCCGGTGGCGGTACAATCGTGATGGCCTGCCGATACTGCCCAACATACCAGGTAGTGGCATCCGCCCGGTCGCCCCGTTCCACAACGATGCGGTAGCCGGCGCCGGCCGGGAGCGGCTGGTTGACCCGGCGCGTCACAGTTGACCAGCCCGCCGGGAAAGGT
The DNA here is from genome assembly GCA_034437035.1 of Chloroflexaceae bacterium. Classification (GTDB taxonomy): domain Bacteria; phylum Chloroflexota; class Chloroflexia; order Chloroflexales; family Chloroflexaceae; genus CAKZQX01. The sequence continues at coordinate 1,973 of DAOTUI010000093.1, forward strand.
TCAGCATTAATCAGTGTCGTGTTCGGGATGGGATCATTCGTGGTATCGAGGAGATCAATCGTAACATTGGCGTCCAGCGGCAGATCAAACGCGAACGTCAGGGGTTGCTGGGCGACCCCGGCCACAGCTTCCGGCGGGTAGTGGGTGAAGAGCAGGATGTTGGGTGCAAGGGATGTGTCGCCAGCAGCAGCAGGATTATCCCCCAGATCGCTTTGAAAGAGGCTATCATCCGGCAATATTCCACTGTTTCTGGCTGCAAGGGTATCGATAAGACCAGGATAGCCAAACTTCCATTGTGCTACGCCCACATCACGTAACTGTGGATAGATTGGAAAAGCGAGATTATACAGTACCCGTTCCTGATAGGGGAAACTGCCCGGTGCATTGCGTCCCAGTGATGTCCAGAGAAACTCATCATCGTCGTTTTCTTCAAAAAGTTCGCGACTTCTTCTGTAGTCAAATTCGTCACAATCTCCTAGAAATCCCGGTTGACCACAATTCGGGTTATTCGCCCAACTATTCCCCGCCGGTCCACCGTTATACGCACTTAACGCATGATACCAGTGTATGAGTGGTTCGGGATCAATATCATTGACAACCGGAAGGCCGTCTGGGACACCCGGGGCACCGCTGTTCCATTTACCGGCCAGAACCTGGGTACCGGCGGCAATATTTCCCCGGACATCCGAGAGATACGAGGGCTGTAGGTTCGACAGTCCTTCATCGCTGTTCACCTGCAGCATCCCATCATCGCATGATCCATTGACATTAATATTGCGCACAGTCATATTCCCGGCATCATATTGGGTCCATCCGCTTTCGATACCGGCGATACTCTGCGGGAGCACCGGCAGGATGAATCCTGGTGGGGTTTGCCTGGTGTTCAGTCGAAAGGTATAGTCACCATAGCGACCATCGGCCTGCACCACGGCTTCAAAGGCCAGACTCTTCGCCCGATCGTCCAGGGCACCGGGTTGACTATCAATGGAACCCGGTGTGGCCCGACTCGGGCACCCTTCCTGGAACGGTGCCTGCTCCCCAAAAATAATTAAGCGGTGCGATTGTACTGACAACCTGATACCCCCGATGATGATAATCCCATAACACCAGATGGTGAATATGCGTCGCCAGCGGATCATTGCTGTCCCTCCGGTGCTATCCAGCCCAGGAATGTCCCCCACTGCGGGCGAGACGCTAACGTTGCCCAACGGTCATTCCAGACATCGTAGACTAAGGTGCGCACATAGGGCCTTTCTTCTGCAGCAGAATATTCGTTGACCACCAGCGCACTGCCATCGGGGGCAAGCCGGAGATTCATAAATCGACTGGATGGTTTGTAACTGGGCATGAGCGACAGCGTTATTGGGGGAGTGTCAGTTAGCACAGGCATGAGCGTAGCGGTGCCATCTCCTGTGCTCGGCATAGAGAGGACATGTTGACTATCAGGAGCCCAGACCAGGCTTTGGGGGGATGTCGCCAGGTCGCGAAAGGTGGCGGTGACCAGATCAAACACGGCCCAGGTGTTGTTTCCTCCCAACAGTACGCGCTGACGATCGGGTGATAAGCTCCATATGGGGTTTTCTTTCAGATGCTCTGGTGTCGTTGCAATCGGCTGAATGACTTGGGTATCAACATTGAGCGTTTCGAAGCGTAACGGAAATTCTTTCGAATAGCTGTAGAGGAGCACGTGTTGGGCATCCAACCATCCAACTATATATGTCCATGGACGCTCACCTATGCGTTGTGGCTCCATACCTAGATCAGCATCATAGAGATACAATCCTTCGACATCGCCCGTGGCATTGTTCTCATAACTGCTAAACAGCAACCGATTCCCTACCGGTGACCACGCATATTTGTCGTCAACCGAGCGCCACCACTCATCGAGGAGACGGAGATCCGACCCATCAGTACGCATCACGTGGAAGCGAATATTTTGCACTGGACCGAGGGTATAGGCAATCCAGCGTCCGTCGGACGAGACACTACTGCTGAGATGGCGTCCTGGCTGAGGCTCAGCGGTGAGTTGCTCTGGTTGGGTCAGGGTATCCAGGCTCACGCGCCAGAAGGTGTGTTCTCCATAGTGGAGCGGAGCCAGCGCATAGAGCAAAGTAGGAGTGTCAGTGGCGGTCAACCCCTGTTGTTGCCAGACTTCGCGCAGCAACACCCCCTGCGCTACCGGGGTCAGCACCGGCTCGGGGGTGGGCGTTGCCAGGAGCCGGGCTTCCTCCGTGGACTCCTGCGCAACCTGGGCGGTGTAGGTCGCGGCCATGCCTGCGGGGAGCGTCGCCGTAGCGCGCACGCCCTGCGGTTCACTGGTGGTCGTGGTCGGATCAGCCGGTGCCGGGCGCACGCTGGTGGGGACACCCTGCCCCACCGTGGGAGCCGTCGGGGTGCCGCACGCGACCAGTAAGAAGCTACATACGAGCACAATACTCCAAACGCCATCATGGTGCATACTATTTCTCCGTTTGTGCTTGATTCGTCGCTACCTATTTGTGTACTGTGTGCTCTGCCGGGAAGCACATGTCTGGGGGTTGTGTGGTCTGTCTCGATGGTTTTCGACCTGGTTCCTTCATTGCCTTTCTGCTACCAGCTTACCAACTATATTCATAGACTGGGGAGTTGTCAACACACGCATGTGCTCTACACCCTGATGGAATGTGCCACCTTTTCATGAAAGTTTACTGCGTGGGCAAAAAACCGCCATCTGAAAAACCTGTCACCTCACGCCATGTTACCGGTCGCCCCGGGCGGCAGCTTCGTGGTATAATTTTCGGCACCCCCTGAAATCAGCTCGACTATGCCTGCATATGGGAGCGCCAACGTGGACCAGGCCGTGAGCATCTACATCCCGATGGACCGCCGCCAGGCGCTGGTGCATGGTGCGCCCCTGCCGGAGTGGGCCGCCGGTGCGGTCCTATTTGCGGATATCTCCGGGTTTACCCCGCTGACCGAGGCGCTGCTCCAGGCGCTTGGTCCCCGCCGGGGTGCGGAAGAGCTGACCCACCAGTTGAACCGGGTCTATGATGCGCTGGTTGACGCGGTGCATGCCTTCGGCGGCAGCGTGATTGCCTTCAGTGGCGATGCGATGACCTGCTGGTTTGGTGCGGCTGCGACTACTGCTGGTATGGCGGCTCCGGCGGCGCTGCGGGCGACGGCCTGTGCGCTGGCGCTTCAGCAGGCGATGGCGGTGTTCACGGCGGTGCCGCTGCCGGCAGGTGGCAGCGTGCCGCTGGCGCTGAAGGTGGCCGTTGCCGGCGGAGAAGTCCGGCGCATGCTGGTGGGTGATCCGGCCATTCAGCGGATCGAAGTGATGGCCGGGGCACCGCTGGTACGGATGGCGGCGGCGGAACAACTGGCGACCAGCGGCGAGGTGCTGCTGGATATGCCCACGACTGCCCACCTGGGTGCGGCTATCCAGGTTGCTGCCTGGCGCAACGATCCCGTCACTGGCGATCAGTTTGCGCTGGTTACACAGTTGCGGCAACCCGTTGCCCCAATGCCCTGGCCCGCGCTGCCCGACGCGGCGCTGACCGCGACGCAAGTGCGTCCCTGGATGCTGTCGGCGGTCTACGAGCGGCTGCAGGAGGGTTTGGGCGAGTTTCTCACTGAACTGCGCCCGGTGGTAGTGCTCTTTCTGCGCTTTGCCGGTCTGGACTATGATGGTGACCCGGCTGCCGGTGCCAAACTGGATCGCTACATCTGCTGGGTGCAGCATGTGCTGGCGCGCTACGAGGGGGCGCTGATGCATCTGACCATTGGCGACAAGGGCAGCTACTTCTTTGCCGCCTTCGGCGCACCGATTGCCCACGAGGATGATTCCCGCCGCGCGGTGATGACCGCCCTGGACCTGCGCACGCCGCCGGCGCACCTGGGATTTACCCCCACGGTACAGATCGGCATTAGCCAGGGGACTATGCGCACCGGCACCTACGGCGGTCGCACCAGCCGTACCTACAGCGTGCTGGGTGATGAGGTTAACCTGGCGGCCCGGCTGATGCAGCATGCCGCGCCCGATGAGGTGCTGACCAGCGGGACAGTGCAGCGTGCGGTGAGTGCCGCGTTTGTCTGGGAGGTGCCGCCTCCAATCCAGGTCAAGGGCAAACGCCGGCCGGTGCCGGTTGCTCGCGTGGTGCGCGCCCAGGTGACATGGTCAACCGGGATTAAATACGCCGGAATGCTGATAGGGCGTACCGCCGAGGTGTCCCAGGCAGTGCAGGCGCTGCAGCCGATCCTGCACGGACAGCGGGCCGGCCTGCTCTACATCTTTGGAGAAGCCGGGATGGGCAAGAGTCGCCTGGCGGATGAACTGCGCCGCCAGCCGGAGTATCAGCAGCGCCTGCAGTGGCTGTTCTGTCCGGCGGATGAGTTGCTGCGGCAGTCGCTCAACCCGTTCCGCGCCTGGCTGCGGGTCTACTTCAACCAGGATAGCGAGAGGGCCGAGGCGGAAAATAAGACGCGCTTCACCGCTGTGCTGAATGCGCTGATTGCCCAACTTCGCACAACCGCTGAACAGCCGACCTCACCCACACCCGACAGACCGGCGCAGGACCGGCGTCGCACGCTCGTTCAGCCGTTCGCGCATGCGGACATGCCGACCCGGGTCGCCCTGGCGGATGAGCTTGAGCGCACCCGCTCCTTCCTGGGAGCGCTGGTCGATCTGCAGTGGGATGACTCGCTGTACACCCAACTCGACCCAAAACTGCGGTTTGAGAATACCCTGGTCGCTCTCAAGACGCTGATCCTGGCCGAGAGTCTGCGCCGGCCGCTGGTGCTGCATCTGGAGAGTGCCCACCTGCTGGATACCGACTCCGGGCATTTCCTGCAGGTGTTGACGCGTGCCACCGAGGCTTACCCGCTGGCACTGGTGCTGACCGGCCGCTACCGCGATGACGGCAGTCAGGTGCTTCTCCCGATTGATGCCGATGTGCCGCAGCAGGTGGTTGACCTGCGCGGCCTGGATGCCGAGGGAACTCGAACGCTGGCGGCGCAGATCCTGGGGGGCCGGATTGACACTGACCTGACCCGCTTTCTGGTTGCCCGCACGAACGGCAACCCCTTCTTTGTGGAACAACTCGCGCTGGATCTACGGGAGCGCGGGCTGTTGACCACTTATACCGCACCGCAACCGGACGGCACCGGCAGTCAGCTCTATGTCTCCTTCGTTGCGGAGGAGCAGGCGCCGGCCCTGCCCGACAGCATTAACGCGGTGCTGGTGGCCCGGCTGGATCGGCTGGCAACCCAGGTGCGCGTGGTAGTGCAGACGGCGGCAATCCTGGGGCAGGAGTTTGAGGTACAGGTGCTGGCGCTGATGTTGCGCCATGATCCCGACCTGCCGGCAAAGCTGCAGCAGGCCGAGGCCGCCGCGGTCTGGCAACCGCTGAGTGAACTGCGCTACCTCTTCAGTCATGCGCTGCTGCGGGATGCCGCCTACGCCGTGCAACTGGAGACGCGGCTGCGCGAGTTGCATGCGCTGGCCGGCACTGCGCTGGAGCAACTCTATGCGGCCGATCCGGCACCGCATGCCGCCGACCTGACCTACCACTACCAGCGTGCCGCCGATCCCATCCGCGAGTGGCGTTATGCCCGGATGGCGGGTGAGTATGCCGCCGCGCGCTTTGCCAACGCCGACGCGGTGCGCTACTTCAGCCGGGCGCTGGAGTTGACCCCGACAGAAGATCATGCCGGGCGTTATGCGCTGCTCTGGGCGCGTGAGCAGGTACACGATCGGCAGGGCGACCGCGATGCCCAACGGCAGGATCTGGCAGCACTGCGGGAACTGGCCGACAGCCTGGCCGATCCCGAGCGTCAGATCGAGGTCTCCCTACGGCAGGCGCACTACGCTGATGTCACCAGCGACTACCAAAGCATGACCCAGGCCGCGCAATCAGCCATCGATCTGGCCCAGGCGACCGGCAACCGCCAGGGTGAAGCGGCCGGCAATCTGCATGGGGCGCGGGCACGTTGGTATCAGGGCGACTATGCTGCCGCAACCGCACAGGCAACCCAGGCGCTGGAACTGGCGCATGCCGCCGGCGAACAGCCGTTGGAAGCGGACTGCCTGCGTATACTGGGCAACATTGCGCTCTACCGCAGCGATTATCCGGCAGCGCGGGTCTTCTACGAGCAGGCGCTGGCGCAGCACCACGAGCTGGGCGATCAGCAGGGCGCAAGTTCAACCATGAATAACCTGGGAATCGTTGCCTTTTATCAGGGTGACTATCTTACCGCCCGCCACTACTATGAGCAGACGTTACACCTGAAGCGCACAGCCGGCGACCGTTACGGTGAGAGTCTGGCGCTACTCAACCTGGGCGAGGTCGCCGCCGTCCAGGGGGACTACACCGGAGCACACCGCTACTACGAGCAGACGTTGCGGCTCAAGCGCGACTCGGATGATCGCTATGGCGAGAGCCTGGTTCTGTTCAATCTGGGCGAGGTTGCGCTGATCCAGGGCGATTATACCGGGGCGCAACAGGACTACGAGCAGGCGCTGCGCCTCTGTCGGGCCATCGGCCATCGCCAGCAGGAGAGCTGGACGCTGGCAAAGCTGGGGTTATTGTTTCACCATCGGGATGATGACGCGACAGCGCGGGATTACAGCCGGCAGGCGCTGCAGATTGCTCAGGAACTTAACGACCGCAATCTGCAGGCGCTGGCGCTGACCCACCTGGGGCATGCCCTGGTCGCGCTGGAGCAGTTGGCAGATGCGACGGCGGCCTACCGACAGGCACTGGACCTGCGGCAGGCGCTAGAGCAGCCCAATCAGGCACTGGAGCCGCTGGCCGGACTGGCGCGGGTTGCGCTGATCCAGGGTGATCAGGCGCAGGCGAGCCGGCATGCAGCCGATCTGCTACACCACCTGGAGCGCGGTTCGGTAGACGGCACCGATGAACCCTTCCGTATCTACCTGACCTGCTATGAGATATTACAGGCGCAGCACGATCCGCAGGCCGTAGCACTCCTGGAGCAGGCCTACCACCTGCTACGCGAGCAGGCCGAACGGTTGGATGATGCGGCGGCGCAGCAGGCATTTCTGGAGCAGGTGCCTACCCACCGGGCCCTGGTTGCCGCATGGCAGCAGGTGCAGCAGCAAAATGAGTAGAAAATCCATACACCGCACAAGGAAGGAGAGCGCGATGCAGCACTATTCTCAAGCGAGCCCGACTCGACCGGCCGGCAGCCCTGGGGTAAAACGCCCGGCCTGGCACCGGCTGATCATCCTGATGTTGCCGGCAATTCTGACGTCTTATCTGGTAGTACCGCAGCTTGTTACCCACGCAGAACCCCTTGCCACTATCACCACCGGCGCGGACAGTGGCCCGAACAGCTTACGGGATGCTATTGGCAGAGCAAACGACTCTACCGGCACCGATATCATCACATTTAACATCACTGATCCTGCCTATCGCACCAGCACCGGGACATACCGCATTACGCTCGACTCACCGTTGCCGGTGATTACCGAGACGATTACTATTGACGCCACAACCAATTCCGGTTTTGACGGCACACCCGTGGTTGAGATCTATGGTGCATCAATAGATGGCTCCGGTTCCGGATTGACGCTGGAGGCCGACGACAGCACAATCCTGGGATTAGAGCTTACCAAGTTTGATCAGCATGGCATTGAGATCATAGGCGATAATAATCGCATTATCAGCAATACCCTGAGCCTGAACGGGGGTGATGGTGTGCGCGTCACCTCGGGTGTCAGCAACACCATCCGCAGTGCGACGTATGTTAATGATGGTCTGGGCATTAACCTGGGCGAGGGAGACGGGCCAACGCCCAATGATCTGGGCGACACCGATACCGGCGCGAATAACCTGCAAAATGCGCCGGTGCTGCTGGCGGCCACACCCGACGGCAACGCACTCACTGTTAGTGGTCGCCTCAACAGTAATGCAAACAAACCGTTTACGGTAGATATCTTCGCCAATACGTTCTGTAGCAGAACCGGAAAAAACAGTGATGAGGGCGATGCCTTCCTGGGCAGCACCACGCTGACCACTGATGCCCGTGGGGATGCAACCTTCACGACCACCCTGACTGCCACGTTCTTCTTTCCGGCTGTAATTGCAACCGTAACCGACCCGGACGGCAATACCTCCGAGTTCTCGAACTGCCTGCGGGTTACAGCGGGAAATAATATCTGGCCCACCGCCACCCGGCTGAATCTGATGGGCGACCCGCTAAACGCCACCGTGGATGATGTGCTGACGCTGGCGGGCCAGTCGCGCTGGTATAAGTTTGCAGTCCAACCGGACAGCCGCGCCGGCATCAGCCTGGAAGGGATTGCAGGTTCCGGCCTCCCCGCCAACTATGATCTGACGGTCTATACCGATATCGCCGCAGCCTATGCCGAAATCAGCGGCGCGGATGATCTCGCGGATTTAGCTCGCCTGACCGCCGATGGTAACACCGGCGACAACAACCTTGATCCGCTCGCCCCCGATGCTCTCAGCCCACAGGTGTTGAGCCCGGAAGCGTTTGCCCCGGAAGCGTTTGCCCCGGCGAATTACAGTTCGGCGGTAATTGCGCCGCAGGCCTTCTCGCCGCAGGCCTTCTCGCCGCAAGCCTTCTCGCCGCAGGCCTTCTCGCCGCAGGCCTTCTCGCCGCAGGCCTTCTCGCCGCAGGCCTTCTCGCCGCAGGCCTTCTCCGGCAACCCGGAAGCCTACGCCGGTGCGCAGAGCCGGAGTCTGATCGGCATCTCGGCGGCAGACGGTACGGCCCACGAAACGGTTACGGTCAACACCTGGAACAACCAGGGCGATTTTTATGTGCGCGTCACCGGGCGCAACGGGGCGTTTGATCCCAATGGCGAGTATCTGCTCAAAGTCACGCTGGAGACCGGCCAGTGCAGCAGCGTCCAGCCAGTAACGACGGAGGCAACCCTTACTGCCGTTGCGGGCAACTATCGCACGATCATTCTGACGGACCTGGCGCGGATGGCGGGAAGCAGCGCGGAGAAGAGCACGCTGCAGGAGCGCCTCGCTACCCTGGCGGCTCGCCCCGAAGTGCAGGGCGTCGTGGTCGATATTACGACCGAGCAGCGCGTGCAGGCGGCGCGGGCGCAGTCCGATGCCAACCCGGCCTGCCCCTTTGCCCAGAACCTGCATGCTACCGAAATCAAGTCAATCATTGATCGCTACCGCGCGTTGAACCCGCTGGAGTATGTGGTGCTGGTGGGCAACGATGATGTTATTCCCTACTTCCGTTCCCCCGATCAGGCTCCGCTGGGCCCCGAATCCGATTTTGTAGCCCCGGTGCAGGACAATACCTCCTCACAGTCCAGCCTGCGGTTAAACTACATCCTCAGCCAGGATGCCTACGGCGCGGAGACCAGTATCGCCTCCGGTAGTGCTGAGTTGCCCATTCCCGATCTGGCGGTGGGCCGACTGGTCGAGACCGCCGCCGATGCCACAACCATGCTGGAAGCCTACCTCAGCACGGAGGGCGGCGTGGTCGCCACACCGACGCGGGCACTGGTCACCGGCTACGACTTTATGACCGATGCGGCCGAGGCAGTTCAGGCCGAACTGGAGGCCGGGATGGTGCAACCGGCCAACACATTGATCGCCGCGCGCGGCCTGGCTCCCGCCGAGTCCTGGACCGCCGACGATCTACGGACGGCGCTGCTGAAGCAGGGCCGCCATGATCTGATCTTCCTGGCGGGGCATTTTCATGCCGCCAGCACCCTGGCGGCGGATCATGTCACCACCCTGGCGGCCAGTAGTGTCGCCACCTCCGCGCTGGATATGACCAACAGCATTATCTTCAGTCAGGGCTGCCACTCCGGCTACAACATCGTCAACGAGCATGGCATCCCGCAGATCACGCGTGAGCCGGACTGGGCGCAGGCCTTTGCACGCAAGGGCGCAACCCTGATTGGCGGCACCGGCTACCAGTATGGTGACACCGAGTTTGTGGCCTACAACGAACAACTGTATGTCGAGTTCAGTAAGCAGTTGCGCACCGGCAGCGGCCCGGTCGCCGTGGGCAAGGCGTTGGTCGCGGCCAAACGGGCCTACCTGGCCGCCACGCCCCAGCTTGAAGGCATTGACGATAAGACCGTGCGCATTCCGACGCTGTTTGGCCTGCCGATGCTCAGTGTCGATCTGCCGGGCGCGCGCATCACGCCGGCGGTTCAGCCGGCAAATGTCCCCGCCGTGACCGACTACAGCGTAGACCCCGGCCAGACGCTGGGGCTACAGTATGCCGACCTGAGCCTGACGCCCTCCCTGACCGAGGAGACGGTGACGCTCACCAGTGTCACCGCGCCGACCCAGACCTTCACCGCCGGCTATCTCACCGGAGGGGCGGGCGTGACAGTCAGACCAGGCGAGCCGGTCTTGCCGCTGGAAACCCGTGATGTGAGCGTGCCCGACACCCTGCTGCGCGGTGTCGGTTTCCGGGGCGGCAGCTACCAGGATACACCGAATGTACGGCCATTGGTTGGCGCGCCTGCCACCGAGATTCGCGGCGTGCAGGTCGGGTTTGACTCCGACTACTTTTTCCCGGATCAACTCTGGCATGTCAACTATATTGATCTGCTCGCCGATCCGACGGGCGGGCAGACCGAACTACAGGTTACGCCAATGCAGTTCCAGGCCGGCGCGCCGGGCACCGCAACCGGCACGCGCCGCCAGTTTACCGGGATGAACTTCCGCCTCTTCTACAGCAATAACATCCAGCGTTATGGCGGCAACACCCCGGCCCTGTCCGCGCCACCCACCATCGCGGTGATCCAGGCCGAGCCGGAAACCGATCAGGTCAATTTTAGTGTTACCGTGACGGGTGATCCCGCCGCCGGTATTCAGGAGGTCTGGATCACTTACACCGCCACGGGGGGACCGCCGGACGGAAGCTGGCAATCGCTGGATCTGACCCGGAGCAACGACGATTCGCAAGTGTGGGAAGGCACGCTACCCCTCAACGGAACCGCCGCAGCGGACCTGCGCTACATGGTGCAGGCGGTAAACGGCACGGGTCTGGTGACGCGCAGCGACAATGCCGGAGCCTACTACACGCCGGGGGTTGATCCGGGAGCCGGCACCACCTCCTCCAATCAGCAGGCGACCAGCATCACCCTGGACACACGACCGGCGAGCGGCGCATACGGCACCCGGCTACCGCTCACCGCCACGCTGACCAGCAATGGCACACCGCTGGCCGATCAGCGCGTCACTTTTGTGCTGGGAACGCAGCGCGTGTCGGGCCGCACCAATCAGAATGGGCAGGCCCGCGTTTTGCTGCGGCTCCTCAGCCCGCCGGACAACTACAGTCTCAACGCCGTCTTTGCCGGGACATCCGACTATGGTCCCGCGGCGGGAGAAGCAACTCTGTTCACCATCACAAAGCAGGATACCACGCTCACGCTCACATCGGACCCCGAGGCGCTACTGGTCGCCACGCTGCAAGATGCACAGGGCCGGCCGATTGCCTATCGCACGATCTTCCTGATCGTGACGGGGAGTGGCGGGACAGCACAGACAACGGTGATAACGAACTATGCCGGCCAGGCGTTGCTTACCGATCAGGATCCGGCTCTCGCGGCGCTATCGGCGGGTGAATACACTGTTGCGGCCTACTTTAGCGGCACAATCCCGCTGCCCACGGCATCACTGACGCTGGACGACCAGACCTACAATCCGGCCAGGGCCGGCGGCACGCTGACCGTGCCGCCAAAACTGCTCTGGTTGCCGCTGGTTACGGCGGCACAGTAGAATAGAGCCGTTGGCCGAAACTATAGCCGGGGCCGCCGCTGGATAAATATCCCGGCGGCCTGGATACTCATGGAGGTAGAACTATTGAACACAGTACGCAAACACCGCAGACTCATTGGACACACGCGCATGCTGATCATGCTGCTACTCTGCCTTGTGGCCCTGAGCGGTACCCTGGCGACGACGCACATCACCCGGGCGAACGATGATCCGGCACCCGCCGCCGGAGAGAACCGGGTGTTCCTTCCTTTAATGGTTGCGGGCGGGACAACCAGTGATCCGGAGCAGCCGGAACTTATGCCGGGCCTGCCGTTTGACCCGACTAAAACCCGCACGGGTGAGGGCACCTTTTACGCTGTCACCGATGTGGTGAACTGTGGACTGCCCGTCCCGGCGGACAAGATGATCGGTGCGATGAACAACAGCGACTATGCCAATGCCTGGCTCTGCGGTGCATTTGTGGAAGTGACCGGCCCCAGAGGGACGATTACTGTTCAGATCGTGGACCGCTGCCCCGAGTGTGCCCCCGGCGATATCGATCTGAGCGCGGAAGCCTTTGCCAAAATCGCCGAGCCGGTGCAGGGACGGGTTGACATCAGTTGGCGGGTAATCAGCCCGGATATCGGCAACCCGGTGGTCTATCGTTTCAAGGAGGGCAGTAACCAGTGGTGGACCGCGATCCAGATCCGCAACCATCGCAACCCGATTCACAAAGTTGAATATCAGGATAGTAATGGGCAGTTCCGCGCGATCCCCCGGGAAAACTACAACTATTTTGTGGCAGATTCGTCCGTGGGCAATGAGATGGGCCCCGGCCCCTACACCCTGCGCATCACCGATATCTACGGTCACACCCTGACCGACAGCGGGATTAGTCTGGTTGTTGCCGGCGAGGTATCCGGCAGCGGGCAGTTCCCCAAAGTGCCGTAATCTGTGCCGGCGTGCGGCAACCAAGCTGCCGCACGCCATGTGCTCACTCTCGATGGCCTGCTCACGCTACTTGATCAGCAACGGCAGATACACCTTACAACTGCCCGCGTCAGATAGCCTGCACATCCTGTGAACGCTCAAGCAGGGGATAAACGCTGTTCGCCGTTTTCTCGGCAGTCGCCGGATCTCCACTCTGCAGACCGGTCTCGATCACGCAGGTGTGGACATACAGCGCCCAGTGGGAGTCGGCGGCGATCTGCCCGGTGTGCATCAGTTGCTGCAGCGCGGCGGCCGCGCTACGGGCGGCGGCATACTGCCCCATGGCACAGGTAATTGCGGTAAACATAAAGTAGGCAATGGCCAGGGCGACCCGATCATTCAACTCCTCCAGCAACCCAATCGCGGTGCGCATGGTATTCCAGGCCAGTTCCCACTCGGCGCGAATGCTGGTCGCCGGCGCCACAGTTTCGGGGAGGGGCCGACTCTGCAGTTCCTGCGCCAGCAGTTGGCGGAGTTGCTCATACTGCTGCAGGGCCGCCGGGTAATTTCCCAGGCACGCATATACCCGCATCAGACCGCGATGGGCCTGCTCATGCAGCGGATCGGCCCGCACCAGCCGCTGATAGGCGCTGATGGCGGTCGGCAACTGCTCCCGCTGTTCGGCCATGGTGCCCAGTCGCAGCAGGCAGGTGAGATACTGCTGGTGCAGCGCAATCCGCTGCACCAGCAGCCAGTCGTCATAGACCTCCGGCAGCAGATCCCCCGTGTAGAGCGTCACTGCCTGCGCTAGACTCTCCGGCGTACCGACACGACAGAGTTGCTCAAACTCCCAGACATCAACCTGCAACGCAAGTTGATCATGTAGCCCGACCCGGTGATGATCAACCAGCAACCACTCGTCACCCAGGCTCCGGCGCAGGCGGTAGAGCGTGTCCGAGAGGTAGCGGCGCACACGCTCCGGTGGAGCTTCGGGATAGAGCTGATCGGCCAGATAATCCCGCGAGTGCCGAGTATGCGGATGCAGCAGCAGAAAGGCAAACAGGCTCTGCAGTTTGCTGCCGGAGAGCGTAACGGTTCCCTGGGGGGTGATCACCCGCAGTGTTCCAAATAGACATACACGGTGGGGTACTGGTCGTTCCGGTTGCTCCACAGGCGTCTCCTTTGACGCTGATTTATTGGGCAGTGGCGCGGTTGCGCCACTGCCGGCAGGCGGTGAATTAGTCTGACCATTATAGCAATGCCGGCGCGCAGGGATCAAGCCGACGCATAGGGTTCTATCAAACGTTTCATACCAATCTAAAGATCTGACTTCCAAACGGCAAAGACCAGACGAACCACGAAGCACACGAAGGACCACGAATGGCGGCACATCGGGTGTGATCGCGGGTGTACGTCAGGTTCATTGCTTCGTGCGCTTCATGGCCTTCGTGGTTTTCTTGCAGGTTTAGCCGCAAATTGGTATCAGACCGGACAGCCTTTGAAGATCCGGCTAGTCTCCCTGGGGGCCGCCATGCTGCCGTGTATGTGTGATCGCTCTCTTTCCAATGGAGTAGTGCTGACTTTCCGATAGAGGAGTTGCGGTGTTTCAGCGCGCGCCCGCTGCTTTCAGATGCTCATCGAGCCAGGCCGCATCGTCGGGTGACAACGCGGGCGGCGGTGGAGCCTGCGTGTAATCGATGCGCAGATCGTAGCGGGCACTGGTGTAGATACGCTGCACTGCCTGGGTCATATCAAGGGGTACATCGGTATCTCCCTCACCGAGCGGCACCGGGACAACCGGGATCGCCGTACGGAGCGACAGCGGCCAGAGCTCGACATGGGGGCGGCGCTCAACCCGACTGAGCATGATAAAGTAAGGGGCTTCCGGCAGCGGCGTCACCAGCGACGGACGCCGCCCACCCCGCAGCAGGTCGATTTCAAGCAAATGTACGGTGCTATGCAGCACATCGCGGCGCTTACGTTCGTAGGCATCGGCAGCATCCGCTCCTGGACGTTTGTTCACGGGCGAGAGCAGTTCAATGACCGTGACCAGGTGTTCTTCGCCGACCGTGCGTATCTCGATACGGTGATAGCGTGTTGCCACTTCAATCAAACCTGTGAGCGGGGCTGGTGCGATCACAACCGCTGCCGATTCGTGCGTTTCACCGTGCTGCTCCAGCACACCAATATCGGGCACAACGGTACGCGTTGTCGCAATGTCGATAGCCTCGTAGGCGACATAGGGGGTCAACACGGCGGTGTAACGCGGACTAAGGAGTGGCTGTATCTGGTCACAGATCGCAAACATCAGCCGGTTATGCACATCCGGCCACATACTCGCCTGTTCCAGGTAGGGATCCATGCCGGGAAAGGGTGATGTCATCGGATAACCTCCTCCACTGCGCGCTACCTCGCTTGCATGATACCATAGCCGGAATATTTCAGCGGCGCGGATAGCTGACGACCATTTCATGCCCACCCGCTCTACGCCGAGCAGTTGCCCACACATAGTCGCCGGCGCTTCCTCCAGCGGTGTGCGTGGTGGCACATAGGTCTGCTCCAGGTCGCGCCGAATCAGCGTGTGCGGACGTACTGCTCTGTTATTGCAAGGCAGCGAGTCTAAAACTCCTCTGTCTCCAGCACGGTATCATCCGTATCAAGCAGTTCGACACGTTCCACCTGGAGTTTTTCGGGTCGTGCTGCGAGGAACGAGCTGTTTTGGAGCGGAACCTGGCTGACGATCCCGTCGGACCAGGTGATGCGCACGTGGGAGCCACGGTTACTCAACCCATACGCGGCAGTTAAATCCGTAATATTGCCACTAGTACACTGCGGCGCAAATAGTTCCAGTGTTTAGGCAGTCAACACCTTGCCCTGATACGTCCATTTGAAGGGCTTTGCCATCGTTCGGTTGTCGTAGTCAATGAAGGCCGGCACCTTCTGTTTCAGATCGTCCGTGGAGGTAAAATTGCCACATTTCAAAACGTTCCGGACGAGAATACTGAGCCGGATTTCGATCTGATTGAGCCATGAACAATGTTTGGGTGTATAGTGAAAAACGATAGGTCCGGCGTGATCGTGGCGCGTCGTCCCGGTCGGGGCGCATCCGTCAGGCGATCCCACACGCTGAGATCATCCAAACTGGCGGCCTGCATCCCAATCCAGCGCATGCGCCAGAGGCGTACCGTATCAACATCCAGGCCCAAATCACGGGCAATCTGCCCATTGGTGTGCCCGTCGGCTGCCTGCACAACAATGCGGGCGCGCTGAGCGATCTGTTGTGGAGTCGTATGGCGGCGAATAAGGGTATCGAGTTCCTGGCGTTCCTCATCGGATAACGTCACGGCAGGTGGTTGTGGTCCACGCATCGCTGGCTTCCTCCATTCCGGTTAAGCGCGTTCTCGGCCTTCATTATATCACCGACTCATTTGCGCCGCAGTGTCTAGGAAGATAGCTAACCTCAAATCCGCTCCTGGTTGTGAAGGTACATCTGGCGCCTCCGCTCGGCTCCTCACCAAAGTAGCTGGATGACTGTGCTCGCCAGCCGCGTCCCTCTGGGGTGACAAATGTGGCCGCAACACAGAAACCGTTGATTGCTGGTTTGCCGGCAAACTGGTATGAAGCGGATCGAGGTCAATCTCCAACCCATCGGCCGGGCGGACCAGTTTGAGATCAGGGATACCGGTATCACGGATGTTTACCCTTTAGGGCGGGAAGCCCACCCGCTTCCAGCGGTGGGAGGAACGCCCCCGCTTCAGCCCGCTTTAGCTCATGTTTGCGTGTTACGTCACTATGCATCGGCGCTTCTCCAGGTAGCGTAGTTCGGGTATAAAAACATTTCACCACCACATGCCTGGTTCTCTGGTTCCTGGTTCTCTGTTTTCTGTTTCCACGGAACTCTTTCCGGCCCGGCAGCGTCTCTACGATAGGAAAGAAGTACACGTAATATGTAGATATCTGGAAGGAGCCAACCGTGACGATCCTACTCTCTACCCGGCGGTTCGCAACCATGGCCCTGCTGCTGATTGGCGTGCTGCTGCTGACCAGCGGCTGCGGTGGCCCGGTCGAAGCCGGCGTTGTCCAGTCGGAGCAGCCACGCGAGGAGACGCCCGAGGTTGCGCCGGAAACCATGTCCACTCTGGTTGACGCAAACACGCAGTTTGCCTTCGATCTCTACCAGGGGCTGCGTGCAGGCGATGCGGGCAACCTGTTCTATTCACCCTACAGCATCTCGCTGGCGCTGGCGATGACCTATGCCGGCGCGGAGGGTGCTACCGCGCAGCAGATGGCGGAGACGCTGCACTTTACGCTGCCGGAGGAGCAATTGCACCCGGCCTTTAACGCGCTTGACCAGGAACTGGAGGCGCGCAACCCCACGACCGAGGAAACCGACGATTCGGAGGAGACCGCCTTCAAGCTGCGGATCGCCAATGCCATCTGGGGGCAGGCGGGCTACACCTTCCGCGATGAATACCTGGACACCCTGGCCGCGAACTATGGCTCCGGGCTGCGCACGCTGGACTTTCAGAGCGCGCCGGAGGCTTCCCGCGAGACGATCAACGGCTGGGTGAGCCGGCAGACCGAGGGCCGCATCACCGATCTGCTGCCGTCCGGCACAATTGACGCGCTGACCCGGATGGTGTTGACCAATGCGATCTACTTCAATGCCGCCTGGGGTGATCCGTTTGAGTCCGAGGCCACCCGCGATGATACCTTTAACCTGCTGGATGGCAGCCAGATCACCGTACCGCTGATGTTCCAGCGCGAGGAGTTTCGCTACACCGAAGGGGCAACCTACCAGGCGGTGGAACTGCCCTACAAGCAGGGCTTCGCGATGGTGATCCTGCTGCCGCAGGCCGGGCAGTTCACCCAGTTTGAGGAGACGCTGGATGCCGCACAGGTGCAGGCCGTCGTAGGGGAAATGGCTGCGCGCGAGGTCATCCTCTCCATGCCCAAGTTTGAGTTCGAGGGTACCAGCTTCAGCCTGAAGCGCATGCTGACCGCGATGGGCATGACCGACGCCTTCAACCCGGATGCCGCTAACTTCTCCGGGATGGATGACACGCGTAATCTGTTTATCAGCGATCTGCTGCACCAGGCATCAATAACCGTAGACGAGGCAGGCACCGAGGCGGCCGCAGCAACCGCCGCCGTCGTTGGCGTCACCAGCGCCATGCCCCCCGAGGACGAGCCGGTCGAGATGACGATTGACCGCCCCTTTGTCTTCATGATCCGCGATATGAACACCGGCGCGGTGCTGTTTGTCGGGCGGGTAGTGAACCCGACGGGATAATACTGTAAGGGTGTTCGGTTTGTGTTGATGCAATGACCGCCGGGGATGAAAACCTCCGGCGGTCATTTCTTTGCGCTGTTGCTATCAGACCCTTTGCCATCACCGCACCCGCACCAGAGTATATTCAGCTACAACCCCAATACCGACGCCCACGGTATAGCAAACCAGATCACTCCAGAGGAAGCCCGATCCGAGCAACAGCCGTCCCGGCAGCGTCTGGCGCAACGCAGCGATCCATGGAGCCTGATAGATCTGGCTAAACTCAATCAAAAAAGCTGCAACCAGCGTGATCAGGGCCACCCGGGTGGTAGCCGCTTGCGGCAGCAATAGCCCGACCAGCAGGAAGACCAGCAGCGCCCAGAGGGTATCGCCGCCATAGGTAGCGATCAGGGCCGTCCGGGGCAGCGCCTCCACCCGGGATGCCAGACCCAGGATCACCACGATTATTCCGGTTGCCAGATAGATTAAGCGTGCGCGTTTCATGATCGCTCCCCTGATTCCGGTGGAGAAGCCGTGCCCCAGGCGGCAACCAGCACCAGCAGTTCCTCAATCGTGCGGGCAAGTTGCTGTCCTTCCCCGCAGATACCCCAGATCATATTATTCATGGTGCGCATATCGTCGGTGAGGCCGACGCAGGGTTTGCCCTGGGCATACATATACCCCAACTCGGCGCTGGTCCCTGAGTCATGGTCCGCGCCGGTCAGCAGCGCCACACACCCATCGCAGGCATCCAGCGCGGTCAGGTCAGCGCGGAAGAGCCGGGACTGGTCGGCGGGCGTGCGGCTATCCAGCAGCCCCGCATCCCGCTGGGGCAAAAAGGTGTGATACCCGGCGGCTTCCAATGCAGCCGCAATGCGCTCCAGGTACCAGCGTTCATGCGTATTGAACAACGGTCCCGCAATGTAGATAGAGGTCATGATCCTTCTTGGTCTAGCAGGTAACACTGCCCTGCCCGAGGTGGAATCGCCTGCCGGGTCAATGGCCGCGTAACTTTTGGAGATTATACTTGATCTTGACGCGCCCTACACCGGAGTGAGTAGCGCTGCTGTGCAGGCAAGGCTCCCCCCTGCCATCCTCACTACCCGAACGTGTTATAATCATTCTTACATATAGGCATACTTCAATTGAGGTCGATTCGGCCTGACAGCATCAGGGGTTGCGGCGATTTTGTCGGCGGCAGGCTGCATCATTACCGCTCCTGCCTCCCCACGCTGCATGTACATCAGGGACGTACTACACCCTGTCAGGCCGGGGCCGGGCAATGGAGTTGAAGGAGGACGCTATGACCAACAGCTTCAACGCGCGTTCGACGCTGCGTGTCGGCGAGCGCGAGTACACTATTTACCGCCTCAATACTCTGGAGAAGCAGGGCATTAACCTCACCCGCCTGCCCTTCTCACTGCGCATTCTGCTGGAGAATCTGCTGCGCACCGAGGATGGGCGGATGGTAACCGCCGATGATATTCTGGCGCTGGCAAACTGGCAACCCCGCGCCACGCCCGACCGCGAGGTCGCCTTTACCCCCGCGCGGGTGTTGCTGCAAGACTTTACCGGCGTCCCGGCGATTGTGGACCTGGCCGCGATGCGCGAGGCGATTGCGCAACTGGGGGGCGACCCGAAGCTGATCAATCCGCTGCAGCCGGCCGAACTGGTGATTGACCACTCGGTACAGGTGGATGCCTACGGCTCCGAAGCGGCACTCCTGATCAACGCCGAGAAGGAGTTTGAGCGCAACCGCGAGCGCTACGCCTTCTTGCGCTGGGGCCAGAACGCCTTCCAGAACTTCAAAGTGGTGCCGCCGGATACCGGGATTGTGCATCAGGTTAATCTGGAGTACCTGGCGCGGGTGGTCTTCTCGACCGATGAACTGCCTACCGGCAATGGTACCCCGCTGGCCTACCCCGATACGCTGGTTGGGACCGACTCGCACACCACGATGATCAACGGCCTGGGCGTGCTGGGCTGGGGCGTCGGTGGGATCGAGGCCGAGGCGGCCATGCTGGGTCAGCCGGTCTCGATGCTGATCCCGCAGGTTGTCGGCTTTAAGATCACCGGGGAACTGGTTGAGGGCGCGACCGCCACCGACCTGGTGCTGACAGTGACGCAGATGCTACGGCAGAAGGGTGTGGTGGGCAAGTTTGTCGAGTTTTATGGTCCGGGCCTGGCAAATATGCCGCTGGCCGACCGGGCCACGATTGGCAATATGTCGCCGGAGTATGGCGCAACCTGCGGGATCTTCCCGGTGGATGCCGAGACGCTGCGCTACCTGCGCTTTAGCGGTCGCTCTGCCGAGCGGGCCGCGCTGGTCGAGGCCTACATGAAGATGCAGGGGCTCTTCCACACTCCGGATGCACCGGAGGCGGAATATTCCGATACAGTGGAACTCGACCTGAGCAGCGTTGAGCCGAGTGTGGCCGGTCCCAAGCGCCCGCAGGATCGCGTCCGTCTGTCGGATGTGAACCGCACCTTCCAGGCCGCCGTGCCGCAGATTCTGGGTCCGGGCCCCAAAGCCGGCCCCAAACAGGTGGGCCGCTGGGAAGGTGAGGGCGGTCAGACCGAGGGCGACGGCAATGGGCATGGGTTGGCCGACTTTGCGCGTGATCCCTCCGCTGTGACGCTGACGCTGGAGGAGGCCGAGCATGTGCTGCATCATGGTTCGGTGGTGATTGCAGCGATCACCAGTTGTACCAACACCTCTAACCCCTCAGTGATGATGGCCGCCGGGTTGCTGGCGAAGAAGGCCGTCGAGCGCGGCCTGGTGGCGAAGCCCTGGGTCAAAACCTCGCTGGCTCCCGGCTCCAAAGTGGTCACGGAGTATCTGCAGGATGCCGGGTTGATCCCCTACCTGGAGAAACTGCGCTTCCATGTGGTGGGCTATGGCTGCACCACCTGTATCGGCAACTCCGGCCCGCTACCCGAGGAGATCTCCGGGGCGATTGAGGAGGGCGGGCTGGTCGCCTGCTCGGTGCTCTCCGGCAACCGCAACTTTGAAGGGCGCATTAACTCCGAGGTCAAGGCCAACTATCTGATGTCGCCGCCGCTGGTGGTGGCCTATGCGCTGGCCGGGCGCATCGACACCGACCTGCAGAATGATCCGCTGGGCCACGACGCGCAGGGCAACCCGGTCTACCTGCGGGAGCTCTGGCCGACCCAACACGAGGTGCAGCAGGCGATCCGGAACTCGGTCAAGTCGGATATGTTTAACACCACCTATGCGCATGTCTACGATGGCGATGAGCACTGGAATGGGTTGCAGATCCCGCAGGGCGATCTGTTTGCCTGGGAGCCGGGCTCGACCTATGTGAAAGATCCGCCCTACTTTGAGGGCATGGCGGCGGAGACCCCGCAGACCGTGGCTGAGATTACCGGCGCGCAGGTGCTGGCGCTCCTGGGTGACAGTGTGACGACCGACCATATCTCGCCCGCCGGCAGCATCAAGGCGAACTCGCCCGCCGGAAAGTATCTGATCGAGCATGGGGTGGAGCCGAAAGACTTCAACTCCTACGGTTCGCGGCGCGGCAACCATGAGGTGATGATGCGCGGCACCTTTGCGAATGTGCGGCTGCGCAACCAACTGGCGCCGGGCACCGAGGGCGGCTTTACCACCTATCTGCCCACTGGCGAAGTTATGTCAATTTTCGATGCCTCGATGAAGTACCAGGCCGAGGGCACGCCGCTGCTGGTGCTGGCAGGCAAGGAGTATGGCTCCGGTTCCAGCCGCGATTGGGCCGCCAAAGGGCCGCAACTCCTGGGAGTGCGCGCGGTCATCGCGGAGAGCTTCGAGCGCATCCACCGCTCCAACCTGGTCGGTATGGGCATTCTGCCGCTGCAGTTCCTGCCGGAGGATAATGCCGAGACGCTGGGGCTGAACGGGCATGAGACGTTTGACATTGTCGGGCTGGCCGATGGTATCGCCGACAACTTTGCGGGCGTGCGCACGCTGAAGGTGCGAGCCACCCGCGACGATGGTGCGACGATTGAGTTTGATGCCAATGTGCGTATCGACACGCCGCAGGAGGTGGAGTATTACCGCCACGGTGGGATTTTGCAGTATGTGCTGCGGCAGTTGCTGGTGGGCAAGAAGAAGTAGTCCGTAGTCTGTAGTCTGTAGCTGGATGACCGGCGCTTCCCCAGGAAGTGCCGGTTGTTTGTTTTGTACTACACAATTGATTAACGACCATGAGAAGTGAGTACCAAGTGTTGAGAGTTGTCACTTTATTCACAGGAGTTACGCGGTCGGTTCCAAACCAGACGTTTGCCTGGACAAACGGCCCGCTTCGCCTCCGGCAGGGTGGAATGGGACATGCTTGTTCACAAACATGTTGCACAATGTGCAACATGTTTGTGAACAAGCAAAAAGAAGTACCATGCTGCCGCAGGCGAAGCCGGGTTTTTATCGGGTGAAACTTCCGTTCTGAACACACACCGCGTAAGTCCTGTTATTCATTTGTGGTTATGTTATATTAAAATAGCAATATAGTGCCTGTCAAGAGTAATTTCATATCTAGAAATATACCTTTTGGAAGAGAAGAGGCGACACACCAATGAGAACAACTCCCGGCGTACCACCCGACAATCCGAACTGCCAGGCTGAGGTAGCCGCACTGCGCCGGCAGATTGCTGCGCTGGAGCAGCAGGTAGCCGCGCTGCAGACTGAGAATGCGCACCTGCACATGGTGGCTGACTTTACCTATGATTGGGAATACTGGATCGATCCTGCCGGGACGCTGCGCTATGTCTCACCGGCGTGTGAGCGCATCACGGGCTACCGTCCCGCTGAGTTCCAGGCCGATGCGGGGCTGTTGGAGCACTGCATTCACCCCGACGACCGTGAGCGGGTGGCACGGCATCTGGACGATGAACAGCATCAGCCGCAGACGTGTGAACTCCAGTTCCGCATCATCAGGCGCGACGGTGAGCAGCGCCGGATCGGCCATGCCTGCCGGCCGGTCTACAGTGCCGCCGGGGAGTGGCTGGGGCGGCGTGCCGGCAACCGCGACATCACCGCATGGGTGCAGGCCGAGGAAGCCTACCATACGCTGGTGGAAAACTCGCTGCAGGGGCTGGTTATCTTCCAGGATGGACGCTTCGTCTTTGCCAATCCGGCCATGGTTGACATCATTGGCTACAGCCGCGATGAGTTACTGGCATTTACCCCTGATACCATCCAGCAGATTCTCCACCCGGATGACTACGAGCGGGTCATGGGCTACACCCGCGCGCGCCAGATGGGGCAGGCCGTGCCGTCAACCTATGAAGTCCGCCTGATCCGCAAGGATGGTACGATCCGCTGGGTAGAAGTCGCGGTCAGTCTGACGAACTACCGGGGCAGAACGGCCACGCAGGCAGCCTATATCGACATTACCGAGCGCAAGCAGGTCGAGGAGGCGCTACGCGCAAGCGAGCAACAGATACGGCGTATCGGTAACAATCTACCGAATGGTATTATCTACCAACTGAGACAAGCCACCGATGGCACATGCACATTTACCTATATGAACGACGCCGTTGAGCGCCTGACCGGCTATACTGCTGAAGAGATTATCGCCCAGCCTGCGCTGGTGCTCAATTCGCACCACGAGGATGACCAGCCTGGCTATGTCGCGGCAATGGAGGAGGCAGCACGCACCCTGCAGCCCCTGGATTTTGAACTGCGGCAGTATGTGGCTGATGGTAGTCTCCGCTGGCGACAGTTTTATTCCACCCCCCGCCGCGAATCAGACGGCACAATTATCTGGGATGGCATCTGTATTGACATCACCGAACGCAAGCAGGCCGAGGAAGCCCTGCGCGCAAGTGAACGCTTTGTGCAGCAGATTGCCGATACCATGCCGGATATCCTGTATATCTTCGATCTGACCCTGCAGCGCAACGTCTACAGCAATCGCCAGATCGCCGAGTCGTTGGACTATACCCCCGATGAAGTGTGGGCTATGGGCCATGCGGTGCTACCACTACTGCTGCACCCGGACGATCTGCCGCGTGCCCTGCACCATCAGACCATACAGGCCGGCGCGCCGGACGGCGTCATCTTGCCCTTCGAGTATCGGATGCGCCATCGGGATGGAAGCTGGCGCTGGCTGCTCAGCCGTGAAGTGGTCTTCTCGCGCACAGATGACGGGAAACCCTGCCGGATCCTGGGGATCGCTCAGGACATCACCGAGCGCAAACTGGCCGAGGAGGCCTACCGCACCCTGGTGGACAACTCCTTGCAGGGATTGACTATCTATCAGCAGGGCCGCTGTGTATTTGCCAATGCCGCCGCCGCGCAGATTACCGGCTATACTGTCGCGGAACTGCTGGCGTTGTCCCCGGCGGAAGCCGCGGCAACGATTCACCCGGACGACCGCGGTATGGTGACGCAACGCGCGCGTGAACGTCAGGCGGGAACCACCGTGCCGCAGCACTACACCTTTCGCATCCTGCATAAAGATGGGAGTGTGCGCCGGCTAGAAGCCTTTGCTATCCGTGTCATCTATCAGGGCCGGCCCGCTGCACAGATGGCCTACATTGACATCACCGAGCGCCGGCAGGCTGAGGATGCCCTGCGTGCGAGTGAGGCGCAGCTCAAGGCCATCTTTGATAATGCGGCCGTCGGCATTGGCCTGACGGATACGTCCGGCAAGCTGGTTGCGCTCAATGCGCACGGGGCCCGGCAACTGGGCTACACGCCGGAAGAGCCGGCCCACACCTCAAATATACAGTTAACCCATCCGGACGACCAGGCCGTCACGCTGGAACATATCCGGCAGATCTTACGCGGCGAAATTGACGGCTATCGCATTGAGAAGCGCTTTATCCCCAAAGACGGCAGCCTCTTCTGGGCGGATCTCTCGGTGACACCGGTGTGTAACCCGGCCGGACAGATCGAATACTTGCTGGGAATTGTCGTGGATATTACCGAGCGTAAACTGGCTGAAGAAGCCTTGCGCCAGTATCGCCATATTGTGTCCGCCTCGCTCGACTCGCTCTCACTTATTGACCGGCAGTATATCTACCGTGTTGTCAATAATGCCTATCTGCGCCGGACTACGCGCAGCTACAGTGAAATTGTTGGGCACTCCGTCGCCGAGATTATGGGCGCGGATACGTTTGCGCATCTGCTCAAAGCGAACCTCGACCGCTGCCTGGATGGTGAAACGGTTCACTACTGTGCCTGGTTTGACTATGTGGACGAAGGGCGCAAGTTTATGGATGTCACCTATACGCCCTATTGCGATGACCAGGACCGCATCCAGGGCATTGTGGTCAGTGCCCGCGATATCACCCACATTAAACAGAGGGAAAAACGCTCTGGGAGGCAACCCCACCGGATATCGCGGCAATTGGCGAACCCCTCTATCGTGCGACGCTGGCCGGCACCGCGCCAAAGGAAGTTGAGCAGCACTACGGCGATCAGATCTATCGCACGCAGCCCGTATCGTTGCGCGACGAGCAGGGCGAGATTGTCGCGGGCATGATTATTTCGCAAGACATTACCGAGCGCAAACAGGCCGAGTTGCAACTGCAGCGCGCCAACGAGCAGTTGCACCAGGCCAACGCATGGCTCCGGGAGCGCAACCGGGAGGTGCTGCTGCTCAACCAGATGAGCGACCTGCTGCAGGGTTGCACCGGCTTGGCGGAAGCCTACGAGGTGATTGCCGTCAGTGCCGCGAAGCTCTTCCCAGGACAGGCGGGGGCGCTCTACCTGCTGCGCCGCGCCGGGAGCAACCAGTTTGATGTTGTGACCGCGTGGGGCACGTCGGCACCCGCTGCCGCCACCCTGGAGCAGCCGGACTGCCAGGCCCTGCAGCAACCGGACTGCAACTTCACCAGTACCGGCGGCGCAATGTGCCGGGACATCAAAGACGGCGATGGGGCAATGGTGCTCTGCGTGCCACTGCTGGTACGCGGCGAGACCCTGGGCATACTGCATCTGCGGCACGCCACACCACCCGATGCGGAGGTGTGCCGGCGCCGGCGGCAACTGGCGGATATCGTGGCCCGGCAGGTCTCGCTGGCGCTGACCAATCTGACTCTGCGCGAGCAACTCCAGCAGCAGGCCATCCGCGACCCGCTCACCGGGCTCTACAACCGGCGCTACCTGGATGCCACCCTGCCACGCGAACTGCAGCATGCCGACCGTCACGGGCACGCGGTTGCGGTGGTGATGCTGGATATCGACCACTTCAAACGCTTTAACGACACCTATGGGCATGACGCGGGCGATACGCTGCTGCGGGAGGTGGGCAGTTTCTTGCAGGCCCACACGCGGGGCGAGGATATTGCCTGCCGCTACGGCGGGGAAGAGTTTATGCTGGTACTGCCGGGCGCATCCCTGGAAGCTACCCTGCTGCGCACTGAGACAATCCGCACAGATATCCGGGTACTGACCGTGGAGCACCAGGGACAACCACTCGCGGGCGTAACCGCATCGCTCGGTGTGGCCGTCTTCCCCGGTCACGGCACCAGCGCCGATATACTCATCCGAACGGCTGACCAGGCACTTTACCAGGCCAAGCGCACCGGACGGGATTGCGTGGTTGTCGCCGAGGAAGCGGTATCGCCCGATGAGATGATGTAGAAAGGCCGGTAAGATCCATTGGTTTAATGGGTCTGGTTCAAACCACGAAGACGGTTGGTAGGGACGCGCTTGTGCGCGTCCGCCACCCGGCGGACCTGGCTCAAACCACGAAGACGGTTGGTAGGGACGCGCAGAAGCGCGTCCGCCTACCCTTCGTGCGCTTCGTGGTAAAGAGAATGGTGTATCTCCATTGATATGTACTATGTTCGCCCATCTTCCAACAGATTCTCGCCCTCCTCAACCGTGCGCGAGCGGGCCGACTGTTCGTGGATCTCGGCATCTTCGCTGCGCAGATTGCCCTCGGCGGCGGTAGTCACCGGCTCCGGCAGCGCGGCGGCGGCGGCCGATTCCGGTTGTCCGCCCTGGATCTCCGCCGGGCGGGCCGCCGGTGTGGGAAGCGGGGGCAACTCCTCCGCTCGTTGCGCCTGCACAATCGGTACGCCCTGTGGGAAGAGTACCTCGCGCGCCTCGTCGGGCATGGAGATGCCGGCATCGGCGAGGGCACGTTTGGTCAGCCGCAGCAGCGAGGACTTGATTTTGATCGGCGCATACTGCGTGGCATCGTACCAGAAATAGATGCGCAGATTCACCGTCGCCGCGCCCAGGGTATCCACCAGCACCAGCGGCTCGGGCGTCTCCAGCACTGCCGGATGCTGGTTAAGTACCTTGTCAATGACCGTCTGCACCTGCGCCAGCGCCGCATCATAGCCAACCCCCACCAGGAAGTCGGAGCGGCGGTTGGGGTTGGCCGTGTAGTTGGTAATCGTGTTCTTAAACACCGTCGCATTCGGGATTTGAATATGGTTGCCATCCAGGGTCATCAGCACCGTACTGCGTGTGTTCATCTGCTGCACAATGCCGGAGTAGCCCGCCACTTCAATCAGATCTTTACTGTGGAAGGGTTTCTGCACACTGAGCAGGACGCTGGCAAGAAAGTTCTCGGCAATATCGCGGAAGGCAAACCCGATCACAATCCCGACAATACCGGTGCCGCCGAGCAGCGTAATTGCCAGCCGGGTCAATCCGGCCACCTGGAGCACCAGGTAGATCCCCAGCAAGAACACCGGAATAGCTATCGTGCTTGCCACAATCCGGGTGAGTAGCGGCGAGCCCAGCCGGTTGCGCAACAGGCGCTGCGACAGGGAGGAAATCGGCTGCATCAGCCACCATGCTCCCACAAGGACCACAATCCCAAAGATAACCACGGGAATCGCCTGAACTGTCCGCCGCCAGAGCGTGCGGATCTCCGCCAGTGCCGGGGAGAAATTCCAGATCGGCCCTGGAACGACCTCAATGCGATTCACCACGGCGACAACGTCCTGGGTGTTGCGCGCCAGGTTGCCGGCCCACTCGCGGTACTCCTCCCGGCGGGTCTGCCCATCCAGGAAGACCACCCCCTCTTCCACTTCCACGGTGGGCGTGGTAAACCAGTCGGTGGCCCGCAAGATCCGCGTCAGGCGCTCTTCGATCTGTTCATCCTGAGCGACCGGCTGCACATCAACCTGGTTCGGCATATCGGTCTCATCTTCATCGTCCACCAGCGGCGTCGGCGTTTCCGGCAGATCCTGCGCCTGGAGGGTGAGTGGTGGGGCAACAACGGTCAGACACAGGAGGAACAACAGGGTAATTTGCAGCACAAAATTGTTCACATGCATGCCTCAATTCAGGTACAGACAGCACCATACAGACTGATAGATTAGTGCAACACTCGGCTTTACCACGCGCTGGTTGCCGGGCATTTGCATTGTAGCATCTCCTTTTCAAATAACGACAACATTGGCTCGCGCAAAGGCGCAAAGCCGTAGGGTGCGTTCGATGCACCGTGCTTCTGCCGTATGCCATACCCGCAGGATGTTCGCAATGTTCATCAGCCGGCGGATGCCGTCGCGCAGGTGGCGCATGGGTTTGTATGGACGCACTTCTACGCATTCCGTATCCCGTCCTGATACAGAAAATCCATTTCAGCCGCGTGCAAACCCGGTCCGACTGAAATTGGAACTCCCGCTCAATGATGTCCGGATTATTTTTCAATGTATAGTCCCGTAAACCAGCCAACTGACCAGGAGTGACTTCACACAATTGCCCGATCGAAATCCCACGCCTTTGCAGTAACGTGGTGATAGAGAACAGAGCAACATAGCACAGAGCGTGCCCGGCAGATCGCTATCAAACACCATCTGGACCAGACGTCAGGGGATGACAGTGCAGCATGCACCGGGACTACGCGCCGGAGATTAACGCATAAACGAAGGAGACTAACCGTGAGGTAACCTACCTGGCGGATACCTATGCCTACATGCATCAGAATCCGGCGATCATCAACGGCTTCAACACACCGCGTGATCTCGCCAGTCCGGAATATGGCCTGAGCGAGCGTAGGGCAGCACATTCCCGTTCAACATCTCAGCGTCCTCAGTGGACTCTGTGGCTATGATAACAAATCGGTATCACAGGATGCAACAGAGTGGTTGGTTTCCCGTGGTTGCCCACCGGCAACCGCCGGCATGGTGCTATACTATGACCGTATGTCGATCCTGGATTGGGAGGTTTCACATTGACCGTTGACGCTCTGGTGATTGGTTCCGGCCCGGCTGGGCTGACGCTGGCGGCCGCGCTCTGCCGGGAGGGGCTGCGGGTGGTGGGGCTTACGCCGGTTGATCCGGACGCGGTCTGGCCCAACACCTACGGTATCTGGTATGACGATCTGGAACGCTTGGGGCTGACTGCGATGCTGGCACACTGCTGGACTAACTGTGTGGCCTATGCCGGCGGTGAAGAGTTACCGCTCCGGCGGGCGTACGGGCTCTTTGACAACCCCCGGCTCCAGGCGCATCTGCTGGCCCAGTGTGCGCAGGGTCAGATGACCTGGGAGCGGGGCAAGGCGGCGCAGGTGCGGCATAGCGCTACCGCCACGCATGTCACCACGCAGGATGGGCGGGAGCTGACGGCGCGGGTGGTCATTGATGCCGGCGGACATAAGCCGGTGTTTGTGCAGCAGCCCGCGTCATCGCAGGTGGCATTCCAGGCGGCCTACGGGATTGTGGGCCGCTTCGCCGCCCCACCCGTGCGCCGGGGGCAACTGGTTTTGATGGACTACCGCGCGGATTATCTCACGCCGGATGAGCGCGCCGGGCCACCGACATTTCTCTACGCCATGGACCTGGGCGATGAGCGCTACTTTGTCGAAGAGACCTCGCTGGCGCACTGTCCGGCAGTATCGCTGAAGCGGCTGGAGCAGCGCCTGCAGCAGCGGCTGGCGCATATGGGCACGCCGGTGCGGGAAGTTGAGCATATCGAGCGCTGTCTCTTTCCGATGAATGCACCGCTGCCGCACCTGGATCAGCCGGTGGTGGGGTTTGGCGGAGCCGCCGGCATGGTGCATCCGGCCTCGGGCTATCTGGTGGGCACCTGCTTGAAGCGTGCGCCCACGGTGGCCCGGGCGCTTGCCGGGGCGCTGGAAGCGAGTGCAAGTTCCCCGGCGATGATCGCACAGGCGGCGTGGCAGGCGCTCTGGCCGCACGAGCAGTTGCGCAACCGCGCGCTCTACCTCTTTGGCCTGGCGAATCTGATGCGCTTTAACGAGCGGCAGATCAACGACTTCTTCGCCACCTTTTTTTGCCTGCCCCAGCCCCAGTGGGCGGGCTATCTCTCTGCCACCCTGACCCCGACCGAGGTACTCGGGACGATGCTGCATCTGTTTCGCCGCGCGCCCAACCACGTCCGCGGCCCGCTGGTCGGCTCGGTCGCCCCCGCCGGCAACCTGCTGTGGCAGGGGCTGGTGGGGTGACTGGGGATTGGCGAGTGGGGATTAGCGACTGGCGATTGGGTTGCGTTGCTTGTAGGGGAGCAGCAGTGGCTGCACGCGGCTGGGATGAATGGCGAAAGGCGCTGGACCACGAACGCCGCGAAAGGACGCGAAAGGACAGTGAAACTATAACCGCTCTGCTCAATCGCATCAAGCTCGCGCTCCGGTTGCGCGATGGCGTCGTTTTCCATCTGCAGTTGCTGCTCCCGTTACAATTTGACCCAGGGCGCATCCGCTCCTGCCCTAGAAAAAACGTTACGAAAAGGCGCTGTGCAACAGGTGCAGGTGCGGTTTTGAGCCGCACGCGCCACCCGGTTGCCGTGGCCGGGTGTGGTATCATGGCGGCAACCTGCATGCCCATAGAGGAAAACCCGGACCAGGGAGGAGCCGATGACCCGGAAACCGCTTGTATATACCGGCATGTCCATTGACGACATGCCGCTGCCCGAGATCCCGGTGCCGCCAACTGATCTGCCCTACGACGATGGAGAACCCATGGAATCACCCTGGCATTTTCGCAGCGCCGCGCTGCTGCTTGCCGGCTATGGCGCGGCCCGCGGTGGTCGCCGCGACGACTATTTTATGGGCGCAAATATGTTTATGTACTACCGCGAAGAGCAGGTTTATAACAATGATTTCAAAGGCCCGGATGTCTTTGTCGTTCTAGATGTAGACGGCACCCGCGAGCGCCTCTCCTGGATCACCTGGGCGGAGTATGGACGCTACCCCGATGTCATCTTTGAACTGCTCTCCCCCAGCACGGAGAAGTATGACCTGGGCGACAAAAAGCAGCTCTATGCGCAGACCTTTCGCACGGGTGAATACTTCTGTATCGCGCCGGAACTCGAGCGGCTCCTGGGCTGGCGGCTGCGGGGCCGGGAGTATCTGCCGATTGAGCCGGACGAGCGGGGCCGGCTCTGGAGTGAGCAGTTGGGCCTCTGGCTGGGGCCGTGGCGTGGGGAGTTCCTCCAGGAGGAGCATACCTATGCGCGCTTCTACGATAGCGACGGCAACCTGATCCTGCTCCCGGAAGAGGCCGCCCTGCGCGACCTGGAGCAGGAACGGCGACACGCCGATGCCGAGGCGGCCGCGCGGGCCGATGCCGAGGCGGAACTGGCCCGCCTGCGCGCCGAGTTGGAGCGATTGCAGGGAGGAAAGGGATGAATAGTTCAGCAACCGAAACGCTTGCACTGGAAAACAGGCCAGACACGCCCCCGGCGCAGGTGAGTTATGCCGAGTATCTGGCGCGGGAACATTCAGGTAGTCTGGTTGAGTGGGTTAATGGAGAGATTATCATTCATATGCCGCCCAAAGAGTATCACCAGCGCGTTGTTGTCTTCCTGACAACCCTCTTACAAAATTATGTGCGGCTCTACCGGCTTGGTCGGGTCATTGCCGCCCCTTTTACGATGCGCGCTATACCTGGGGGCGATGCGCGCGAGCCGGATCTTTTCTTTCTGGCAACCGCGAATCTGACCCGCCTGTCCGAGAATGAGTTGAATGGTCCCGCCGATCTGGTGATTGAGGTTATTTCGGATGATAGTGTTGTGCGGGATCGGGATGAGAAGTTTCATGAATATCAGCAGGCGGGAGTGCGCGAGTACTGGATTATTGACCCACGCCCGCAACGGTTACGGGCTGATTTTTATGTTCTGGATACACAGGGACGCTACCAGCCGGTGCCGATCCCGGATAACCGATACCAGGCGACGGTGCTGCCTGAATTCTGGCTTAACGTGGACTGGCTCTGGGCCGTAGACCCGGACCCGCTGGCAGCGCTGGCAGCGATTATCGGCATTGAGCAGATGGTGCAGGCACTCCGCTCGCCGGAGGCGTGAATACCTGCATCTGGGCACGCCAAACGGGGAGAGACACACCAGCGTGCATCTCTCCCCTGACCAGGTCAGTTAACCGTCAGTTCCGCACAGGCTTGCCGGTCTCCAGCATGCCCTGGATGCGCGCATGCGTTTTCGGTTCGCGGCAGAGTTCCAGAAATACCTGGCGCTCCAGGTCGAGGATGTACTGCTCGTCAACCCACTGGGGCACACTCAACTCGCCGCCGCACAGCACATAGGCCAGCCGTCCGGCGATGTAGGCGTCATACTCGCCGGCCTGCCCCGCCTCCTGCAAGTTCCGGATAGCCACCTGCAACGCGGCCAGTCCCTCCTGCCCCAGCGCGTAGCAGTGTTTACCCGATGCCGGCGGCAGGTAGTCTTTTGCCAGTTCCTGCACCATCTCGCGGGCCACGCCCAGCAGATGCTCACCATTCATCACAATCCGGTCGGTGGGGCGCAGCAGCCCCCGCTCACGCGCCTCGACCGCGCTACCACTGACCTGCGCCTGCGCAATCATCTCGAACACCTGCCGGAGCGCCGCCTGCGGATTGCCCCCCGGCAGTGCCGCCGCGCCCGCCACCAGCCGGCGGTTCAGCTCCTTGCAGCCCCCCGCCGCCGGGATCAGGCCCACACTGACCTCAACCAACCCCATCGCGGTTTCGACGGCGGCAACGGTGCGGGTGCTGTGCATGGCAACCTCGGCCCCGCCCCCCAGCACGCGGCCAAACGGCGCGGTGACAACCGGCTTGGGTGCATAACGCATGCCCTGCGTCCAGCGCTGATACTTCTGGAGCATTGCCTCAATCAGCTCAAGCCGGCCGCTCTGCATGGCCTCAGCCATCTGCTTGAGATTGGCTCCGGCGGAGAACAGCTTGCCCTGGTTGCCGACGACCAATCCGACCCAGCGCCGGTTCTCCAGTTCGGCCAGCGCTTCCAGCCCAAACTCGATAATCTCCAGGTCAATTGCATTGGCTTTGCTGTGGAACTCCAGGCAGAGTACGCCGTCGCCCAGATCGATCAGGCCGGCGCTGCGGCTGGAGTTGAGGATGCGGGACGGCGTCTTGAATGTTGCCAGGTCGAGCGCACGCGCATCGCGGGCCAGGGGTTGATACGCTCGCGCCGCGACATTGTAGGCCCGCTGCGGCCCATCCATCTGCCGGTAGAAGTGCGGACGGCCTTCGGCAATCAGCTCCTCCACCCAGGGTGCCACGGTCAGACCACGGGCGCGCATGACCTCGGCGGTCTCGGCCACCCCCAGCGCCTCCCAGATCTCGAATGGTCCCATGGCATGGTTGTAGCCCCAGCGCATAGCGTTATCCACATCGGCAACGCTGTCGGCAACTTCGGGCAGCCGGCGGGCAGCGTAGGCCAGCAGCGGCAGCAGGCCGGCGGCGATCAGCCCGGCCCCACGATCAGCGGGATCGGTAACGGCGCGCTCCAGGGCAAAGCTCAACCGCTCCGGCAGGGCACGGATGGCCTGCGCCTCGGCGATAAACCCGGCGACGGTGGCCGGCTCCACGGCGGGACGATACTCCAGCGTCTGCAGATCGAGCGGGTAAAATGTGCGTTTGCCGTTCTCGCGCACACTGGTGTAGAAGCCCTTCCCGGCCTTATTGCCCAGACGACCCTCGGCAACCAGCCGATCCAGCAGGTCCGTATTGCCAAAGACCGCCCGATCCTCGTCTTCGGGCAACTCTTCATAGAGATGGCGGGCGATAAAGGCCATCAGATCGATGCCAATCAGGTCCAGCAGGCGGAAAGTAGCGGTACCGGGTCGCCCAATCAGCGGGCCGGTCAGCGCATCCACCTCTTCGACGGTGTAGCCGTTGGCCTGAATGTAGTTCAGGTCGCTCATCAGGCTGAAGATGCCCAGGCGGTTGGCGATAAAGTCGGGGCGATCCTTGCAGACCACCACGCCCTTGCCCAGTTCCCGCTCGATAAATGTGCGCAGCGCAGCAAAGGCGGCCATGTCGGTATCCGGGCCGGGGATCATCTCCACCAGCTTGAGGTAGCGCGGCGGGTTAAAGAAGTGAGTACCGAAGAAGTGCGCGCGGAAGTCGGCGTCCCGTCCTTCAGCCATTGCGGCGATGGAAATGCCGCTGGTGTTGGTCGTCACCAGCGCGCCAGGCTTGCGTACGCTCTCGATCCGGGCCAGCAGATCGCGCTTGGGCGCGAGTTGCTCGACAATCGCCTCGATAATCCAGTCGGCTTCAGCCAGTTTGTCGAAGTCGTCGGCGGTATTGCCAATGGTGATCTGGTCCGCCACCTTTGCGCTAAAGAGGTTGGCCGGACGCGCATTGCACATGCGCTCAAAGCCCTGCCGTACGATACGGTTACGGACGGTGGGATGTTCTAGCGTCAGCCCCTGCGCCTCTTCGTCAGGGGTCAGCGCGTCGGGAGGAATATCCAGCAGCAAAACCGATATACCGGCACCCGCCACCAGACCGGCGATGGCGGCGCCCATGGTTCCTGCGCCAATAACGGCAGCGCGGCGAATCGGGGATGTCATAAGGTCCTCCTTGACCGATGGATTAACGGTTAGGGGTAACGGTTAAGGGTTAAGAGTTAACGATTAGGGGGTAGGGGTTAACGGTTAAGGCTTTGTCTGTTTAACCCGTAACCCGTAACCCCTAACTAACTCCGTTACTTTTTTCACAACCAGTGTACCGCAAAACAGATATA
Organism: Chloroflexaceae bacterium; assembly: GCA_034437035.1. Classification (GTDB taxonomy): domain Bacteria; phylum Chloroflexota; class Chloroflexia; order Chloroflexales; family Chloroflexaceae; genus CAKZQX01. The sequence goes on from DAOTUI010000093.1 coordinate 36,792, forward strand.
TTCGCATCTAACATTTAGCGTAGTCCCGGTTACGTATTCCGTCGTATGCCGCGATCTATATCCGGCGTAACAGCAGCATGGCGACCAGCAGCAGCGGCGTAAGCCAGATGACAATGATCACGCTCGCCGCAATCCGGCTCGTGGGGCGTTCAGCCTGCATGTGTTCCTGCGCCGTGTGCCGACACTCGGCCAGCACCTCCGGCGGAATCAGCCGCAGCGCCGGCATAATCCCGGCAGGCAGCAGCAGCAGGTCATCAAGGTAGCCCAGAATGGGAATGAAATCCGGGATGAGATCGATTGGGCTGAAGGCATAGGCGACCACGCAGGCTACAACCAGTTTAGCATACCATGGCACCTGCGGGTGGCGGTAGGCCAGGTAGAGCGCAAAGATATCGGCCTTGAGCCGGCGGACGTGGGTGCGCCAGTGGGTGCGGGCATTCCTGGATCCGGTTGGTAGGTGTTCGCCGGGCACATTATCCATAAAAGGTATCATTCTCCCAGCGTGCCGGATTGTTTACCACATAATCCCGAATATAATTCAACATTTCTTCATTTCGGATGATATGGTCATGATAACGCTGCTGCCAGATAATGTGTGGTGCGTTAGTACCAAATTCCTGGCGAGCAAGACGCGTCACACCGCCCTTATAATTACCAACGATTTGACCTAACGTAGGGACGCGCTTTTGCGCGTCCGCGCCGTAATTGCCGGTAGGGACACGCTTCTGTGCGTCCGCGCCGTAATTGCCGGTAGGGACGCGCTTCTGCGCGTCCGCCGTGCTCACATCCGCCGCTAACGATATCATGGAAATCAGGATGATGGCATGGATATGATTGGGCATAACGACGAAGGTATCAACATCCACCATGTGCCGGCGACGGGGCAGATTGGATAACTCTTGATGGGCAATTTGTCCCAATGCATTACATATCATCATCCCGTTTTCTATGTTACCAAACAGGTGTTGACGCTGTGCGGTGCAGATCGTAATAAAATATGCCCCTGGTTGTGCATAATCATATCCGGGCAGGCGTGGCGATTTACGTTGTGGGTGTTTTTTGTTGTGCATATTTCCCCGCAGATGTGATCGTATGATGATATTAATGCCTGTGGACGGACCAGGACGCCGAGAACGGCGTCCCTACGGGATGAACGGACCCCGGACGCCGACAACCGGGCCGGACACCGAGAACGGCGTCCCTACACCTCTGCTGTTGATTTTGATTCAAGTATACTACACCGCTTGAAAAGCTTGAAGTGCCATGCTATGCTGGAGAGGCTGGAAAGCTATGAAACTAAACATAGCTACATCAATCCCGAAGATGTCGCTGCGCCTTCGATAAGTGTTAGTTGGAGGTATCTCAATGAAGAACCGGATTTTCTTAGGCATCCTCGTCCTCTCACTTATCGGTAATATCTATTTCTTCTACACAACCTTTGAGCGAACGTCTACGCTTACACGGTATACTTATTCCAATACAAGTACGGCCATGTTTGGGCTAACCGCCGCACACACTCAACTGCAAAGTGCTGCGGAGTCAGACTGGTCAAGTTCGTATGCGCTGCTGTTTGCGGGAGCCTTTTTGCAGGTTGCCGCGATATCGGTGCGCGAAGCGGGCCGACTTGAGGATTATGCTAATCTGGGGAATGTGCCGCGTGCCGAGATCCGGCAACTGGCCGGGTTTGAAGCGGAAATACGTGCCGCCTGGATGCTCACAGTCACCCAGGCGGCGGCGATTGAGCGGGGCGAAGCGCCCGATGCGGTAGCGCTCCAGGCGACTCTGGATGCGCTGGATACGGCTGATTTTCCCCGATCCCCGGGCACACAAGATTTTAACGACCCGGCCTTCCGGCAGGCACTTGCGGTGACGAATGCCCGTTTTGCCGAGGCGTTAGCGCCAAACCTCCCGTAGCGTAAGCTTACTGCGCCTGCTCCATGGACTGTGGGACGAGCGCTGGTTGCTGCCGGCGGCGGGCTTTCAGCCACGGGCGGGCCGCGCGAACAACTCCCCGCAGCCGGCTGGAAGGCAACTGCCGGAGCGCCGCGCCGATGGGGAACCAGCGTACCGTTTCGTCACCTGTTTCAGCACTTGACAGCGCCGGCCCGGGGCGGGCCTGGATCAGATAGTAGCTCACCACCCGGCGGCGTTTGCGCCGCGAACGTTGAATCATCTGAACAATCTGTTGCACCAGCGGACCAACTTTCCCCTCAATCCCAACCGTCTCCTGCATTGCCGTGTTGATGGCAGTGGCCCGATCTTCGCCCGGCGCAATCATGCCCCGGGGCAGTGTCCAGAGGTCGGGCTGCTTCTCAACCAGCAGTAGTTCCAGTGCGCCGGTTTCGTCCCGACGATAGATCACCCCGCCGATAGCAGCAACCGGATCGGTCAACTGAGCGGCGCGCCGCGCCCAGGCCAGGTTGAGCAGCACCGACAGGCCGATCAGCCCGATGCCGCCTAGTTCCAGCGCCCAGTTCGCCTTGAATCCGGCCAGATCCAGGGCCAGTGCTTTATCAACATAGTGAAATGAGGCGGCGCGGATCACAATAAAGGTCAGCAGTGCGACAAAACCGAGCAACGTCAGCCAGTAGAGGCGCAACACCTGGCGTAGCACCCAGGTTAGCCCAATCAGCGCGACAAACCCTATGCCGGCGACCCCGGCCACAAACCAGATCTGGTAGAGGCGGCGCACATCGTACCAACCCTGGACATAGGCCAGTTCCCGCCCAAACCGCGTAATCGCCGTCTGAATGTCAAACTGTTTATTCAGACCCAGCAGCAACAGCAGCAGCGCAAAGCCCCACCAGATAACACGATGGCGCTGGAAGCGGTAGTGAAAGAAGAGCCGATCTATGCGCAGTGCCAGCAGACCGCACAACCCGGCCGCCCCAAAGTAGGCTACAACCGTGAGCCAGCCGATCACCGTGGCGTCGTTCACCAGTAATTCCCAGAGAGCGTTCATTGCACTAATCCATTAATTGCAGGAGTTACGCAGTTGACATGCAGACCGAATGTTTCACCCGATGGAGGTTCGATTCGCCTGCGGCAGCATGGTGCTTTTTTCTTTTTCACAAAAAATCACTTCGTGATTTTTTGTGAAAAATATCTGGTCTTTTCCGTCCTGCCGAAGGCGCTATCTCCTTCCCTAAGCAGGACCGCGTAACGCGTGTTAATTACAAAGCTTAAACTGTGGGGGGCAGGACCACGAAGGAAGCAAAATAAGTAAAAACCGCGAAACTGCCGGTATCAGTAATGTTGCCATATAGCAATCCTACATTGGTTGTGAACTGGTTCTTCGGGATTCGCCCACAACCGCTTGAAGGCGGCATTACGACACATGTAAAGTTGCTATACACTTCCATGAGTTTCGCAATGTTTCATGACGTTTTCGTGTTCCAAATCCCCACCGCGTAACGTATATCAAATACAATCCTACGAGCTATTGCGCGCGGTACGTACCCAGCCCTTCTGCTGACGGTTGATCAGCACTCGCAGATACAACCAGATCTTCCAGGCGATAAACGCGGGCGCATAGAGCAGCGCCTGGTAGACCTTGCGCGGCGCGCGGGCCAGCACTAGCCCGGCCAGGATATACGCACCTTGCCCGGCGATCAGCGCGGCGGCCGCGATCACTCCCGGCAGGTTCTGCAGGATCAGCATGGCGATGAATGCGCCCACGCTACTGATCGCCACTACCGAGAGCGGCGGAATAAGCTGCTCGACTGCCGCGTCGAACAGCAGAAAGCTGCGCCGTTTCGCCGCCGCAGCCAGCAACCGCGGCACATAACGCCGGACCATCTCCAGACGGCCCTGCTCCCAGCGGGCGTTTTGCGACTGAGCAGCGCGGAGCGTGCCCGGCATCTCAGCCCAGACCAGCGCATCGGGTGCCAGCGTTACCCGTTCGCCGCCCATAATCAACGCCATATGGTACTCAATATCTTCGGTCAGGGAGGCGGGCCAGCGGTAGTTGCGTACGATATCGGCGGCAAAGACCATCCCGTTACCCTTGAGCCCGACGGAGCCACCCAGCACCATCCGCGCCTGCGGTCGCAGGTAATGCACCGCCATCAGTGCCACCGCCCGCAGGCCGGCGCTCCAGGACTGATCCGGGTCGCGTACGGCGTAGTAGGCCTGGATAACGCGCTCACCCTGCGCCAGGCGGGCATCCATCACCGTCAGGAAGTTGGGCGAGACGATGGTATCCGCATCCAGGATGACAATCGCGTCGTGCGGCTCATTACTATCCCAGATGCGCTTGAGCAGCCACTCCAGCGCATAGCCCTTGCCAATCAGTTCGGTATCGAAGCGCTCGTGGGCGATTGCGCCCCCCTGCCGCGCCAGTTCGGCGGTGCGGTCGCTACAGTTGTCGGCGACCACATGCACCGCGTAGCGTTCGCTGGGATAGTCAATCCGGCGCAGATTCTCCAGTAGCGAGGGCAGCAGTCGCTCCTCGTTGTGCGCCGGGATCAGGAAGAGGAAGCGGTGGGTGGGGGCCATCGCGCGGGGCGCGGTGCGGCGGGGCGCAAACCAGGCGGCGACGGTCAACAGCAGCAGGTAGGCCACTACAAAGCCGACGCCACCGATAATTAACCAGGTTGCCAGTTGTGCAACTGATGCAAGCATGCTCTCGGATTTCCTTTCGATAGATCGAATTACTGATCCAGATTCACGTTTGTTTACCGCTGTGCGTACGGTTCGGCTTTGGCGGCATCGCCGGGTCGGGCGGCCTGAACGATCTGGTTTAGCCGGGTGGTGTAGTGATCCAGGCTCATGCTCTCCTCGATGCACCGCCGGCCGGCCTGTCCCATCCGCGCGGCCTCCTCCGGGTTATTGATCAGATATTCGATGGCCTGGCGTAACGCGGGTGCATTTCCTGGCGGCACATACAGCCCCGTCTCGCCCTCCACAACAACATCGGTCTGGCCGGGGGTGCGCGTGCAGATCACCGCTCGCCCCATGGCCATGGCTTCCAGGATAGCCGTCACGCCGGCCTGATAGTTGACATCGTAGAGCGGCATTACCACAAAGCTGCTGTCGGCGTAGAGTTGCCGCAGTTCAAACTGGCTAAAGCGCTGCACCGTGACATTCTCCGGGATAGCGGCATTCCGGGTTGAGTCGGACTGGCGGGCCCAGGGACTGGCGGCGGCGATTGTCACCTGGATATCCAGCCCGTTAACCGCCTGCAGCAGCGTCGGGTAGTCGCGCGACTCCAGCCCGGCCGAGCAGATCATGGGTCGGGGCTGTGGATTGCGAGTTGCCTGATCCGGAGCGAAGAAGCGTGCATCAACCATAAATGGCGTAAAGACCACCCGCTCTGCCGGTACCTGCCAGCGGGTTTCGATAAAGCGCTTCTGCCAGGTGGAGTAGACCAGGAACATGTCGATATGGCTCTGGATGCGCAGCAGGTCAAAGAAGAGCTGCTTTTTCCCCACCGACAGAATATGCGCAATCATGAGATGGCGCGGTCGCCGTTGTGCTCCAACCCCGGCCAGTTTGAGCAATCCGGCCAGCGGCATGCCCACCTGTTCGCCATCGGTAAAGATGACCTGGTAGCGTCCGCGCCGTTGAAAGCAAACCCAGGCCAGTCGTAGCGCCGGGCCGCCAATCCGCTCCAGCAGCGCCCCGAACCAGCCGCTGCGCTGCCGGGCCGCGGCATAGTCAATCAGGTCGGCATCAAAGGCCCGGGCCATCTCGATATAGTCGGCGCGGGGACGCTTGCCCTGCGCGGCCTGTTCCGCCGTGTCAGGCGCGACCACGCCGGACACGGTCAACAGCACCTGTGCCATGGCTTACCTTACTTTCTATGCGCGCGCTATCGGCTTCGCGCTTCAACAATTCGAGCAGACGGATAGCGTTGTACTGCGCATCAAACTCGCGGGTTACCACGTCAACGGCACGTTCACCCTGGGCCAGGCGTAGCCCGGCATCCAGCACCAGCCGTCGCAGTGCCTCGGTCAGTGCGTGCGGATCACCCGTGGGAACCAGGAACCCGGTCTCACCCTCGCGGACGATTTCAGGAATGCCTGCCACCTGTGTCGCAACCGTCGGCATCCCGGCCGCCCCGGCCTCGGAGAGCACCATCGGCAGGCAGTCGCCATAGGTCGGCAGGCAAAAAATATCGCAGTCGTGATAGAGTTGCTTGAGCGCGTCACTATTCGGCTGCATGTTATTGTAGACGAAGATGCCCGGCTCAGGTGCAACACTGTCCCGCGTCGCCAGATGCAGTTCAACGCCATGATCGCGCAGGGCACGGAAGGCATCCAGCAGCAGCAGACCGCCTTTGCGCTCCAGGTTGCCGCCGACGAAGAGGATCTTGACCGGCCCGGCGTGGGGGGTACGCGGCGTGGCCCGCAGCCACTCGCGGCTGTTCACCCCCGGCGGAATAACGGTAATCTTCTCTGCCGGCACCTCATAGTCATCAATCAATCCCTGTTTCGCCCATCCGCTCCAGGTGACCAGATGGCGCGCGGCCCGGTAGCAGTCGCGGTTCATCCGCCACTTGAGATCTTCCAGCCAGGCCGGGCCTTCATCATGGGCATAAAATGCGCCCAGTGAGTCATACTGGCGCGGCGTCGCATCCAGCGAGACAATACTGGGAAAGCGTTTGATCCAGTTGGTTGCCGGCACCGCCGGTACCTGCGAGTGGAAGAAGAGTGCATCCAGTTGGTGCTGCCGGGTCATCCGGGCAACCATACTGCGGGCACGCAACCCGGCCCGCACGGTCCAGTTGCTTTTGTAGACGGGAATGCGGCTACCGATGCCGGTGGTTTCCCAGGGAACCAGCGCCCAGTGCGCCTGGACATCCGGGTCACGGGGGATATTTACCCGCAGATTCTGGGCGTGCGTGATATGGCCGAGAGCCTGTTCCAGGATAAAACCGATCTGATATTTCTTCATGGTGCTTCTGCCTCAATAGGTACGAGTTACGTCATTCTCCGCGAACGGGGCGGCCGCAGGCGATATCCACGTTTCATCTAGTGAAACGTCCGTTTGATCGCCCATAGCGTGCGGCGTATCCATAACAACGAGCGTAATCGAGTAGGCCGGTAGGGTCAGCGTTGTAGCGGCAGCAAGTGTCAGTGGCTCGCCGGTAATCGCGTTCGGTTCGGCTTCGCTGTAGCGGTAGAGTGTGCCGGTGCCGGTCAGGGCTCCGTTCGGCAGCGCCAGGGCGGTTTGCAAGTCGCGTTCCGGATCTTTGTTGATCAGCATCAGCTTTAGTTGCCCGGTGGCGCTATCCCGGCTGCCATAGGCCGTCACCTGATCCGGCAGGCTACTCGTGGTGTGCAGCGACATATCGCCGAAGCGCTGCCCCTGACCGTCATAGTTGGTAAACATTCTGAAGGCAAATGCCCCCGGACTGCCGATTTCGGGCTGGGTCCAGTAGGCTGCCAGATAGACATCTTCGCGGCCCATGATGCCCAGCACATCGGCCAGCGCTAACGCGCCATTCATCGTCTGGTCCGCACCCCAGTTCCACTCGCTAATCGCCAGCTTGAGGCCGGGGTAGTGTTCTGCGATCAGTTCTTTCATGCGCGGGATCAGGTAGATCGGCTCCTGGATCCAGGTCTCCTCAACATAGCTTCTGTCCCAGAGCGACCGGGTGCTACGCAGTCGGAGTGCTGCGGTTTCGGGGTCGGTCTTCTCATTGTAGACATCCTCGGGATAGAAGCGGATGTCGAGCACATCAATGGTCTGGATACCAGTATGCTCGTCGTGCGCACGTACCTGATCGAGGAACCAGGGCAGAAAATCCTGGTTGCCATGCCTGGCCTTATCGGCCCATCCCGCCGCCGAGTTCCAGTAGAAGTACCAGCAGCAGGTCACGGGGCCCAGCAGTTCCACATCCGGCGCAACTTCCCGTACCGCCGTCGCATAGTCGAGATATTTGCTCAGGATCTCATCGTAGGTGGTACAGGTCGGATGCACATCATAGTGGGTGACGCCCCAGAGTTCCGGCTCATTGTCCATCGCCAGAAACCGAACATCCAACTCCTGCGCTACCAGCATATGCTCGACCCAGGCAACGATATCTTGAACATCTGAGGGTACACTGGTATGATTGGGGTCAGCGATCGGGCCGGGATTCTCGCAGGTGGCCCCGGCGGCATCACCACACTCGCCGTCGGCGTCCGGAAACGAGCAGGTTGCGTTATCACTGTCTTTGGCGACCCAGCCCAGGGTGGGGAGGGCGATACGCACGGCGGCTCCGACCTCTAAGGACCGTTCAATCAATCCGTCACTTGTCGCGGCAACGTCGCCCTGCTCACCGCCATAGTTCATGTAGAGCCAGTCGCTGCCGGTATTCCAGGCATTGCCGTGTCGCCAGTTGTAGCGGGTGTTGGGATTGCCGCCCCAACTGTTCAGGCCAGGGCGCATATCGTTTAGATCGTCGGTGGAGGCGACCGAGAGGCCGTAGATAAACGGGCTGATCGGGTGAGTCGCCTGCTCCGGGTCGATGCGAATAACAACATCGACACCCAGTAGGGGGGTATTCTCCCCCGTGCTGCTCGTCGGACTCTCCGTCGTGGAATTGCTACAACTCCCGACGACGCCGAGTATAACGATCGCGAGCAGTAGCCGGGCATAGGTCGAAGCTAACCATGTACGCATAACGGGACACCTGTATGAGTAGGAAACATGATTTCGTGATCGCGTCAAATCCTGCTGGAATAGCGGAATCATCTGTTACCAGGAAAACAGTTTGCGCTGGATTTCAAGTGAAAACAGGTGTGTGAGTAGATGACAATTTTGCTACTTCAGTCTTTAACGAAAATTCGACCATCGTGCTCCTTTTTTCTGGTATGCTCGCGAAAGAACCGGACATAGCGTAACAGAGCATAAAGCGTGCCGGGAGTAGCTCCTGCGCGGCATGCGTTCGGTCTTTCTTTGCTATTTGTTTCTTCGTTCTTGTGTGGTGATTGAATGCAGGTTTCTAGCTATGAAATCACGGCGTATGCTATCGCTTCTGGTTGGATTACTTTTCATTGCCCTGGCTGCCTCGGCGCTGTTCAATATCGTCTTGTTGCGGCAAAGCCGGCAGTATCAACGCTTCTTCAATGGCACCCGGTTGAGCCCACTCGGCCTTGATGCCTATCCGACCGCAGTCACCCCGGTTGCTGAAGAAGATGCAGCGGGACCGCAGCGGGTGGTCTTTTTTGGCGACTCGCGCGCGGCGCAGTGGGTGCTGCCCGCCGATAATGCGCAGTGGCAGTTTATCAATCGCGGGGTGAATGGTCAGACTTCGGTCCAGGCGCTACTGCGCTTTGACTACCATATTCCCCCGGTCACCCCGGATGTCCTGGTTGTGCAGGTGGGCGTGAATGATCTAAGTACGCTGCCGCTCTTTCCGCATGATCGGGCTACGATTATTGCTGATTGCCAGGCAAACATCGCGCAGATTGTTGCCGGAGCACGCGCGCAGGGCGCAACGGTTATTCTGACGACGATCTTTCCGCTGGGCCCGGCACCGCTTGAGCAGCGGCTCTTCTCAGCGGTGGATCTGCCGGCTGCCGTGACTGAGGTCAATCAGCATATTGCCACGCTGCGTGATGAGCATGTGTTCATTTTTGAGACGGCGGCAGTGCTGGCGGATGCTACGGGTCGGGTACGCCCGGAGTACCAGGATGATTTTCTGCATATCAATGCAGACGGCTATACCGCGCTGAATGCTGAACTGCTGCGGATACTCGCCGAAATTCGCATGGAACCATAAACAGGAGGAAATTCACTGCGCGGTTTCCAGTCTGACCACGGGCATTGCCCCAGGACAGCATGAGGTGATATGCTGTCAGGCAATGGACTGAAGATAATTTCCAGGCTCCCAAGAAATGGAGGCATGCCGATGAGTGCCAATCGGATTACCCGGTTGACGGAGGCGATGAACCGGGAAGGTCTCGCTACTGTTGCGATTGTCCCCGGCGCAAACCTGCGCTACCTGACCGGCGTAGATTTCCACGTCACCTCGCGCCTGTCGCTGGTGCTGTTTCCCGCCGACGGTGGTCTGCCCTGCTTTGTTGTGCCCACGCTGGAGATGGCGCGGGTGCAATCCGGCATTGCTATTCCGGTGCAGTTTTATCCCTGGAACGATGCCACCGGGCCGGCGGAAGCCCTGCGCAGCGCCGTAGACAAGCTGGTTCCAGATACGGCGGCGCGCGTCGGTATCGAGTATATGGTGATGCGGGTGCGTGAGTTGCGCGCCCTGGAGGAAGCCGCCCCCGGATTGCAAACGGTTGATGCCACGCCGCTGCTGGCCGGACTACGCATGGTCAAGGAACAGGACGAATTGGCAGCAATGGCCGAGGCAGTGCGGATTATTGAGGTGGCATTTCAACAGACGATTGCGCAGATCCGGCCGGGTATCACCGAGCGCGAACTGGCAACGACCCTGGCAAATGCGATTATTGCTGCCGGGGGCGATGGCGAGAGTTTTCCCAGCATTGTTGCCGGCGGCCCCAACGGAGCCTATCCCCACCACGAGAACAGCGACCGTCCGCTGGCAGTGGGCGACCTGATCATTATTGATGGGGGCGCACGTTACGGCGCGTATCTCTCCGACATGACCCGCACGGTCGCCCTGGGTGAACCGGGCCCGGAGGCGCGACGCATCCATGATCTGGTGTTGCGGGCAAACGCGGCCGGCCGGGCCGCGCTGCGACCGGGGATCAGCGGCGAAGCGATCGATCAGGCGGTGCGCGCAGTGATTACTGCGGACGGCTATGGGGAGTATTTTATCCATCGCACCGGGCATGGGCTGGGGCTGGACGAGCATGAGCCGCCCTATATCGTGGCGGGCAGTACCGACCCGCTACCGGTCGGCGCAACCTTTACCATCGAGCCGGGGATCTATATTGAGGGGATCGGTGGGGTGCGGATCGAGGATGATGTGGTCATCACGGCTGAGGGAGGGCGCAGCCTGACCAGCTTCAAGCGGGAGTTGATCGTGCTGCCGGTCTAATTGGACATGACTTACGCGGTCGGTCCCAAACCAGGTATTCACCTGGATAAACGGCCCGATTCGCCTCCGGCAGGAGGGATCCAGCGCGGCCGTGATCCGATCTTTCAGTCCGCTCTCTTCCGTCACCGCAACGCTCACCCCGATCAGCAGGACGACCGGGAAGGCCCAGAGAAACGAGTACCAGCCCAGTGTCAGCAGGCCGT
>DAOTUI010000094.1:0-5180 GCA_034437035.1 Chloroflexaceae bacterium
CTAACGTTCATCCGGGTCGATCCCCAGTTCGCGCAACCGGGCGGCGAGACGTTCACGCTGGCGGCGCTCCTCAGCGGCCTGCTGTTCGGCCTGGGACACACGCTGCTCGGCCTGCGAGACGCGCTGCTCGGCCTGTTCGCGGGCGGTGCGCTCCTGAGATGCGCGCTGTTCGGCCTGTTCGCGGGCAGTGCGCTCTTCGCCGGCCTGCTGCTCGGCCCGGGCTGAACGTTCGGCTCCGGTTGGGATGAGGGTGCCATCCTGCGCACACCAGCGCAGCCAGGTGGCTTCCTTGCCCTCAAACTGCCCCTGCCATACCCGCAACCCAAGCCCGGCATCTGTCAGCCAACCGGTATCCGTATCCAGCGGAGCATATTTGTTGCCGCGCAATTCAAACATTTGTAGTATGGTATCGCCCAGATGGCCGCCCGGATCAAAAATAACATAGTAGGGGATACGCATCCGGGCATACATCCGGCGTTTATAGTCGGCCTCACGCCCCTTACGGTTGGACACAATCTCAATCGCAACGTCCGGTGGCTTGCCGAATGTCCAGATAAAATAGGAGCGATGGCGCTTCTCCCACCACGCATCGGGAGCCTCGACATCCAGACTGAGAAAGGCATCCGGTACCAGGGCCGGCTCATAAATCGAGTAGAACACCCCGACATTGGCATCGACCAGGAACTTGCCGGTTTCCGGTGGACCGGACCAGGAACTGTAGAGCGGCTCGACCAGCAGGCGCTGGTTCTTCGCGGAGAAGAAATTGTCCACAGGCGTCTCGTCCTCAGTCACCAGATGCTCAATATCCGGCCACTGCTCCGGCGACAGCGCCGGCAGTTCGTCCTCAGTTTCGGTTACTGGTTGGTCTTGAATAGAACTCATCATTTCAGTTTACACGCCTTACGCGGTGCAGTCCATTCCGGCCTGGTGTCAGGACCAAACGCCGGTTTCGCCTGCGGCAGCGTGGTACTTTTTTATCTTTTTGGAAAAAAGTGGTTCTCCGAACCACTTTTTTCCAAAAAGGATGTCCGGTACCGTCCTGTCGGAGGTGGATTTTCCTTTCGGAGGAGTGATTGCGTAAATCGTGTTACTTTGCAAAATTGCCGGCACTACAGTGATATGGTATGGTATTATTATCACTACATGCCGAGGGAAGATCATATGAGCTTTCGATTTGAGTGGAACGAAGACAAGTCGAAACGAAATCTGGCAAAACACGGCGTCAGCTTTGACGAGGCGTCAACCATTTTTGGAGATCCTTTGTCTCTGACCATTTACGATGACGCACACTCAACCGATGAAGATCGCTACATTGACATCGGACGTTCTACCAGTGACCGTATTCTTGTCGTGGTTTATACAGAACGCAGTGAGCATATACGGATTATAAGCGCCCGTGTAGCAACCTCTCGCGAAAGGAGACAGTATGAACAATAACACAACGAATACACACGATGATGATACCATGCTTCCAGAGTATGATTTCTCAAAAGGTGTGCGTGGCAAGCATTATCATGCCTATCGCCAGGGTTACACCGTTGTTGTACATAAGCCGGATGGGACGACAGAGGAGCGCGATTTCACATTGCCGCCCGGCGTTATCGCCCTTGACCCCGATGTCCAGGCCTATTTCTCTGACTCAGAGTCGGTCAACCGGGCATTACGAGGTCTCATAAATCTTATCCCGTCATCCGATACAAAATCATCATCATAGGCGCAACATAGGGTATCTAACCTGACATTGCGCTGATCAGAAGTCCCGGCTTCAGCCGGATCAGGCGTTCTCGGCAGTATGCCGCTACCCCGGCAGGCATCCACCGGCTAAAGCCGGGACTCCCGAATGTTATATCCGGACTATTTCCTCAATCTTCATCAACGTTAGTACGTAACAATGCTTCTATGCCGCCTGCTCAATGGCCTTTTTGCCTGCTTCCATTAACAACCGTAAGGCCGCGTTCACAGCCGCTTCCGTTGGAAAGGCAGCCGCTACATCAGGCTCCAGGCGTACCAGATTAGTACCGGTAGGATACCGGTGAACATACTTTCCACGCACTCCGCCCTGGAGTTGTGTCAGATCATACTCATCGCGCAGATCATCATCGTCAACCGAATTAGTAGGGTTAGTAATACTCATTTTTCATCGTTTACACGTCGCACGTTTGAACGTGCTAACGTTTGAACGTGCTAACGTTTGAACGCACCAACCTTCTAACCTGTGAACCTGCAAACCTGCAACCTTACTAACCTGCAACCTGCAACCGTGCCAACGCTCACACCACATCCGCAAAGGTCTTCTCCATCCGGCGGAAGTAGAACATACCGCTGATCAGCAACCCGAACGCAGCCAGGGCCGAGACAAACACCATCGGACCGGGGCGAGTTTCCACGCCCAGCAAGGCCCAGCGGAAGCCCTCAACCACACCAACCATCGGGTTCAGGCCGTAGATCGCCCGCAGGACCGGGTTTTCGATCAGACTGCTGGGATAGGCGATGGGTGTGGCAAACAGCCAGAACTGGGTCAGGAACGGAATAATATAGCGCACATCACGGAACTGCACATTCATCGCCGAGAGCCACAACCCCACACCGAGCGATGTCACCAGCGCCAGCAGCAGAAAGAAGGGCAACCAGACTACATTGGCCGTGGGCATAATCCCAAAGAAGAGCATCATCCCCAGCAGCACCACAAACGCCAGGAAGAAGTCCACCACCCCCGACAGGGTCGAGGCAATCGGCACCACCAGCCGGGGAAAGTAGACCTTCTTGATCATATTGGCGCTCCCCACCAGGCTGTTGGAAGCCTGCCCCAGCGCATTGGCAAAGAAGGTCCAGGGCACCAGCGCGGTGTAGCTAAAGATCGGGTAGGGCACATCATCGGAGGGCACCCCGGCCAGACGGCCAAAGAAGAGACTAAAGACCACCATCGTAAAGAAGGGCTGAATAATCGCCCAGGTCGCCCCCAGCACCGTCTGCTTATAGCGTACCTTGATATCACGCCAGGTCAGGAAGAAGAGCAGTTCACGGTACTCCCAGAGTTCCCGCAACTTCAGCGACACCCAGCCCTTTGATGGCTCAATGCGGGTATGGACTAAGGGCGTGCCGGCGGCCTCGCCGGGAGTTAGTTGTTGATCAGGGCTGGTTTCGGTAATGCTCATTTTTCTTCGTTGGGACGTTGCACGTTCTAACGTGCTAACTTGTTAAAGCCCAGCGCTCTAATACGTTCAGTGCCCAGGGGCGGGACCAGTGGATTTTACCGGCCTCAAATACCCGCGACACCTGCGCCACCCGCTCAGTCCGTAGTAACCCCTGGAGTGCCGCGGACGGCGCATGCCCGTTGCGGCGCAACGGCCCCCGCAACCAGACATCGAACGGGAAGGTAAAACCGCGCTTGTCCCGCCGGTCACGCACGAGCGGCGGCAACAGATCGGCAACGGCTCGGGTCAGGAGCGGTTTGGGGCCATGTCCATTGGCCTGCTTCATCGCAGGCGGCAGGCGCAATACGGCCTCAACCAGGCGATGATCCAGCAGCGGCACCCGCACCTCCAACGAGTGGGCCATACTCATCACATCGGTGTCACGCAGCAACTGGTGCAGCGTATAGTTCCGCAACTCGGCCCGACTGACCCAGTTAAACAGAGACCCGTTGGCACATTGACCCGTTGACGTGCTTGAAGCAATCTGCTCAATGGCATCGAACCGCTGCACGGCTTCCTGCCAGGCGTCGGTGGTGACAAGGGATTGCACTTCGCCGGGAGAGAAGAGGCCGCGACAGGCAAGGTAAGCGCCGGCGGGCGAGGCCGGACGGCTCAGGGCAGCGGACACTTTACTCCAGCGCTTATGCATCCCCGGCATTCCCAGCGCCAGACGCACGGCCGGCGCAGCGGAAGGTATACTCTGGACGCGCTGGAGCATCTGCAACAGACGCGGTAACGTCTCAAACGTATTGGGATAGCCCCCAAAGAGTTCATCGCCCCCCAACCCGGAGAGTGCCACCGTCAACCCGGCCTCCCGCGCCGTCTGCGAAACAAAGTAGCTATTGACCCCATCGATCGTTGGCTGGTCCATCGCCTGGAGAATGGCGTCCAGATTATTCTGCACATCCTGCGCCGTAATCACCCGGGCGTAGTGTTCGGTTCCGGCGGCTTGCGCCACGGCCTGAGCATAGGGAGCCTCGCTATATTCGGCTTCCGCAAAGACCATGGAGCAGGTGCGAATGGGATTGGAACTGTTGGATACCGCGCGCATCAGGGCCACAACCGTACTGGAGTCCAGGCCACCGCTCAGAAATGCCCCCAGCGGCACATCGCTGACCAGGCGTATCCGTACAGCGTCTTCCAGCAGTGCGCGAACCTCTTCCACCGCCTCGGCAGGATTGGCATGCTCCTGGGTATCAACCGGTAGATCCCAGTAGCGCCGGACAATCGGGTTGAGTGGCTGTTCATCCAGTGTCAGACTGATACTACACCCTGGCTCCAGCGTACGCACGCCTCGGTAGATCGTCAGCGGGCCGGGCACCGCGCCAAGCAGCAGATAGGCCACCAGTGCGGCGGGATCGAGTTCGTGGCTGATCAGACCGGAGGCGATCAGCGCTTTCAACTCAGAGGCAAAGACCACCCCCTCAGCGGTCTGCACATAGTAGAGCGGCTTGATTCCCAGCCGATCCCGCGCCAGAAAAACATTCGCTCGTTGAAACGTTTCAACGTTGAGAATCGCAAAGGCAAACATGCCGCGCAGATGATCGAGAACCGCCGCGCCCCAGGCCTGATAGCCATACAGCAGAACCTCGGTATCGCTGGTTGAGCGAAAGCGGTAGCCCTGGTCGGTCAAGGTGCCGCGCAGTGCGTCGGCGTTATAAACCTCGCCATTATAGGTAATCCAGATGCTCCCATCGGCTGATTCCATCGGCATATGGCCGGAGGGCGAGAGATCGCGGATGGCAAGACGACAGTTTACCAGACCCACCCGCTCATCGGGCGATAGATACAACCCGGAGTCATCGGGACCACGATGAGCCATCGCATCGCACATTGCCTGCAGGCGGTGCTGCATATCGGGTAGAGATCGATTAGGATTCAGGATAATACCGGCAATTCCACACATTGGTTTTTTGCGTTTGAACGTTCAAACGTTGTAACGTTCTAACATTCCTCCGGATCGATCCCCAACTCGCGCAGGCGGGC
>DAOTUI010000095.1:0-19239 GCA_034437035.1 Chloroflexaceae bacterium
TGATACGGAGGCCAGTGTTTGCCCATCCGGCGACCAGGCCACATCCCAGACAAAATCGGTATGTCCGGTCAGACGTTGCTGCAGCGTACCATCACTGACGTTCCAGAGCCGGACAGGCATGTCTTTTGAGGCAACCGCCAGGGTTTGTCCATCGGGAGCAAATGCGACACTAACACCACCGACGGTTTCCGTTTCCATATCGCGCAACTGGTGCAACACGGTCCCATCTTTGCGCCAGAGCAAGATTTCACCAGCGTGGCAGTTATCATCGTCACGACTCGCACATGCGGCTGAGGCGAGGATCTCTCCATCGGGCGACCAGGCCACACTCCAGACTTCCTCGGTGTGGTGTTGAAAGATAAATAGCTCTTCTCCATCTTCCACATTCCATAACCGAACGGTTTGATCCTTCGCGGATGAGGCAAGGGTGCCGCCATCGGGGGAGAAGGCCACATCCCGGACCCAATCGGTATGGCCGGTCAGTGTGCGTAGTAAGGCACTGGTCTCCGCATCCCACAGCTTCACGGTACCGTCTAATGAGGCTGTAGCTATCGTTGTGCCGTCGGGTGCAAAGTCTACACTTACCACATGGTCTTTGTGTCCTGGCAATGTATGGTTGTGGGTAACTGAGTAGGGTAGCAAGATGTCTGGAAGATGCTTGCCTGTGGCAAAATTGATAATGCTGGCAGAGTCTGCAATCGCAGCTAATATACCTGCAATTACTACAAGAATAGATACCCACTTTATGTGTTTGATCATCCGGCAATCTCCTCGCACCTCGGGTTATAAAGATGAACTGGTACGCTCTACTATGATGTATACTGTGATTTGTTACGAGTCTATTACCAGAATTGTTACATCATCGTTAGGTACAGAAAGTATGCAGGGTCGTTCACTGCGGATGGTTGGTTGAACAGGCAAATCTGCTTCACTTCTCGCCAGATAGAGGTGATATTCGGAAAACGTGCATATCTGCTGTAAAACTGGTTTCCAGATAGTTATTCTACCCAAACCATCTTAGTTTAGTATAACATGCCACCCATCAGAATGGCTCCGGTGGGCGGATGCGCCAGATCAGCGGCCCCAGCCAGATCAGCGCCGTGTTCCAGAGCACCACGCCGCCCATCGTCAGCACTACCAGCCGTCCCACGCGCCCGCAGCGCCACAGCAGTTGCGCCGTCACGGCTGCTCCCACCGCCACCGCCCATGCCGAGAACATCAGCCAGCGCGTGCTCTGCGTCGAGAGCGTGATAAACGGTAGCAGGGCAAATAGCGCGCTGACCAGAAAGCTGCCCACCATCAGCGCCACCAGCAGCAGCGCCGGCCGCCCCCAGCGCGTCAGCAGCAGCATACCCAGCGGCGCCAGCAGCAGCGGGAAAAAGCCAAAGTGCGTGATCAGCCCGCGGTACCAGAGCACCCGCCAGAGATACCCCCGCTCAACCGGCACCCGCTCTGCCAGGCCGATCAGCCCGCCGGTTGCGACCTCCTGCGCCTGCCGTAGAAATAGCGGCAGGTAGGCGCTGTAGAAAACCAGTAGTGCAGACAACCCGGCCCCCACCGTCGCCAGGAGCAGCGGCCAGTGCATACGCCCGGCCCAGCCGACACCCCGCCCCATCCCCACCCAGAGGGTGATCAGCAGCAGCCCCAATAGTAGCCCGATGTTGATAAAGAACCCGAAATGCCCTAAGAAAACCCCGGCCATGAGAATACCGAGAACCATTATCCGCCGTCGGGTGCCCGTCGTTCCCGACTCATCATTCAGCATATAATGCAAGCCGATTGGTACCATGACAGTGACGAGCAGCAGCGCGGAGAACTGCGCATAAATGTGGGTGCTGAACGACCACCAGTTGGTCATAAACCCGGCAGCGGTAAAGACGTAGAGCGCCGCCGCCAGTAGCCCGGTTCGGCTATAAAAATCTTGCGATGGTGTAACCGTAGCGCCGACGTTCTGGCGTGCATGCCACTCCTGAATGGCTTTTCCGGTCCAGGCAACTATGGCAAAGACCAGCGCCGCCCCCAGGCTATCGGCCAGGGTTGCGCTCAGTTGCAGCATATCCGGTGTTGCAATGCCGGGCAGGATCAGCGGTGCCAGCGTCAGGTAGGGGCCGGGCGGGTAGGGAAAGTCAATCCCCCGATTGCGCGACAGGAGGTACACCGTTCCCAGCATGGTTTCGTAAAAGCGGTTGGTGTGAAAGCCAATATCGCCATGCATCGACCGGGGGTAGAGCCGTCCGCCGTAGCGCAGTCCGAAGGCGACGACGATGATCAACAGCAGCCAGCCCAGCGTCCGCGCATCAAGCGGCACCGCAAAACGCGCGGCCAGCGCCGGCAGGATCACCCGCAGCGCCAGGACCAGTAGATAACAGAGCGCCGGCGTCACCAGCGCAGGTTGCGCCCCAAATCCCCAGCGCGGCAGATCCAGCAGGGCCGCCGATACGATCAGGGTTATTCCCCCGGCGAAGAACCATGTGGCCCACCAGCGTGCGCGTGGCAGCGGTCCCAGTGCCCGCAGCAGCGTCACCCAGAAGAAGAGTGCCGCCGGCAGCCAGGCTCCCAGCGCGCGCCAGTCCGGCGCGGCCAGTCCCGCTCCCGGCGCCGCCGTCACTGTGATGCGGTCCAGTGGTGTCCCCAGCCGGCGCGGATCTCCCGGTGGGGTGTAGGTTTCAGTACGTAGCGTCAGGTGCAACGTTCCGTCGGATAGCACCTGCGCCGGCACCAGCAGTCGGTGATACGCTCCCTCCGGGCGTGCGGGCAGATCCGCCAGGTGTACGCCGTTGCTCCAGACCGCGGTCTGCTGTGGGCCATTGGCGATCATTTCCGCGTTGATGGGAAAGAAGTGCAGTTGCACCAGCATGGGACGTCGTCCCAGACCGGGCAGCGTGATCGTTGCACCATCCCGGGTCCAGCGGAAAGAGCCATGTATATCGCTCTCGGCGGTGTTAAACCCCTGCAGATGGGGCAGGTCGCTCTGGTAGCCCTCTTCTTTCCCAACGTTAATAGTGTAGGTGAAGGGCAGTTGGGGGATCAGCAGGAGCGCCAGGAGCAGTAGCCCCAGAAGCAGGTGAAACGCCGGGACACGCAACGCCGCCACCCACGCCTGCCCTTCCGCGCGTAGTCGCTGTCTCGCCCACCCGACAGGCTGTTCTGTCGGCATTCGTACATGTTGATCGTGTGTTCGCATAGCGCCAGATATTATAACGTAAGGATAGGGAACAGGGAACAGGGAACAGGGAACAGGCGACAGGTGACACGAGTTACGCGGTTGTTGACCCGACAGGAGATTCCACCTCCGGCAGGGCGGAAGAACCCATCGTTTTTCACAAAACATTTGCACTATGTGCAAATGTTTTGTGAAAAACGATCAACATGTACCATGCTGCCGCAGGCGAATCGGGCGTTCATCTGGGCAAATGTTCAGTTTGTGTACCCACCGCGTAACTCGTGACAGGTGATAGGCGACAGGGCCTAAGGCTCTGACTCCGATCACACTGAAACCTCTCACACCGGGCCAACGTAGATTATAATGAAGCGCAGTTTGCTCCATGATTTCAGGTGGCCTACATCTGTGGAGCTTCTTCCAGGCATGGGTATGCATGGCAAGTGTAACAATACTATCCACTAATCCGGGGGGTGAGAGCAATTTATGGCCGAAATCACCCATATTATCTGTCCCAATCCCGAATGCCGGCGTGAAATTCCGCCCAGGGCAAAGTTCTGTCCTTACTGTCGTCACGATACGATTCTCAACAACCATATGCCCAGCGATGATCGGCGCTATCGCATTACGCGGATCATCAAACAGGGTGGGCAGGGAGCTGTCTACGAGGGGGTTGACCAGGATGGGCGGGTCTACGCCATTAAGGAGATGCTGGACTACTTTATCGATCCGAACGAGCGGCAGGCGGCGATCAACCGCTTCAATGCCGAGGCGAACCTGCTGCAAAAGCTATCTCACCCGCGTATCCCGCGCGTCTACAGCCATTTTACCGATGAGGGACGGCACTACCTGACGATGGATTTTGTCCGGGGCGAAGACCTGGAGGAGATTATCGAGCGCCAGGGAGCCTTGCCGGAAGCGCAGGTGCTGGAGTGGGCCGACCAGATCTGCGATGTGCTGAATTACCTGCACACAAAAGGCATGGTCTACCGCGATATGAAGCCCTCCAATGTCATGATCGATGCGGCGGACGGCAAGGTCAAACTGGTAGACTTTGGCATCGCCAAGATCCTCAAGCCGTCGGAAAAGGGCGGTACCCAGATCGGCACCCCCGGCTATGCTCCGCCGGAGCAGTACCAGGGGCGCGCGACTCCGGCCTCCGATATCTATGCACTGGGGGCCACGCTCCACCATGCGCTGACCGGGCGCGATCCAACTGAGCAGCCGCCCTTCTCCTTCCAACCCGCGCGCAATGTCAATGTGCAGGTCTCGCGCCGTACCAGCGATGCCCTGGAGCAGGCGCTGAAAATGCGTCCCGATGAGCGCTTTGGCTCGGTGGCCGAGTTTCGCGCGATGCTACGGCCGCTACCCGGAGCGCCGGCCCAGGTACGGGTTGCGGCCGGCCGCACAATTGCGCTGTCCGGCGCTGCGCGTGCGCAGGCACCGGCCTCTGCGCCGGCAGTGGGTGGGAGCAGCGCGTTGCAACCGGCGGGGAGTGGCAGTGGCGCACCACAGCGGGCCAATCCGCTGGTGCCGGCCGCCCCTCAGCCAGTACCACCGGCCCCCCCGCCCCCGACACCACCGGCGAAAGTTCCCCGGACGCAGCCGGTGCCGGTTCCACCGGCCCCCCCGGCTCCTTCAGCAGCGCGGCGACAGCGCCGCAACCGGCTCGGTGGATGCATTCTCTGGGCAGTCCTGGCACTGGTTGGCGTTGCGCTGGTCGTCTCGATGTTGTCGCTGGGCGGGATCGGCCAGTATCTGCCCGATTTGCCGTTTGGCGGATCGGATACACCGCAAATTGAACTGGGGCCGCAACGCGCATTCAGCCAGGATCTGACTGTAACCGTTCCCGCCGGCGCGGATGATGCTACCATCCGCGCGGCATTTGCGCAAGCCTATGAAGCGCGTTTAGCGCAAGATCATCCCGGCGCGGTGATCAACCGGAATGTGGGACTGACCTATGTCGGCGATCCGCCCCAGGAGATTGGGCAGGAGAATGGCTCAGTTCAGTACCAGGCGACGGTGCAGGGCTTTGTGCAACTGCCTCAGGGACCATAGCTGTTCCGATTACTTTTTGTGGAAAAAGGTGGCTCTCCGAGCTACTTTTTTCCACAAAGGATGTCCGGTACCACCCTGCCGGCGGCCAAATACTCTTCCATGTTAGGGACCGCGTAAGTCCTGTAACTTACACGCGTTACGCGGTGCGTGTCCAAACGTCCCGTTTCGCCCGATGGAAGCCGGATTCGCCTACGGCAGCATGGTACTCTATATTTCTTTTGGAAAAAATGTTGCACTTTATGCAACATTTTTTCCAAAAAGATGGAATCTTCCGCCCTGCCGGAGGCGAATCGGGCCGTTTATCCAGGTGAACACCTGGTTTGGAAGTGACCGCGTAACGCGTGTTACTAACATTCTGCCGTTCTAACGCAACCCGATATGCTGGGCAAAGGCGATGATTTCGGCGCGGTTCTTGAGGTGCAACTGGCTGATGATCTCGCGCATGTGGTAGCGCACAGTGTGCTTGCTGAGGTGCAACTGGTCGCCAATCTCCTGATAGGTATAGCCCTGCGCCACCAGCGATAGCACCTCGGTCTGGCGCTCGGTCAGGTCAACCGGGTGCATGGCGCACTCGGACGGTGGGGGAGGGTCGTTGGGAATCAGGGCCGGGTCAGGCCGGGGGACCGGGTCGGGCCGGGGAGCCACAACCGGGGACGGCGCGTCGGAGCGGTTGTGATGGGCAAACTCGGCCAGGACGCGGGAGGCCAGCCCTGGTGAGATAACCATCTCACCCTCCATCACATCGGTGAGCAACTGAAAAAATGCGTCCGCGTCCAGTCCCTTGAGCAGGTAGCCCGATGCGCCGAACTTGATCGCCTCAAACAGGTGCGCATCATCCTCAGACATGGTCAGCATAACGATCTGGATGTCCGGCAGTTCAGTCTTGATCAACCGGGTTGCCTCCAGCCCGTTGCAGGTGGGCATTTCAACATCCATCAAAATGATATCGGGGTGGAGTTCCCGCGCCCGAGTCAGCGCCGCCACCCCGTCACCGGCTGTTCCGACCACATCGACGCCGCGCCCGGTGAGCAGGTTCTGCAGCCCCTGCAGAAACAGCGGATGATCATCAACCAGGAGCACCCGCAGCGTGGAAGAGATGCGCTGCCGGCGGACCCGGCGGGGCAGTTGCACAATTACCTGTGTGCCCGCACCAGGACGCGCTTCGACGCGCAGATGTCCGCCAATCTCGGCGGCGCGCTCGCGCATACTGCGCAGCCCGTAGTGCTGTCCGTTTTCCGCCGGAGGCGCCAGTTGCTGCGGGTCAAAGCCCCGGCCATCGTCGGCCACCTGGACACACACCTGGTCCGCCGTGCCGGTGAACGAAACCTGCACCCGGCAGCTCTGCGCATGCTTGCGGCTGTTGGTCAGGGCCTCCTGAATAATGCGCAAAAGCTGCACATCGGTCGCCGGAGCAAACACATGATCATTCAGATCCGGCGCAACCTGCAGGCAGACCTCAATGCCATAGAGCTGCTCAAAGCGCTGCAGGTAGTGCTCCAGCGTGGCGAAGAAGCCCTGATCAAGGGTGGCCCGCGCCGTCGCGCCGAGAATAAACTCGCGGATGTCGGTATGGTTCTCCTGGGAAGCCGCGATCATCTGGGAGAGGTAGGTGTCGGCGGTTGTTACCTCACCCCGGGCCAGCAGTTCGCGGGTGGCCTGGGCCTGGGTTTTGATGTAGCCCAGCACCTGCCCCAGGTTGTCATGCAGCTCACGCGCCAGCCGCTCCCGTTCGCGCAGCATCGTCAGCGCTTTATGCTGCTCCAGCAGTTGCATCTCCGCGTGCTTGCGCTCGGTCAGATCCTGGATGTTGGTAATGCGATAAGGCACCTGATCCGGCCCACCACGGATGGATGTTACGTCAACCAGAACCGGGAAGGTGCTGCCGTCTTTGCGCCGGTGCCGTGCCTCGAAGACGACATGATCCTGTTCTTTGACCAGTTGCGCCGAGTGTTCGTAAACATTGCGCGCCTCCGGTGCATAGATATCGGCAATCAGCCGGCCGGTCAACTCGTCCACCGTGTAACCATACATATCGGCAAACGCCGGGTTCATCATATCCAGCGTGGTGTTGCCCATGTCGCTGACCACCACACCCATCTTGATGTTCTGGAAAATATCGGCCCACTTGCGCAGCGTCTCCTCGGCCTGTTTGCGCTCGGTGATGTCGCGGATAAACGAGCAGATATATTCTTTGTCGTTGCGATCCATGTGGGTGGACGTCACTTCAACCGGGAAAACCGTACCGTCTTTGCGCCGATGCCAGGTCTCCAGTTTGGCAAACCCCTGCCGCCGCAGGTTCTGCCAGTGCTCATCCCAGATCTGCATCGGGAAGACCGGGTTGATATCCGCAATCGTCATTGTCAGCAGTTCTTCGCGGGTATAGCCCAGGATCCGGCACGCGGCATGGTTGACATACAGAAAGCGCTTATCCTGCCCGATCCAGAGCACCTCGTCGGCAGTGTTGTCGAGGGAGAACTGCGCCAGTTGCAACGTCTCCTCAACCTGTTTGCGCTCGGTAATGTCGGCAATCACGCAGAGGAGTGCTTCCGGCGCATCCTGGTCATTGCGGATGGTGGTCACCGAGAGATCACCCCAGAAGACATGCCCATTCAGGCGCAGAAAGCGCACCTCCCGACGATACTGCGCCACTTCGCCGCGCAGCAGCGCCTGCCACACCTCCTGATGCGCTGCCTGATCCGCCGCAGCGATGATGTCAGATAGCGTAATTCCGGCAATATCCGCCGGCGTGCAATCCAGTAAATTGAGCCATGTCTGGTTAGCCTCAATCACATATCCAACGAGATCGACCAGCACAATGCCGGTGGCGGCATTATCAAACATGGCTTTCAGGCGGGACTCGCCGGCGTGCAGGGCGGCTTCGGTCTGCTTTCGCACAGTGATGTCGGCGGCAATCGCGCCGATCCCTTCCAGTTCGTCCTGGTCATTGTAGAGCGGAAAGCGCGTGACCAGATAGGTATGCATACCGTCGGGAAACGGCACCGGTTGTTCACACGCAATCGGTTGTCCCGTGGCGATGACCTGCTGCTCGTAGCGGTGCGCAGCGGCGACAACCTCGGGCGGGAAGAGGTCGGCGGCGGTCTTGTCGATCAGGTCCGCTCCGGTACGATGCAGCGGCGCGCCGGCCTGCTCATTTGCCAGGATGTAGCGTCCCTGCCGGTCTTTGGCAAAGATGGCGGCGGGCGCATGATCGATAAAGCTCTGAAAGCGGGCCTGAGCCGCATGCAGCGCCCGTTCCGCCTGCTGCCGCCGGGCAATCTCCGCGTCCAGCCGGCGCACGGCCTGCGCCGGTGGAGCCGCAACTTGCGCCGGGAGCGGTTCCGCTGCGACCCGCGCTCCCGGCACAAACGGCTCGATATAGCTGCGCGTCTCAAGCCGGCGCAGACACTCCTCCAGATCGGCCTGCAGCCCGGCAGCCGACCCGTACCGCGCATCTGCTTCCTTCTCCAGTAGCTTGAGGATGATCGCCGACAGGATCGGCGGGATACCCGGTTTATGCTCGTGCGGTGCGACGGGCTGCCGGTGGGTGTGGCAGCGGATTAACTCCGCGGCATCCTGGCTGTCGAAGGGCAACTTCCCCGTCAGCAGTTCATACAGCGTGACACCGAGGGCATAGAGATCGGTGCGATAGTCCAGCACCTGGCCGGTGCGCCCGGTCTGCTCAGGGGAGATGTAGTGCAGCGTACCCGGCAGCAGGTCGGCGCTCACCGGCAGCGGCAGCTCCTGCGCCAGTTCGGTGGCAATCCCAAAGTCGATCAGCCGGACCTGCCCGGTGGCCGGGTTGAAGAGAATATTGGCCGGATTGATATTCTTGTGAATCACCCGTTGCCGGTGGAGTTGTTCGAGTGCCGCCGTGATTCGGATCGCCGGCTTGAGAAAGTCGATCAGACTCAGCGTCCCGGCCGGCACCAACCGTGTGAGCGCCTCACCCCCGCAATCCTCCAGCACCATGACCAGATGCTCTCGGCCCACCTCCAGCGTATGAACCTGCACCACGCCCTCTAGATGCAGGCTGCGGGTCAGGTTATACTCGCGCTGGACCCAGGCCATCCGCTCGGGTTGTTCGGGCGCATTGGCCCACACCTTGAGCACAACCGCCTGATCATCATCCGCACGTCGGGCGCGATAGACCTGCGAGACACCGCTGTAGAGATGCTCCACCAGTTGATAGTTGGGGATCGTCAGCATAGCACGCTCCTTTCTATCACATGCCGGGTGCATGCAGCCCTGACAATGCGAAACGATATGGAACCGGGAACACTGCTCTGCTGTGAGTTTACAATAACGGGGTGTGTCTGGAGAAGAGTAAGAATACTCAGGTTGCGGGGAATAACGGTGAAGGTTTCTCCACCGGGAAGGGTGAAAATACTCAGGCTGTACCGGGACGGTCAACGGTGAGCGCGGGTTACGGCGGTGCGCCCCCCGGCAGATGCCTGATCAGGCGCGTCAGATCCTGCACCGTGGTCACGGGAAAAAACTGACTGGACAGAACCACCACCCGGCTGTCCTGCAGGTCCAGCCCGATCAGTACTAGCGTCGGGCATTCCATCAGACAGGTCAGCACCAGATCGGCATGCGTCGTCGCCAGATCGAGAATCAACACAGTCGGGCAGGTAGAGCGCAGTTGCGCAAACGTCCTCAGCCCGGCGGGATTGATCCGCTCAATCAGCAGATCCGGCATCGTGCCCAACTCGGCGGCGACACCGGCCACAAACAGTGAGTTGCCGTAAATCAGCACGGTCTGTGCAGTATCCGTCATCATCTCCTGCTCCATAGCGATTTTGAGTTTTGAGTTTTGAGTTCGCAGTTTTGAGTTCGCAGTTCGCAGTTTTGAGTTCGCAGTTCGCAGTGCTCCTCTTCTGCCATTGTAAGGAAAATGTTAAACCGTGTCACTCTCACAAAGTGATAGTCACGCTGATAGTTGTTGCGGGTAGCGTGAGATGCTGCCTGTGTTTTTCGGCGTGGTGATGGCTGCTGCTGTTGGGGATGGGCTTTGAAGGCTGTTGGGGTGGGGATCTCTCACGTGTAGACTTTTTCGCCGGATCGCATTAGAATGCGGTTGGTTCGCCTGGCAGAGACCGCCGATCGAGAAAAGCCTTTCCCCCAGCGGGACGGGGTGCGGACGCGCAGAAGCGCGTCCCTACCACAAAATGTCTACACCTGAGAGGCAGGTGGGTGAGGTGTTCATACCAGCTTATTTTCTATAAACGGATGTGGTATACTATTACGCCAACGTCGAATGGATATAGAAAGGCAATAGCAATGTATGGCAGCCAAAGATATCTTTCATAAGGTCGTCAAAGCTGCATTGATAAAGGAAGAATGGTCAATAACGGATAATCCTCTTTTCATACAGTTTGGCGGTGTTGAATTACGAATTGATTTATGGGCAGAGAGAGTAGTAGCATCCGAAAAGGAAATAAGATCGCTGTTGAAATCAAAAGTTTCCTTGGGCCTTCCGTCATCTCTGATTTTCACGTTGCACTTGGACAATTTCTCAATTATCGCCTGGCCTTAGAGACACAGGAACCTGATCGAGAACTGTATCTCGCTGTACCAGGGGAGACATACACGACATTCTTTCATCTTCTATTTGCACAACTTGCGATTCAACGCTATCAACTGATGCTGATTGTCTATGATGTTGAGCGGGAGGAGATCATCCAATGGATAAGCTAACGCAGTATCGCCGGTTGATCCAGGAGATCCTGCAGGAGTACGCCGCGATAAAGCCGTCGTATGGTGAGATAGAAATGGAACTGATCATTGATCCGACCAGGGACCATTATCAACTCCTGAGCATTGGCTGGAATAAGCTCGAGCGCATCCACGGTACCCTGCTCCACATTGATATCCGCGACGGGAAAATCTGGATTCAACACGATGGAACGGAAGAAGGCGTTGCCAATCGTCTGGTTGAACAGGGTGTTCCACAGGGTGATATTGTCCTGGCGTTTCACCCACCCTACAAGCGGCCTTATACTGACTTTGCCGTGGGTTGAGAGGGGTATTCACGCGTAGGTCTCATATGGAGTTTGTGTTTCTCATCGTTTATACAATTTTTGTAGCCGGGTGCATTGTGTATGCAATACGTTGCAAGAGCATGTACTGTGGCCTGATAATAGTCTTCCCTGCATTTCCGTGGTATGGCTGGTTCCCCAAGTCAATCATGATAGATTATCTATAGAGACAACAGGTAAACCTCAGGACTTACGCAGTTGACATGCAAACGGGACGTTTGCCCGGATGAAAGCCCGATTCGCCTGCGGCAGCGTGGTACGTTTTGATCTTGTTCACAACATTTTTGCACATTGTGCAAAAATGTTGTGAACAAGAATGGTTTCTTCCGCCCTGCCGGAGGCGAAATGTCCTTTCGGGTTCGCGACCGCGTAACTCCTGTAAACCTCGGACAAATGGAGCGGATGCTTGTAGCTTCCGCACGCGGCTGCAAGCCGCGCCTACGTGGTGATGGTACGACTTCTATTTGATGGCTCTATATATTTTGTGGTAGCCGTGGGTGTTATTATTAATGCAACGCTTGTCTATTGGTTGGGTGTGTTTGTAGGTCACCACGTATCGCTCATCCTTGGTTAGTGTGCAAGGTATGGATGACACAGCGTGCTCAGTACGACAACGAGGATTTGCTAAAACCATACGTGCCGAAACCATCGGGCAAGCTGCTCCGTCCATCCAATGTTGGTCATCTCTGCGTCCTCTGCGTCTCTGCGGTGAGCAAGAAATCTCGTTGTAGGGTTAGATGTCCCCCAGAGTCGCGTCACACCAGGGCTGCAAAACGTGCTACAATCATCCCACGCCATTTGTGCTGCATCCAGCTCTGGGGAGGAGTTTCTATGCTCAGTCCATCCATACGCGAGTGGCAGATCGACCAGTTGCACAAGGCGGTACAGGTGGTCGGCGCTATCGTCGCCCAGACCGCGCCTGCCGACACAACCACCTACCGCGACGGTGGCACCGGCTGGACCGTTCAGGAGGTGATTGGACATCTCCTGGACTTCGAGACGATCTTTCTGCAGCGGGCGCGCCTGACGGTGGAGCAGAACGATCCCGACCTGCCCGCCCCGGACCCGGACGAACTTGTCACCCAGGGGAACTACAACGACCGTCCCCTGCGAACGATCTTTGATGGGTGGGTCGCGCAGCGCCGGGCGCTCGTCGCCTACTACGCCGGGCGGCAGGCGGCGGACTGGGACCGCACTGCCACGCATCCCCGGCGCGGTCGGATCTCCCTCGATGAGCAACTGCTGCTGATCGTCCGGCACGATCTGAACCATATCGAGCAGATGATGCATATTCTGGCTGATCGGCGTCGGTAACACGCGACAGACGATATTTTTGTATAGAGGTTGTAAGGAGGAATATATGCTCAGTGGACTCTTTGGCAATGCTGCGGAAGTTGATACCAAAGCCCTGCAGAAAGATCTGGATGCGCTGGTCGCGGAGGGGGAACAACTCCTGCGGGCATTTCGGGTTATGCGTGACCTGTTCGTCTTTACGAATAAACGGCTCATCCTGATTGACAAACAGGGCGTGACCGGCAAGAAAGCCGAATACCACTCCATTCCCTACAAATCCATCAGCCACTTCTCGGTGGAGACGGCCGGCACCTTTGATGCCGACTCCGAACTGAAAATCTACATATCGAGCAATCCCACCCCCATTCAGCGCGAGTTCAAGCGGGGCACCGACATTATCGGCGTGCAGAAGATGCTGGCCCAGTGCCTGTTCCAATAGTGTCTACGCCTTGCGCACAGCACACAATGCACACAGCAGCGCGATTGCAGCGGGTGGCGCATGGTATAATCCGGCGACAGCACGATGTGCCGGCATACACCGGTTATGAGGACGCCTAATGCTGCAGACGCGCGTGATCACTGATCGCCAGATCACCTACGATGGTCGCCGGCTTGCGCCCCACTGGATCTACCGCACGGTCGATCTGCTGGGTGACGCAGCGGTGGCCTTCGTCGGACCCTGCCGGGTGGACCTGAGTGAGATGGTCGATATCGCGGATGTCAAGGCGCAGGCGGCGATCTTCAGCCCGTTGATGCTGCATATCATTGCGGAGTTCTTCGCCGGCGACCTGCACCTGACGGTCTACCGCCAGCGCATGCTGATCATCACGGCCGGCGAACTGCTGGCCCAGATGACCGACCGGCCCATTACCCGCCGGGGCGATGATCTCTACCTGCCCCGCGCCGCCGGCACCCCCGGCAAGCTCTCGGTGTCGATTGCCACCAGCAGCGCCACCTCCACCCTGATCCACACCGGGTTTAACATCGCCACGGAGGGAACCCCGGTGCCCACGGTCGGTCTGGCCGAACTGGGGATTGACGCGGAGAGCTTTGCGGCGGCCCTGCTCCAGCGCTATGCCGCCGAGCTAC
This sequence comes from Chloroflexaceae bacterium, assembly GCA_034437035.1. Classification (GTDB taxonomy): domain Bacteria; phylum Chloroflexota; class Chloroflexia; order Chloroflexales; family Chloroflexaceae; genus CAKZQX01. The sequence continues at coordinate 13,639 of DAOTUI010000095.1, forward strand.
AGGATATCTGGCTGGCGCGCTGCAAGGTGCGAGCGGTGGTGGAGTGACGGGGTGATAGGATGATGAGGTGATGGGATGACCGCTCAGGTGTAGGCATTGTGTGGTAGGGAGGCGCTTCTGCGCGTCCGCAGCCTGGCCCGATGCGGGAAATGCTTTTCTGGAACGGATGATAATGAAGTTGTTGCGAGAAAGGAACCCTGCGTGTCGCCCTTATCGAAACAGCAGCACTCGACCTGGTTTGTGATCGTTGTCGCCGTCTTTATCACCAGCCTGCTGATCGCCAATATCATCGCCGTGAAGCTGATCAGCGTCTTTGGCCTGATCCTGCCGGCCGGGACGATTATCTTCCCCATCAGCTACATCTGCGGCGATGTGCTGACGGAGGTCTATGGCTATCGCCGGGCGCGCCAGGTGATCTGGCTGGGGTTTGCCTGCAACCTGCTGGCCGTGACGGCGATCTGGGGCGCGCAGGTGCTGCCCGGTGCGGCCTTCTGGGAGGCGCAGGCGGCCTATGAGCGTATTCTGGGCTTTACGCCGCGCCTGCTGCTGGCCTCTTTTTGCGCCTACCTGCTCGGTGAGTTTGCCAATGCCGTTGTCCTGGCCCGGATGAAGGTGCTGACCCAGGGGCGCATGCTCTGGGCACGCACGATTGGCTCAACGGTCGTCGGGCAGGGGCTGGACTCGCTGCTGTTTGTGAGCATTGCCTTCCTGGGCACGATTCCCGCCGCCGGCCTGCTGACGGCCATCGTCACCCAGTGGCTGGTCAAGGTGGCCTACGAGGCGCTGGCGACGCCGCTGACCTACGCCGTGGTGAACTTCCTCAAGCGCGAGGAGGGCATTGATACCTACGACCGGGATATTTCGTTTCACCCGCTTGGGGGGGATTGAAGAACGTAACCGGATCGGCCCGGCTGGCCTCGAACTCAATCCAGAGGCGATGGGGCGCGTCAGTTCGTTCCACACGGTAAACGATACCTGCCACAATGATACAGCGGGATATGCAAAGCGACAACCGCGCGCTCAATCGGCGCTACTTGACACCGTGCCCGGACGCGCCACCTCCAACGGGCTTGTCTGCGGGAGCGGTTGCGCCAGCGCCGCGGCACTCAGCAGCACCAACGTAATCCAGACCAGATCGGCCAGCAGCAGATGCACCAGTTGCATCCAGATCGGGGCCAGCAGGGCCAGATTTACCACACCCGCGATCAACTGAATGCCGAAGAGCGCCATCACGCCCCAGGCAAACCGGCGCGTCAGCTCCGTATGCCGCTGCTGCGCCACAAACCGTGCCCCAAAGAAGAGATAAAACCCGACGGCAACGGCAATCACCGGATGCCATATCCGTAGTTGGATCAGGATATGCGCGGTTGGCGAGAAATCCTGACGAATGCCCTCTGCCAGCGACCCGGCGGGGAAGAGCGTATCGCCCAGGGCAGTTATCGCGCCACTGATGCCCAGCAGCAGCATGCCCAGGAACCCGGCCGCCAGCACCCGCCCAACCGCCCCCTGATTGCGCAACCGCAACTGCGCACCACCGGAAGCCCACCAGGCCGTCAGCGTCACCGCCCCCAGCAGCAGGAAGGTGTTGACCAGATGGATCGCCATCGACCAGGCACGCGCCATCGAGTCGTTATCCGCCACCAGTTCAAACAGCACCAGTCCGGCCCCGACCAGCGCCTCGGTGATCGTAAAGATCAGCGAAAACAGTGCGCCCCAACGCACCGGATCACCTTTGGGAAACGCGCGGTAGGCCCAGACCACCAGCCCGATCACCAGCAGCAGCACCAGCCCGCTGCTCAGGCGATGGGTAAACTCGATCAGTGTCTCCATCTGCGGTGCCCGCGGAATCACCTCGCCATTGCAGGTCGGCCAGTGCGCGCCACACCCCGCTCCGGAGCCGGTGGCTCGCACAAATGCACCCCACAGAATAACGACCAGATTATACGCCAGCAGCGCCCAGGTATATGCGGCAAATCGACTAACCTTCATATGATTGTCTCCATTTCACACATGCGATATGGTCTATTCTACCGGACAATCCGGCGCTTGACAATAATTTCACAATATTCGCTGCCTGAACTCCCCGCGGTGCAGGCGTATGGCTAATGAACACGGCACATAGAATGCACCCTACTGCTGTCTACCGTGGTGATGATGTCCGGGTTACTCCCCGCAGTACAGGTGCGGCTACAAGCCGCAACTACACCTTCCCAATCCCCAATCCCTAATCTCCAGTCGCTAGTTACTAATTCCCAATCGCCGGTCGTCCATCTCCACTACACCCTTTTGAAAGAAAAGACTAGCAATTCTTGACTACATCTGGTATACTTGTACACGCGCGTACAAAGAATAAACTATGAGGAGGATAAACGCATGTCTGTTGCCGAGCATAGTGCGGAAACCCAGACAACAACGACCCCATTGCTCGAAGTTACCCAACTCGCCGCGGAGCGGTTGAGTTCCATGATGCGGGAGCGTGAGTTAGAGGGCTATGCCCTGCGCGTCTTTGTATCGGGCGGTGGCTGCTCCGGGTTGCAGTATGGGATGACGTTTGATGATGAAGTGCGCGAGGGCGATAACGATTTCACCAGCAGTGAACTGCGCGTGCTGGTAGACCCGATTAGCGCGCGCTATCTACAAGGCGCATCGGTTGACTATGTCGATAACCTGATGGGCGGCGGGTTCAAGATCGAGAACCCCAATGCTGTTTCCGGCTGCGGTTGTGGACAGTCGTTCCGCACGGAAGAAGAGGGCAGCGAGGCCGAGGAGCAGAGCAGTGGTGGCGGTTGCTCAACATGCAGCAGCTACTAACACACTTTTGGTTAATAATCTGATAAGCCACCTGTGATCTTCAAACATCCGGGTGGCTTCTGCTTTGTGTGTGGACGCAGCATGCTGCGTCCTATGCGCCACGACACCTTTATATTATGTACTATCCGCCTGCTTACCACGAAGGGATACGCCTGTTTAACGCCGGGCATTTCTGGCATGCGCACGAGCAGTGGGAAGCCTGCTGGTTGGCTACGTCCGGGATGGAGGCGACCTTCTACAAAGGCATTATTCAGGCGGCCGCCGCCCTGGTCAAATGGCAACAGGGCAACCGGCGCGGCATGCAACTTAACTGGACCAAGAGCAAGGCCCGGCTGGCGACGTTGCCCGACCACTACATGGGCCTTGATGTGCGGGCCTTCTCCACCACTATGGAACAGTTTGTTACCACCCACCACCGCGACCCGGCATGCGCCGCTCCCCGGTTTCATCTCCTGGATGCTTTCCAAAATTGAAAGTTGTGCAACTGCTACTTTTCGATAACAGGGGCGTATGCTATACTAACAGGCGAACGTAGACCCTTGACCTACATATTACAGGCAACCCAGTCCTCTGATCGAGCTGCTTTCACCCTATGCTCTACGTGCCGTAGTTAAAACATTCATCAAGAAAGGTACGAGCGTGGCCGCGAAAATACTGGTGGTTGATGATGATCCACTCATTCTCGATGTGCTTGTACGGTTCCTTCAGCGTGAGGGATTTGAACCGACCACAGCCGGCAACGGGATGGAAGCGCTGCGCCTGGTTGCCGACATGCAACCCGATCTTATTCTGCTGGATGTGATGATGCCCGAACTTGATGGCTTTACCGTCTGCAAGCGGCTCAAGGATGATGAGCGGACGGCGCTTATTCCGGTGACAATGCTGACCGGGCTCGATGACCGTGAGCATCGCCGACGGGGGATGGAAGCCGGTGCTGATGATTTTTTAACGAAACCTTTTGAGCAGAGTCTACTCCAGGCCCGGATTCACTCGCAACTGCGGCTCAAGCGGCTGACGGACCAGCTTGAGCGCACCGAGAGTGTTATCTTTATGCTGGCGCTGGCAGTCGAAACCAAAGATGCCTACACCGAGGGACACCTGCGCCGTCTCGCCTACTATGGGGAGCAACTGGCGCTGGCGAGTGGCCTTTCGGCTAAAACGGCCCGGGCGGTGCGGTATGGCGGTATCCTGCACGATATCGGCAAGATTGGCGTTGATGATGCTATTCTGCGTAAACCGGGCAGCCTCACGCCCGCGGAGTATGAGCAGATTAAACAGCATCCTGAATTTGGTGCGCGGATCGTTGCACCGATGCGCTTTGCCAGTGAGATCCAGCCGATTATCCTGGGACACCATGAACGCTGGGACGGCGACGGCTACCCGCGTGGTTTGCAAGCCGAGGATATTCCAATCGGCGCACGCATTATTGCCATTGTTGATGCATTCGATGCGATGACTACTGATCGTCCCTATCGCCAGGCTCTGAGTCGGCAGGAGGCACTCCACCGCTTACAGGCCGGCAGTGGCGTTCAGTGGGACGCGCACCTGGTCGGGATTTTTCTAAATCTGGTTAAATGTGATAAACTCTTTCTGGCATCAAGTGATCTGAAGGAAGACATGGAAGAGTATATGCAGTTCCTATTTACCTGACCCGACTTTTGCTCGTGTTCGTCGGCATACCGGACTCACTGATATGACGAATGCGGTGACACCAACACCCCACCCGCATGTTACCATGATGACCGCACCTTCGTCATGTAGGCAGAACCTGATTTGTTGAGAAATTGTTAACCACGCATGTATCCCGAAGCCCTGACCCATCTACGCTGTCCCAACTGCCTGGATATACCATTGACCCTGGCAGCGGATGCGCGCCTGGCCCTCGATGGCGAAATTACGCATGGAGAACTGCACTGTGAGCGTTGCCCGGCAAGCTATAGCATTGACCGGGGTATCGCCGATCTGCTCGGTAGCCGCGCCCTCCCGGATAGCCCGGCTCAGGTGACCAACTATCTACCGATTACTGCCTGGGGGTATGAACGGCTCTGGCGTTGGTATGCGCTCACGCTACTTTCGGGCGAATCCTTTGCCTATGATCGGGAGTTAGCCCTGGTGACGGCCCTGATGGCCCCCGAACGCGGCGGGCTGTATGTTGATCTGGGTTGCTCCAATGGGCTGTATGCCCGCGCACTTACCCGTAAACTGCCCCCTGACCGGAGCCATGTCATCGGGATAGATCACTCACTGCCGATGCTCCGGCAGGCGCGCACTTTTGCGCAACACACCCGGCAGCGTATCAGCTTTGTGCGGGCAAAAGCGCAGGCGCTGCCGTTTGCCGACGGCACTGTGGCCGGAGTGCCAATCGGCGGCTCGCTCAACGAAATTGGTGATGTTACCGGGTGCCTGCACGAAGTACGGCGCGTGCTGGCTCCCACGGGACGGTGTGTGCTTATGAGTCCGGCACAGGCCCGGAGCCATGCCGGTCGCGCCCTACAAACATTCCTGGGACTGGGAGGGTTAATGTTCTGGACGGATAACGATCTCAATGATCTGCTACAATCGCATGGATTGCGCCTGGCTGCGCAGTGGCGTTACGGCATTGTTGTGTTCAGCCTGCTCCTACGGGACAATGAAAATGCGATACCTGTCTATCAGTAACAGGAGTTACGCGGTGCGCGTGCAAACAGGCCGTTTGCTTCTAATAATGGCGCAGTTCGCCTGCGGCAGCGTGGTACTTGTTTATCTTTTTCAGGAAAATTTGGCTCTCCGAGCCAAATTTTCCTGAAAAAG
>DAOTUI010000096.1:0-64940 GCA_034437035.1 Chloroflexaceae bacterium
CGTCCCCGAAGTGGTATCATGCGCCATGCGACACTTCCTGCGGGAATTGGGAAATGGATGGAAGAGACACCCCATCATACTCAGGTGGGATAGCACATGCACTCCATCCTTGAAAGCTGACCACTGACCACTGACCACTGACCACTGACCACTAATTACGGAAAGCTAAAAACTCAATGCCGGTTATCCCACACAACCAGGCCGAACCGCCGCTGATCCTCACCCTCGATATCGGCTCCTCATCGACACGGGCACTGCTGTTTGACCGACAGGGGCGCGCGGTCGCCGACAGCGAGACGCGTCTGACACATACCCTCCAGACCACGCCCGACGGCGGCGTAGAGGAAGATCCCACCGTGGTGCTCGGACGGGTGATCCGATGCATTGACGGGGTGCCGGCGGCGGTGGGACTGCTGGCGGAACAGATCGGGGCGGTGGCCCTGGCGACCTATGTCTCGAACCTGCTGGGCATCAGCGCCGACGGTCGTCCGCTCACGCCGATCTATCTCTATGCCGATACGCGTAACACGGCGGATGCAGCCGCCCTGCGCGCGCGCCTGGACGAGACGGCGATCCTGGAGCGCACCGGCTGCCCGCTACGTAGCAGTTACCTGCCCGCCCGGCTGCGCTGGCTCCAGCGAACCCAACCTGAGATCGTGCGTCAGGTGTGGCGCTGGGTCTCGCTGGGCGAGTATCTGCTGCTGCAGTTCGCGGGTGAACTACGCGTCAGCCTCTCGGTCGCCTCCTGGAGCGGCCTGCTGGACCGGCACACGCTGCAGTGGGACACGGCGCTGCTGACCGAACTGGGCCTTGACGCTAATCGCTTCGCCCCACTGGTGGATCGGGATGCGCCGACGCAGGGGTTACGGGCTGAGTATGCGCGCCGCTGGCCGACCCTGGCACGGGTACCCTGGTTTCCGGCGATTGGCGATGGCGCGGCGGCTAACGTGGGTAGCGGCTGCGTCACCCCGGCGCGGGTCGCGTTGACCATCGGGACGACCGGGGCACTGCGGGCAATTACCCCAACCGTGACGCAGGTTCCCTGGGGGCTCTGGTGCTACCGGCTGGACCGGCAGCGGGCACTGCTGGGGGGCGCAACCAGCGAGGGCGGCAATGTCTTCGCCTGGCTGAACCGCACCCTGCGCCTGGACGATGTCGGCGATATTGAGCAGGCGCTGCAGGCGGGTGAGCCGGATGGGCACGGGTTGACCCTGCTGCCCTTCCTGGCGGGTGAACGCAGCCCGGGCTGGTCGGAGCATGGCGGCGCGAGTATCATTGGCCTCAAACTGAGTAGCACGCCGGTTGATATCCTGCGGGCCGGGCTGGAGGCGGTGGCTTACCGTTTTGCGCTGATCGCCCGATTACTGGATGCGGCCCTGCCGGGGGAACAGATTTTTGTCGCCGGCGGAGGCGCGCTCTACCATTCACCGGCCTGGGCGCAACTGCTGGCCGATGTGCTGGGGCAGCCGCTCTATGCCGCCGCCGAGCAGGAAGCAACCAGCCGGGGCGTGGCGCTGCCGGCGCTGGCAGCGCTTGGCCTGCTGCCGGAACTGGAGGAACTACCGCTGGACTACGCGCAGGTCTACACGCCGAACATGGGGTATCATGAACGTTATGCCGCCGCCATCGCGCGGCAGCAGCGCTTGTACGCGTCGCTATCCGGATTTTAGTCGGGTTGGAACCGGCGCAGCCGCCGGGCAGCGCGGGGAGGAGGGAAGATGAGTAGTGCCGTTGATACATTGACCCAGCCGGAGCAGACCATTCACTATCCCGAAAGCGATGGACAACCGATGGCCGACAATACCCGCCAGTTTCGCTGGATTGTGATGATCAAGGAGAACCTGGAGACGCTCTTCCGCGACCGGGCAGATGTCTTCGTTGCGGGCGACCTGCTCTGGTACCCGGTCGAAGGTCAACCCCGTATTTGCCGTGCCCCGGATGCGCTGGTGGTCTTTGGCCGCCCGAAAGGCGACCGGGGATCGTATCGCCAGTGGGAGGAGGCCGGCATCGGACCGCAGGTGGTCTTTGAGATCTACTCGCCGGCGAACACGTTCAAAGAGATGGGTGAGAAGCTCCTTTTCTACCAGCGCTATGGCGTAGAAGAGTATTACAGCTACGACCCGGAACCGGAGAAGAATGAACTGACGGGCTTCCTGCGCGAAGCGGCGGGGCTCCACGCGATTGAAGAGATGAACGGCTGGGTCAGTCCACGCCTGGGTATTCGCTTCGACATGGCGGGTGACGAACTGCGCATCTTCGGCCCGGATGGCACGCCCTTCCGCAGCCACCAGGAGCTTGAGCAGCTTGCAGCCCAGGCCGAGCAGGAGCGCGAGGCTGAACGACTGGCGCGGCAGCAGGCCGAGCAGGAGCGCGAGGCCGAACGGCTGGCCCGCCGGCAGGCCGAGCAGCAGGCGGCCGCACTGGCCGCCCGACTGCGCGAACTGGGGATCGATCCGGAGGCATTGCGGGAGGGTGAATGATAGGCCAGTGGAAGCGGAGGGAGCATTGCCATGGCAAAACCCGACTATCCGATGACGCCGGCGGTGCGCTACCTGCGCCGGCATACTATCGCCTTTCAACCCTGGCTCTACCCGTATGAAGATCAGGGTGGGACGGGCCACGCCGCCACGTCCCTGCAGGTTGACGAACATGCGGTAATCAAAACGCTGGTGATGGAGACCGATGCGCGTCGCCCGCTGCTGATGCTGATGCATGGCGACCGGGAGGTTTCGACAAAGCAACTGGCCCGCCAGATCGGGGTCAAAACGGTCGGGCCGTGCGACCAGGCACAGGTGCAGAAGGCTACCGGCTACATCGTGGGCGGCGTCAGTCCATTCGGCACGCGGCAGGAATTGCCAATCTACGTTGAAGCAACCATCCTGAACCTCCAGCGGATCTACATCAACGGCGGGAAGCGCGGGTTCCTGGTAGAGATCAGCCCGGCGGACCTGCAGCGCGTGTTGCCGCTGCAGGCGGTTACGGTGGCGGTTGAGAGGTAGGATCTCACATAACTCAATGTACGCGTTACCCCTTTGGAAGCGGATAGCGCCTTCGGCAGGGTGGAAGAACCCGGATCTTTTTCCCAAAAAATCTGCTCTGTGAGCAGATTTTTTGGGAAAAAGATCAAAAAGAGTACCATGCTGCTGCAGGCGAAATGCCGCGCTAACAGGCTCAAACATCGAGTTTGCATACCTGCGACGTAAGTCTTGAGTATAATGAAACCGGTGCCGTTTCCAGTGATAGGAAAAATCAGAGCAATGCCATCACCATTTCCCGGTATGGACCCATACCTCGAGGGTTATCTCTGGCCGGATGTGCATCAGGCGCTTGCCACACAGATCCGGCGACAGCTTGCGCCGCTACTGCAGCCGCGCTATGTGGCCCGCCTGGCAATCTCGACCATCCAGGACGAAATGCCGGAGAGTGAAGTCAGCATCATGTACCCTGATGTCGAGGTTTTGAAGCGCAAATTGATGCCTGAGCCACCCGCATCGCTACAGCCTGACACCACCCCCCTTGCCGCGCAGGTAACACCTTCCCTAACGGTCCCACTACCAGTGATGACAGTGCGCATGGTTACGGTTGAGGTGCGTGACCGGGACGCAAACCAGTTGGTGACAAGTATTGAAGTGCTATCACCCGTCAACAAGCGTGAGCCGGGGTTGACCCAGTTTCGCCGGAAGCGCGAACGCCTGCGGGCTGCCGGGGTGCATCTGGTTGAAATTGATCTGATTCGGCGGGGTGAGCGCTCCGTCCATATGCCTACGTTTGTAGATACCTCCGCCATTGATGCCGTGCCTTACCTGGTGACGCTGACCCGCGCGGGTGCGACCACGATGGATGTCTGGCCGATTCCCCTGGTGAGTACACTGCCGGTGGTTGCCATACCGCTACGCCCACCTGACACCGATGTGCCGCTGGATCTTATGCAGGCGCTGACAACGGTCTACGCTGAAGCTGCCTACCAACTCTCGCTGGACTATCGTCAACCGCCGCCACCACCCGCCTTTGATGCGACAACTCACGCCTGGATCGATGACCTGCTGCGGGATATCCGCCGCGAAACACAGCCCGGCGAGTCGTCCGGCGCATGAGCATTATTTCCAGGCGGCAGATCACCCGACAGATCGGGATGGGCTAACTTGAACTGAGCGGAGCAGTACTATGCGCAATCCGGGACATCGCAAAAAGCTCCTGTCACTGGTCTGGGTGATGCTCTGCCTGCTGGGATGCTGCGCCTGCATCACCCTCACGCTCCTGAGTGATCTGCGGGCCTGGCGGGATAGTGCTACCTGGGTCGCCACGCCGAGTAGCTCATTTTCGATCCAGAGCAAAACCAGTCAGGTGCGCTATACCTACGTCGTCGATGGGCAGACCTACCATGGTCGCCGGGTACGCTTCTTTGAGTGGTTGTTATATTCAGACGGAAAAGATCTGGAATGGCAGCATACGCATCGTGATGTTCCGGTTGTAACGGTCTACTACGATCCGGAGCAACCGGAGCGGGCGGTCCTGGTACGCGAAGTTGAGCAGGAACAGGTTATTGCCCTGCTTCTCGGTATCGCCTATGCCGTTCTGGTCATTGGCGGGCCGCTGCTGTTGTTTGGCGCATTCTGGTGGTGGTGGTGGCGTACGCTGTTTGGGCGAAAACGGTCAGCATGATCTGAACCCGGCGCGGTATTGGCGCTATAGCTTTGACTTGTGGTATGCTGTTACTATCAGGACGGATGCCACGAATACCATGAACGATTGCCGGATCCCAAAGCCTGGTATGCCTTGTAGCCGGCACCGGCAGTTTTGCATTTTTCGCCCATTTCGTATATTTCGTGATCCGGACTCCACTGCATCAGTCCTGTTAAACCGTGTATGTCTGGCGCGGGTGCGTCAGACGGTCAAACCATGCAGAAGCATTGATCAGCTTGCACAAGCTGCTAGAAAGATAACGCATATGTCACAGGCAGAGAATGGTCGGGAAGTTGCCACGCTGGGCGGGGGTTGCTTCTGGTGCCTGGAAGCGGTGTACGATGAACTCCAGGGTGTGGAGCGGGTGGTTTCGGGGTACGCGGGTGGGCATGTTACCAACCCGACCTACCAGCAGATCTGTGGTGGCCGCACGGGGCATGCCGAGGTGGTGCAGGTAACGTTTGACCCGGCGCAGGTCGCGTTCCGCGATATTCTGCTGGTCTTCTTTCAGATCCATGATCCGACGACGCCGAACCGGCAGGGCGCGGACGTCGGGCCGCAGTATCGCTCGATTATCCTGTACCACAACGATGCGCAGAAGCAGGTGGCCGAGGAGGTGATCGCCGAACTGACGGCGGAGCGCGTCTGGGACAAGCCGATTGTGACACAGGTGGAGCCGTTCGAGGTATTTTACCCGGCGGAAGAGTATCACCAGGACTACTACAAGAACAACACCTACCAGCCCTACTGCCAGGTAGTGATCTCGCCCAAACTGGCGAAGTTCCGCAAGGAGTTTGCCGGGCAGCGGAAGAACTGAGGGCGGAAGAACCGCGAACCGCAGAACTGACAACCGGAGAATTTGATAATCACAGGTATGAATCGTACTCCATTACCTGTCAAATTTACAAGAACCCGGAACTGCTGCCTGTCGCGCATTCAGTTCCGGGTTCCGGGTTCTATAGTTCTCAGTTCTCGGTTCTTGTCGGTTCTTAGTTCTCGGTTCTGAGTTCGCGGTTTTCGAAGGTCTGCAGCAGTTCCTGGGCGGCGACGGTTGCGGGCATCGTGCCCTCCACAACGGCATGTTCAACCTGGGAACGCTCGGCCTTGACACCGGGATGGTTGAAGAAGCGCGACCGCAGATGCTCCTCAACCATAGAATAGACCCAGTCCAGCGTCTGATTTTTGCGGCGCTTCTCGAAGACGCCCGACTCCCCGGTCTGCTGCCGGAATGTCTGAATAACGTCCCAGATAGTATCAATCCCCTCGCCGGTCATAGCCGAGCAGGTATAGGCTTTGGTTTTCCAACCCTCGGTTGCCGGAGCCAGGTAGTGCAGTGCCCGGTTGTACTCGCTCCGGGCGGTCTGGGCGCGCAGTTTGTTATCGCCATCGGCCTTATTGATCAGCAGCGCGTCGGCCAGTTCAATCACGCCCTTCTTGATGCCCTGTAACTCATCACCGGCCCCGGTCAGCATCAGCAGCAGGAAGAAATCAACCATCGAGCGCACGGTAATTTCGCTCTGCCCGACACCGACCGTCTCCACCAGGATGACATCAAAGCCGGCCGCCTCACACACCAGGATGGTCTCGCGGCTCTTGCGGGTCACACCACCCAGCGTACCCCCCGTGGGTGAGGGGCGGATAAAGGCATTGGGATCGCGCGAGAGATTTTCCATGCGCGTCTTATCACCCAGGATACTGCCGCGTGTAACACTGCTGGTCGGATCAACCGCCAGGACCGCCAGTTTGTGCTCCCGGCCACTCAAGAATGTGCCCAGCGCTTCGATAAAGGAACTCTTGCCGACGCCGGGCACGCCGGTAATGCCCACGCGAATGGAGTTGCCGGTATGCGGGATCAGATATTTGAGCACCTCCTGCGCCTGCTCCATATGCGCCGCCGAGTTACTTTCGACCAGCGTGATCGTGCGCGCGAGGATTGTGCGGTCGCCATTCAGCACGCCCTCAACGTGATCCTCCACAGAGAGTTGGCGACGGCGGGGATTATTTCCCTGACGTGCCGCCTGACTGCCGGGTTGCAGGGGCATACCGTCGTGACCACCCTCAACGCCCTTCATCACGTTGGTTGTATATTCAGTACCACCCTTGTCGGGAACCCATTCGGGCCGTTGTTTTTCGTCAGACATACATCCTACTCTCTTTTTATGCTTTATTCAAAAAAGCTTGAGGTGTCAATTTTAATGTCGGCGCTATCGGGTTCGACTTCGAAATTGTAATTCATAATAATGTTAAAATAAAACGGAAAATCTGAATTCATTGTTATACTGTTATGTTTTTCGTCGCCACGCCACTCCATCTGAACATCAACAAGGCCCGTTCCCGTCACACGAATGGTATCTTTAGTAACGGTAAGTGCGTCGATATTCAGGCCACGAACGGTTGTAATCGAACTATGCGGAGCCAGTTGGTCAATTTCCGGAAAAGAAGTACTGGCGATATAATCATACAGAATAGTTTCTAATCCTTCAAAGGTGATTGCTTTCTCGCGCGGCGGATTAACGACAACCAGGTGAAAATCAAACCCATGTTGCCTGGCCTGCTCACGCAGATAGCGCAGATTAGGGGCCGCCTCACGTAGATGCGAACGGGCTTTGACCTGAAATGCAACAGTTTTACCTCCGCGCGTTGCAACCAGATCAAATCCGGTATCTTGTGGGTTTTTGACGATCTCATACCCCTGGGTTACAAGATCAGCCGAGAGTTCTGCGAGTTTGGCTGCTTCAAGGTAGTCTGCTGGTGCAATCATAACTCACCTTCATCTATTGGACCAAAGTATACGCTGTGCGATGTTAGTTGCCCTACTTCTACATAAAAAATATGCTCTTCCTCACTGCCCAGTAGTGCAATCAGTTCTTCATAAATATCACTGGGAAGATGCGCTTGAGTAATTCTAAAATCTTTTTTCGTGTAAACTTTTTGAGACAAACATTTTACGATAGACTCATCATCCAAGTATACCACCCCTTTAAACGCATCAATGATCGGCTTGATGATATTATCAACATCGCCGACGCGTTCAATACTATGAAACCAGACGATACGAATATACAAATTCCCATCAAATAGTTCTCTACTCGCAAAATGTAAGCGTGCAAGTTGTTCCAGAGCTGCCTGATACTTTACCCTCCCTCTGCTACCACTCGAAACGGGACGCCGGGCAACTACCATGGCAAACGTCATCGCTGCGTCTCCAAAGGTGGCGGCACAGGACATTCGGGTCAACGTCCTGTGCCGCCAGGCGTTTCATCGTCATTAGTGTTAATGCATCAGGTGTGCAATCACCAACTACGCCACCGCGAGGCGATCATTCAACTCTTCGAGTACCTTCTGCGCGGCAACCGGGATAACCGTTCCCGGCCCGAAGATCGCGGCCGCGCCGTGGGTCTTGAGGAACTCGTAGTCTTGCGCCGGGATCACGCCGCCAATCACAACCATAATATCGTCGCGGCCCTGCTTGCGCAATTCCTCAACCACCTGCGGCAGCAGGGTCTTATGCCCGGCGGCCAGCGAACTCATGCCGATGACATGAACATCGTTCTCAACCGCCTGGCGCGCAGCCTCTTCCGGCGTCTGGAAGAGCGGCCCGATATCCACGTCGAAGCCCATGTCGGCGAATGCGGTGGCGATGACCTTGGCCCCCCGGTCGTGCCCATCCTGGCCCATCTTGGCCACCAGGATACGCGGGCGGCGCCCTTCGCGCTGCTCAAACTCGTCCGCCATATGGCGCACCCGATTGAACTCCTCTTGGTCGCCAAACTCGCTACTGTAGACGCCCGAGATCGAGCGGATAACCGCCTTGTGCCGCCCGAAGACCTTCTCCATCGCGTCGGAGATCTCACCCAGGCTGGCGCGCGATCGCGCCGCCTCGATTGCCCGCTCCAGCAGATTGCCCTCGCCGGTCTCGGCGGTCCTGGTGATCGCATTCAGCGCCGACTGCACCCGGGTTTCATCCCGCTCGCTGCGCAGGCGCTCCAGCCGGGTAACCTGCGACTCACGCACAGCGGTGTTGTCCACCTCCAGGATCTCGATCGGCTCTTCTTTGGTCAGGCGATACTTGTTCACGCCGACCAGTGTCTCCTTGCCGGAGTCGATCTGGGCCTGGCGGCGGGCGGCGGCCTCCTCGATACGCATCTTGGGCAGGCCGGTCTCGATGGCCTTCGCCATACCACCGAGCGACTCAACCTCCTGGATATTTTCCCAGGCGCGGCGGACCAGTTCTTTGGTCAGCACCTCGACATAGTAGGAGCCGCCCCAGGGATCAACCACATTGCGAATGCCGGTCTCATCCTGCAGGTAGAGTTGCGTGTTACGCGCAATGCGGGCCGAGAAGTCGGTCGGCAGGGCAATCGCCTCGTCCAGCGCATTGGTGTGCAGCGACTGCGTGTGACCCAGCGCGGCGGCCATCGCCTCGATACAGGTGCGTGCGACGTTGTTGTAGGGATCTTGCTCCTGTAGACTCCAGCCAGAGGTCTGGGAGTGCGTGCGCAGCGCCATGGACTTGTCGTTTTTGGGACCGAATCCCTTGATGATTTTGGCCCAGAGCAGGCGACCGGCGCGCATCTTTGCTACTTCCATGAAGTAGTTCATGCCGATGGCCCAGAAGAAGGAGATACGTGGCGCAAACTGATCCACGCCCATCCCGGCGTTGATGCCGGTCCGCACATACTCCAGCCCGTCGGCCAGGGTGTAACCCAGTTCCAGATCGGCCGTTGCGCCCGCCTCCTGCATATGGTAGCCGGAGATGCTGATGCTGTTGAAGCGCGGCATATTTTGCGCAGTGTAGGAAAAGATATCGCCGATGATCCGGATTGACGGTTCGGGCGGGTAGATGTAGGTGTTGCGCACCATGTACTCTTTGAGGATATCGTTCTGGATGGTGCCGGTCAGTTCCTCATGCTTGACGCCCTGCTCTTCGCCCGCCACAATGTAGAAAGCCAGCACCGGCAGCACCGCGCCATTCATGGTCATCGAGACCGACATCTTATCCAGGGGAATGCCGTCAAAGAGCAGCTTCATGTCCAGGATCGAGTCAATCGCAACCCCGGCCTTGCCCACGTCACCCACGACGCGCTGATGGTCCGAGTCGTAGCCCCGGTGGGTAGCCAGGTCAAACGCCACCGAGAGCCCCTTCTGCCCGGCAGCCAGGTTGCGTCGGTAGAACGCATTACTCTCCTCGGCAGTAGAGAAGCCGGCGTACTGGCGCACCGTCCAGGGCTGAGTAACATACATCGCCGGGTAGGGACCGCGCAGGTAAGGCGGCACACCCGCCGCATAACCCAGATGCTCCAGACCGTTCGTGTCTTCCCTGGTGTAGAGCGGCTGGACATCAATCTGCTCCATCGTATGCCAGACAAACTCCTCCAGCGATTTGCCGGTCTCCTTTTCGATCTGCTTGCGCCACTCCTCAAACGTCGGCGCAGGAAAATCGGTGGAATAGTCTATGCTGGTAAAATCAGGGGTCTTACTCATGATACGACTCCTATCTTCTTCTGGAGATTCAGCAGGATATCGTGGCAGTTGGCCCGCAGGTGAATAAAGTCATCAACACCCGCCTGCTTGAGGGCTTCCACCTGGTCGGCGGGATACCCGGCCAGAATGACCATTGTATCGGGTTTGCCGGACTTGATCTGCTTTGTTAATGGCGGCACAATATCAGGGTAGGTATCGTCGGTTGAACAGATCACCACGACGGGCGCGCCCGACTCAAGCGCGGCCTGGGCTGCGGCCTCGGGGGTGGGGAAGCCGGTGTTGGTCAGCACATTGAAGCCGCCTACTTCAAAGAAGCCGGTTGCAAAATCGGCGCGCGGCTTGTGCTGCGGAATCGGCCCGATATTTGCCAGGAAGACCTGCGGCGCAGAACCGGTCTTTTTCGCATACGCTTCCGAGGCGGCGCGCAGTTTCTCGAAAATCTCCGGGCCGCGATGGATGCGCATCGCTTTGATAGTTGGCGCGGGATTGCTGCCGGTGCGGAGCGCCTGGGTCAACTCGCCCAGCGTGGCCCCGGCCTGCGCCGCGCTGATGGCTGCATCAAGCGTAAGGCCACTGCCGGAAGAGAGCTTCTCCAGGGCGGCCTGCCGCTGCGCCTGATCCGCCCTGGAGCGATACTGCGTAACCGCGCCGGCACGCCCACTCTGGATTGCGCCGGTGTCGGCAACCTGCCCGGTCAGCGCTTTCTCTTTCAAATTGGCGTACATATTCGTGCCGACAAAGACATCTTTGCGGGTGGCGATGTTTTTGGCGCGCTGCTGCGCAATCTGCTCTACCTGATCCTGGGGCATGCCCGCCTGGAGCGCCTTAAACATCCCGCCCTGCCGCTCGACGCTCTGGAACAGCTTCCAGCTTTCGCGCGCTACCTCGTCGGTCAGCTTCTCGACATACCAGGAGCCGCCCGCCGGGTCAATCAGCTTGGACAGTTTACTCTCCTGCTCCAGGATGATATGGGTATTGCGGGCGATTCGGCGCGAGAAATCATCGGGCACGCGCAGGGTTTCGTCAAAGGAGGAGACATGCATGCTGTTGCAGCCACCTACAACCCCGGCAAACGCCTCGGTCGTGGTGCGCAGCATGTTGACATACGGGTCATACACCGACTTATTCCAGGCCGAGGTACGCACATGCATAAACAGCTTCTGCGCCTCGGCACGACCGCCAAACGCCTTGATCACATTGGCCCAGAGCAACCGGGCGGCGCGCAGTTTGGCAACCTCCATAAAGAAGTTGGAGCCAAGCGAGAAGGTAAAGAGCATCCGGGGCGCGACATCGTCCACGCTCAACCCACGCGCCTGCATCTCGCGCAGATACTCGACGCCGGTAGCAATGGCGAAGGCCAACTCCTGAACGGCACTCGCGCCGCTGTCGTGGTAGGGTTGCCCCTGCACCAGAATCGTCTTGAGGCCGGGCGCATGCGATTTGGCCCAGGCCGTCAGCGGGGCCAGCGTATCGTAGGTGCCCTCCAGCGAGCGCGGTAGCGTGCCGCTGTGGGCCAGCGCGCCCAGCGGATCCATCCCGATACAGCCGTTCAACTTCTCCGGCGCAGTGCCCTGCTGCTTCAGCGCGGCAACCAGCAGTGCGGCCAGCGGAAACGCCACCGAACCGGCCTGGATTAGCAGCGGCGTCTGCTCCAGGTCGACTCCGGCCAGTGCCGTTGCCAGATCTTTCACGGTTGAGATCGACGTACCATGGACCCCGACCTCGCCCGATGTAGCTTTATCGGCATCAACGCCCGTGAGCGTGGCCTGATCCGGCACAAGGTTCAGCGCCGTCTGCCCATTCTGCAGGCAGAAGCGCGCAATCTCGTTAAACTCTTCCGGGGTGCCGTAAGGCAGTTCCTGGGCAACTTCCCAGGTCTTATCAACATAGCCGGAGGCTTCCACAAAGCGCACATAGGGCGGGAAACCCGGCAGCGAGTTGGTATGCGGCAGATCGGCGGCATCCTCCTGCCGGTACATCGGCTGAAGGGTAATGCCCTCGTAGGTTTTGGTCACTAACCTCTTCTCAAAGGGCGCACCCTTGAGAATCTTCTCGGCGGCTTTCCGCCACTCCTCGTACGATGTTGGTGGAAATTCACTAAACAGCGCTGTTTCCCGGCCTGCTTTCCCGTTGGTCTCACCTGACATACACATCCTCCTGGTGGCACATACGGATGGGTCAACTCTGACGATTCCTATCGTGGTACGATCTCAATCTTATCCCTGAGAGTTATAGATTCCGATTATAGCATGAGATCACGCTTCCCCCGGTCGGGGCGGCCCATGGCTATGATCCGCTATTGCCCCGACTATCGCTACAGTCTGCTATGCGTGAGGCGGGTTGTGATGCGTTATAGTACAGTATGCCGGGATGCACACATCGGTCTGGTGCGTTGTGCAACGCCCAGGGGAGATTCTTGAGATTTTTACTTTGCCCACTATCTTACACGAGTTACGCGGTTGCTCACCCAAAAGGAAATTTCGCCTCCGGCAGGGCGGAAGATCTCATGCTTTTTCACAAAAAATTTGCACATAATGCAAATTTTTTGTGAAAAAGATCTACAAAGTACCATGCTGCCGCAGGCGAATCGGGCTTGCAACTGGTGAAACGCTCAGTTTGATCGTCCACCGCGTAATTCGTGTATCGTATCCAAAAATATACCATGGAGGGATGATAAGGGCAAGTCAGGACGCCGTGCCCGCCGTGTTCGCCTGCCCCAGGTAGGTCTTGATCTTGACTAACAGTTTGGGAAACTGGATCGGCTTGGTCTCGTAATCGTCGCATCCCACGGACAACGCATGTTCCCGGTCATCGGTCATAGCGTAGGCGGTCAGGGCGATAATCGGGATCGCACGGGTTGCCGAGTCTGCTTTCAACTGCTGGGTGGCCTCCCAGCCATCCATAACCGGCAGACGCATATCCATCAGGATCAGGTCGGGCTGGTTTGACCGGGTCTGCTCCAGCGCCTGCACACCGTTGGCGGCGGTAATCGCCTGGTACCCATTCATCTCTAAAAAGCGCAAAAGCATATCGCGGATCATGCGTTCGTCTTCGACGACCAGGATCGTTGCCATGGGTCTCTCCTTCATTACACACGTTACGCGGTGGACATTCAAACCGAACATTTGACCAATGCTGCCGCAGGCGGTATCTGCTTTCAAACCCATAGATCGCGTAACTCGTATTAATCACATGTCTACACTGCCAGGACTGTCCACTGCTGACTGTCTTTCTTATGTGCTGTGTTCCTATGCATTTTCGATTTCAGCGGGCCCGGATATCGCCGGTGTGCCCGGTGTCGTACCGGCAGCTTTTGCCGCGTCCGCCGGTCGCTCGGTAACAGTCGCCGGTAGCAGGACCATGAAGGTCGAACCCTGGCCCACTTTGCTTGTCACCGTAATGTCACCGCCCATCATCCGGCAGAAATGCCGGCTGATCGCCAACCCCAGGCCAGTACCCGCCGGCTTGCGGTTCACCGAACTGGTAACTTGCGAGAACTCCTGGAACAGATAGGATATCTGCTCATCCGACATGCCGATACCGGTATCCCGGATCTCAAACCGCAACCACTCCTCTGCTGCGTGGCATATGCGGGTAATGGTCAACGTAATTGTGCCATTGTCCGTGAACTTCGCCGCATTACTCAACAGATTGAAGAGGATCTGCCGAACTTTGGTCTGGTCGGCATGCATACTGCCGGGATCATCGGAGCGTACCACAATTAGTTCATTCGACTCTTTCTCAATCAGCGGCTGGATCGCCGCAACCAGTTCATCGATCAGTGCGCCCAGGTCAAACGGCATCAGTGCGAGTTCCATCTTGCCGGCTTCGATCTTCGAGAGATCGAGGATATTGCTGATCAGTGCCAGCAGATGATCACCCGCGGCGGCAATGGATTGTAGTTCGGAGACAAACTCCGCATGGCCCATGTCGCGCGCCTGTACCTGCATCAACTGGCTATAGCCCAGGATGATCGTCAGCGGTGTGCGGAGTTCATGGCTCATATTTGCCAGGAAGGTACTTTTGGCGCGGTTAGCGGCTTCCGCCTCTTCCTTGGCGCGGTACAGCGCGACCTCGGTGCGTTTGCGCTCGGTCAGTTCCTGCTGGGCCTCACTGTAGAGGCGCGCGTTTTCCAGCGCGAGGGCGGCCAACTGCCCAAAGCGTCCCAGGAGTGCGACTTCCTCCGGGCTAAAGGTGCGTTCCGGGTCCGCATAGGCCAGACCAAACACACCCACAACCTCCGCGCCCGAACGCAGCGGAATACTGGTCATCGCGTGAAGATCGATCTCGCGTACATAACGCTCCGGCCAGATTGCATAGTTCACAATGGTTAACGGCTCACCGGTGGCCCACACCTTGCCGCACAACCCTTCGCCACGCTGCATGCGCCACTCCGGGTAGCCGGCAAATGCCCCCGTTCTCACCCGGATCACGATTTCCTGCCTGGTCGGATCAACCACGGCCAGATAGCCATGCGATGTACCGACGAGTGCCCCGGCGCGGTTTACGATGGTTTGCAGCACGCTGTCCAGGTCGAAGCGATTCAGCAGCGCCAGGGTGGTTTCGTGTAGCACGTTCAGTTCCTCATTCTGATGGCGCAGAGCTTCTTCCGCTTTCTTCCGCTCGGTAATATCATGCCAGATAACCAGCCGTCCCCGATAGCGACCCTCCCGGTCATGGAGAGGCGAGATACGCAGGTCATAGTAGTGGAGCAGGCCGTCATCCTCCTCAATCACACTGAACTCTTCCGCAATCTCGGTAACATCCCGGTAACGCTCCATAATTTCGGGCCGGACATTCAACACCTCGAATACCGATAACCCGACGGCCTCACGCGGCGGACGCGTGAGCCAGTGCGCGGCAACCGGGTTGAAATCCACCACCCGGTCCTGCTCGTCAACAACCAGTACCCCCTCGGACATATTCTCGATAATCAGGTCGCGGGCAATCGGGACGATATCCAGCAAACGAAACTGAAAGAAGCCCAGCGAGAGGCCCATCGTTGAGAGCACAAACGCAAACGGCGTGAGATCCAGATAGTCCCATGGACTCAGGCGAAATACATACATAATGTTGCCTGCCAACGGTGTCAAGACACTGAACAGCAGCAGGTTGGCCTGCTGCCGGTAGAGATCGGGTGAGTTAAGCAGGGCACGCAGCAGAATAAACGAGCCGAGAACGATCCCAAGGTAGGAATAGGCCGTATGGACCCAGAACCATGGACCATAGGTTGATCGATACATAACAAATGCCCCCATGTCTTTCAGCCCCATGTCCGTCCAGATCAGGTGATGTGCATCATTTGTCCAGACCAGCAGCAGCGTTATTAGTGGCACGCCGGTGAGCAGTCCTTTCACGGAGCGGGTCAGCCACTGGTTGCGCCCGGTATACTCCACCGCGAAGGCCAGCCAGGCGACCGGCGCGATCACAATGCCAAAATACTCCATCCGCACCCAGAACTTGATCGACTCCAGATCGGCGTGGGCCAGTTCCAGGGCATAAGTGGTTGACCACCAGGCTATGGCCACACCCAGCAGCGCCAGGGCCTTCGCTCCCGGCGCGGGACGGCGCAGCCACGCAAAGATAATAACGCCGACCGACATAACCGCCGCGACAGCCGTAGGAAAAACGTACGGAGAATCCTGCATGAACTACTCTCACTATGCGTCACTGCTTCTACTTCATTATACCAGTCAGAAGGTACGCAGTCAGGGTATATTTGCCGGCATGCCGGTGGCGGATGCTGTGCAGATACAGAGAGCTTATGCACAATAAGCACGAAACCGCATCAGAATGCGCTAAACACCACCAGGCAAGGTTGTCTTTTTAGCCCATTGGGAAGCCACATCCGCTTATTGTGCATAGACTCTCAGGTATACCTTCATGATAACCGAATAATGACCAACCTTCCGCTGCCCGATCAAGGACATCTGATCGTCAGTTTCGCCCTGGCGAGGGCGATAGGCCGCTCCCCGTGGGAGCGGCCTGCATCCTACCGGCAATGAACATGACCTGACACCACGCCGGGCACGCGTGCATGTGCGTGTGCCCAAATTGAGAATGTCTTGTAATCTTTGCGGATTGCCATGATCGAACGTTTTAGTCTAGCATAGATCGAGTGTGTGAGCACACCGGCCGCGATCATGTTCGCAAGATCCTGATCGAAATCCGGTAATGTAGGTGTTGCAATATCATGCTATACTGTCACTATAACCAATGCGGATCTCCTCACCGCAGTGCGCTACCAGGCTTACCGGGAGGTCAATGTTATGAAACGTCACCGTATCCTCGTGGTTGATGATGAGCAGGATGTACAATTTCTGCTGCGCCTCTTTTTTGAGCGGCAGGGCTTTACCGTCTATGATGCACGGAACGGCCAGGAAGCAATCGAAGTTGCCCAACGCCGCCGGCCCGATCTGATTCTGATGGATATCCAGATGCCGCGCAAAACCGGCATCGAGGCCGTCAAGGAGTTACGGGCTGACCCGCAGTTTGCCCACACGCCGATCCTGGCAATTACGGCCCACGCTCGGAACTATCTTCCCCCTGATATTATTCGCGCCGGCTTTGATCA
Source organism: Chloroflexaceae bacterium (assembly GCA_034437035.1). Lineage (GTDB taxonomy): Bacteria > Chloroflexota > Chloroflexia > Chloroflexales > Chloroflexaceae > CAKZQX01. The sequence continues at coordinate 16,742 of DAOTUI010000096.1, forward strand.
TGTGATCATTAAGCCCTTCGACTTTGAAGAGGTCCAGAGTCGGGTGGAAGAATCCCTGCGCTATCATCAGAAGCAGTTGTAGTCCTACAACGAGACGTGTCATGCTGCCCGCGCCACTCCGCTTGTAGGGAAACGCTCTGCAGGCTCTCGTTGCCGGCACGCACGCGACGATTCTCTCCGAGTCAGCGTGACACAACTCACATTTTCTTGCATTCCCCTTCAGTAAGCCAGAAGAATGCATAGAAATGCCGTGAAATACTGTTTTGCGTTGTCACGTAGATCTTTTCAAATCGTCAGCGAGGTTACAGGTAGGTGTCACATGACATTCAGGCACAATGATTATACTGTCAACCTGTTCCGACAGGGCAACCGGCTGCGTCTGTAACGCTATTCCATACGCTCAATCGCACATCGTTCCTCTGGCATAGTGTCTGCAGTAGGGTAAACAGTATCCGGAATAGGGCAAGTAGTAATTGGGGAAGCCTGTGGGCCATGCCGCGTCTTGCAGAACCGCGGCGTCTGCGCCCGAATTATACCGATAAGCGAAAGGAACATTTGTATGCACCAGCAGCATGAAATTTTTGAGCATACCTGGTCCGGTGTTGTCAGTGAGTATCCTGCATACATCGGTGAACTGCATGCTGAACATAGCTTTGCTACTGACTATTTTGAAGAAACCGGTTCTTATCCCGTTGCCGCCGGCGAGCGGGGTGAGGTCTGGTTTGATGATCTCACGGTATAGCTTCTTCCGGACGGATGATTGTCGGAAAACCGGATGCGGATGCAGCAATGTCCTCCGTATCCGGTTGCCCTGATCTGCCGGAGATGCAATGGTACACACGAATCGCACCGATCCACTGCATACCCATCGCCAATTCCCCTTGTCCGACCCTTCATATGAACAAACTTTCACTTGACATCCATGGCATCTATTTCGCTATAATAGGTATGCATCATAACCAGCGTTCCACCCCTTAGCCCATTCTCTCATTACAATCAGGATACAACCAGGTCGTTTGGAGTGTTGCCACGTATGCCGTATCAACCGGAGTGCCGGTCTCTTTCCGGCGTCTGGGTATGGGTGCGCGTAAACGGCTAACCGGCCGGTTTGAGTCGCGTTGTTGCGCATGCTGATCCAGACTATAACGCACGGACAGAAGTGAAGTGATTACAAAGATAGGGCGTAAAGCCCACGAGCTTTCGCCGTGGGATAGAAGCCCTTCACTCGCTTTCGCGGCTTTAGCTTATTGGGTTGCACTACAATCCGTTTCGTGGCACAGTTGTTCTATCCGACAAAAGATGGTCGTTGCACTGAAAACGAACCGTGTCCGCCCCTGTGGTGCCGGTTAACTCCAGGCATTCCAGCAGACCAGGCGTGCTACTGGCAGGCTGCAACCCTGAATAGACCGCTTCTGTTGTGGACCTTCCTGCTCATGTGCAGGTAGAGCGGACTATACCGAGTTGCATATGGATGAGCATGCATGGGTGCAAGTCCCGAGAAGTCCACGCGCTTTCGCCGTGGGAGTCATCACAATGTGTTAAGGAGGAACAGACGCATGTCGTATGGTTATAGCTACTCGATGCGGAGGCAGGTTCAGGCAGAGCCGCAACGTCCTCTGGGCGTAGCAATCATTGCCACGCTGGGTATTCTGAGTGGGTTAACCTATACTGTTCTGGTGTTGTTCACCGCGTATCTGCGCATGAGTGCGGCATTTTCGTTGACTAGCCCGGCAGGCTATCTTATCGCCGGATTTGGCGTGTCACTGTTTACGATCTGGTTTTACTGGTCGTTATGGGATCTGCTGGGATGGGCATGGGTTTTCCATATTTTGCTGAATGCCGTGAGTGTTGTGGCTGGTGTGCTAGGTATTGCCTATGCCGAACCAGTTGCAGCATTCCTGGCAGGCGTTGTTCCGGGCGGCATGGCTACGTCTCCCCTTCAGTTTGGCCTGATCAGCACGGCGATTATTGACATGGCATTTAATCTCTGTATAGCAATCTACCTGATCAGTGTGCGCAAGGCGTTTGGCATCGGGGTGCGCCGCCGTCCGGCCTGGGAACGTCCGCCCTCATACGCCCGGCCATCTAATCATTCCGGTGTGCCGCGCAGGAACTGACCCGTCGGCACTTTTACACATTTGTGGGCTACGGCAGCAGTTTGCCGGGGTTAAGCCGCCCTTGCGGGTCAAATGTGGCCTTCAACTGCTGCTGCAACTCCAGCAGTTCCGTTCCCAATGCGGCCTGCAAAAACGGTCGCTTGAGCGTGCCGATACCATGCTCGCCGGAGAGCGTGCCGCCCAATTCCAGGGCCAGCGTAAAGATCTCTTTGGCGGCCTGCCAGGTGCGCGTCACCTGCGCCGGATCACGCGCGTCGAAGAGAACATTTGGGTGCAGATTACCGTCACCCGCGTGCCCAAAGATGGCAATGGGCAGATCATATTCGGCAGAAATCTGTTTGATCCGGCGAACGGCATTGGCAATCTGGGGCAGCGGCACGCAGATATCTTCGCCCAGGCGGTTGGGTCGCAACCGGTTGAGTGCCGGGGAGATGGCCCGGCGGGCCTGCCAGAGCGCCGCTTCGTCAGCGGCAGTCTGCGCTACCTGCACCGTACGTGCGCCACCGCGCCGCGCCAGTTCCGCCAGCGCTGCGGCTTCGTCGGTGACGGCTTCCGGCACGCCATCGGAGAGCAGCAGCAAGAGCGCTCCGGCATCGCGCGGCAATCCCAAGCGCAAATAGTCTTCCACCACGGCAATGGTGGTGTCGTCCATCAACTCCAGGCCGGCGGGCAACAACCCCGACGCCATAATCGCCTCAACCGTGGCACAGGCTGCGTCAAGCTGGTCAAAAATCGCCATGGCTGTGCGGCGGGCCGCCGGTTGGGGAATCAGCCGGAGCGTCACCTCGGTGATAACTGCCAGTGTCCCCTCCGAGCCAATCAGCAGTTGCAGCAATCCTGCATCCGGTGATTGGGCCGTGATGCCGTCCCCCACCCGTAGAATGCACCCATCGGCCAGCACCGCCGTCAATCCCACGACATAATCAGCGGTTACGCCATACTTGAGACAGCGCGGTCCACCCGCATTACAGGCAATATTCCCGCCGATGGTCGAAACCCCCTGACTGGAAGGATCGGGCGGATAGAACAGGCCATACGCTTCGGCGGCGCGCTGGATATCGGCGGTGATCGTGCCCGCCTCGGCGTGAATGACCATCTGCGCGACATCGGCCTGTAGTCGCTCCATCCGGGTTAGCACCAGCAGAAGCGCCCCCGACGATGGGGTTGCGCCCCCTGCCAGACCACTCCCCGCGCCGCGTGTCACCACCGACACGCCTGACCGGTGCGCCAGCCCGACCACGGCGCTGACCTCGGCGGTAGATGCCGGGAGCACCACGGCCAGCGGCGCGCCATTCGCCTGCGCGATAGAGGCATCCTGCGCGTAGGTTCCGATATCCTCCGGTCGGGTCAGCAGATAGTTCGCACCAACGATCTCCCGTAATCCAGAGAGCAGCGGTTGCCGCGTAGCAAATGGCGTATCGACCATACTCGCTGTCTCTTTGCGAGTCATCGGTTGCCAGTCGCCAATGCCCTGTCGCCGGGCCGCATACTGCCAGAACTGCCGCATCAGATCGCTCATGCCACGCTCGGTGCAGAGCGTTCCCCCCAGTTGCCGGGCCAGGTGGTAAACCAGCGCGGCCGCCTGGGTCACTTCGCCCGTACGCTCCCCCGGAAATGTCAGATGGAACGTGCCGGTGCCCAGATCGCTCCACAGCGGTAGCTCCAGCCCGTAGCGGCGCAGGATTATGTCCGCCTGCCGCGCAAACTCCGGTAGCGTAGCCCGGGGCAGCGCCAGATCCAGACGGCCCGCAATAGCGTCAGACTCGGCGGTGGCACGGTGCTCCCAGGGGTGCCAGGCAGTTTCGGATTGGGTTACGGCTGCGCCGACTGCCGTGGCGCGGGTCACAATCTCGCTGGCCTGACGTTCAAGCAGGGCCGCGGTTCCCTCCAGTTCTGCCAGCAGCATGCAGGTCTCTGCCTGTTCCAGCAGGGCCAGCGCGCTCAGTTCCAACCGGGCGGCAAGCAGATCGGCGGCGAGGTACACGGCGGCCGGCAGATCGGAGCACTCCAGCAGCAGCGCGCGGCGCAGCGGCGGCAGCGGACGCAGGTTCACGGTGATATCCAGCAGCGCGCCGGCCGCGATCCAGTTGCCCACCAGGGCGCGTGGCAATCCATAGCCGGTTGCCCGCTTGAGCGTTGGCCCCCCGAGAATGATAGGATGATCGGGCGCGTTTGCCGGTGCCAGTGTAGCAGCGCGCAGGTAACGGGCGATGGTGCCATAGCGGAAGCGTCGCCGTCCTCCGGCGTTGCGGTGAACCAGATCAGCCAGAGTCAGGCCCGGTTCCAGGGGCATAATCGGCAGACAGAGGCCATAGGATTGCAGCGTTACATTCAGCGTTGCAACCGGCACATCGGCCCCGGCGGTTGCCAACAGCGCACCCGGCTGTACCTGAATCGTTGCGGACAGGGGAGTGGTCATTGGGGACGGGGTATCACCTGCTGGTACGGGCATGTCATCTCCAGAAAAAGTAACGCGGCAAAGATGCCGGCAACTGTCCAATCGCAGGTTGCCTTAGCGCATCTTTGCCGCGTGCTGCATTGCCGGCGCTAGAACACTTCAAACCGTATGCCACGGGCGACGGTGCTGTCGTATCCCTGAATAGTCATCACCCATATGCCGCGTGGTGCATCGTACGGCACCTGCCAGGTAAGATCAACCCGGCCGGTTTCATCGGCGTCGGCGCCTTTGGGGAACGCCGCGTAGATACTGCCGTCGGGCGCGGTGATCCAGTAGCTGATCTCCTCGTTGTCGTCATAGCCTTTCGCAGCGAAGGCAAACTCGGTGCCTGCCGGACCACTGGGCGGCGCAACCTTGATCTGGAAGTCCTCCGGATCATTCGGGTTGGGATCACGCCCAATGACCACAAACGAAGCAACGACCGGCTCCTGGGAATCTTCGCCGTAGGCGGTCAGAAACCAGCGTCCGCCGTCGGCATCTTCGGGTACCTCGAAAAATATCTCGACATAGCCACTGTCACGGGAAGCCTCAACGCGTTCGCCCCCTAGAACGGCACCGTGGGGATTGGTTGTCCACCAGAAAACCCGTTCCCCACGTTCAAAATTGCGCCCAAAGAGGCGTAGCGTTGATCCCGCTTCGACCGCTGGGCGTTCCGGTTCCAGGGTTATGGTCTGGGCCTGAACGACAGTGCCGGGCAGCAGCGTGACCGCCAGTAGTACGATAAGAATTGTTCCTGCGATGTTCCATTGTCGCTTCATAGCTTGCCTCCTTCGGTTATGCGCGCAGGATGGCAGGGATAGCCGGGATCGGCTCCCGCTACGCCCCGTCAGATCTGCCTCTTCTGATAATTGTCCCTGTGCCCCTATTGTACACCATCTGCACCGCGCTGCCCTCGTACCCCGGTTGCAATCACACCGCCACCCTCGGACGGAGAGCAACCCCGTCCCTCTGACCAGTACCACCGGGCGTTTATAATAACCCAGCACAAACAGTACGGACTACGGATTACGGATTACGGATTACGGACTACGGACTACGAACTACGGAGAAATCAGATGTCTCTGCCAACAATTGATGCCTACCCGACCACCTACCAGTTCCACTTCTGCCCGCTCGACGGGACGCCGCTGGAACGTGTGCCACGGCATGAGCGGGAGCGGCTCTGCTGCCCGAGCTGTGGCTGGGTGTTCTACCCAAACCCCAACATCGCCGCAACGGTGGTGGTGGAGTATCAGGGCGGAATTGTCCTGCTGAAGCGCAATATTCCACCGGATCGCGGGATCTGGCATCTACCCATCGGTCATGCCGAGTTTGGCGAAGATCCGGCGGATACGGCCATCCGCGAAGTTCAGGAAGAAACCGGCCTGGATGTGACCGATCTGCGCTTTCTGGGGTATGAGCATAGCCCTGGGTATGGCGATCCATGCATGTTTTACATTGTCTTCTGCTTCGCGGCGCGGGCCGTGAGCGGTACCCTGGGTGGGGATGCAACTGAAGTCAGTGAAGCACGCATCGTTCCCCTGGAAGAAGTACCGGAACTGAAATGGAGTAGCCAGCGCAAAGCCCTGGCAGCCTACCGCCGGCACCAGGGGACAGGGGATAGGGGATAGAGGATAGAGGATAGAGGATAGAGGATAGAGCAGACCACCGTGCCGGTTCAGGAGACATTTTCTGCATCCGGGGAAGTTGCGGACGCGCAGAAGCGCGTCCCTACCAGGTGCTTAAGGATTTCTCCTATCACCTGCAACCTGTAACCTGTAACCTATCTCATGCCTCCTCACTCCGCAGCCGCCGGGTGGCGTAGGTCAGCTCTTTCGCGCCAACGCCGCTGGTCTGGCCGGTCTGCTCCAGAGATAACGCTTCATATAACGCAGCGGCCGCCAGATCATTCTCGCCAAGATCCGTCAGGCGGTCTACGGCGGCGCGTAACCGTGTAGCCGCAGCAGCATGATCGCCTCTGGCAGCGGCTTCCAACGCCTGCCGTTGCAATCGGGCAGCGTGAGCATAGGCGACGGCCTCCAGCACGGCGGCGGGTGGGGCCGCAGGCGTTCGGGTGTAGGTTGCAACCAGATCGTGGGTTGTCGTAGGCAGATCAGGGCTGTTCAGGATCAGCCGGGCCAGGCGCATTCGGCGCGCCGTACCATCGTCCACCGGACTGATCGCCGGGTGGAGCGGCGGCGTGGCAGGAACCAGCAGTTCAAGCAGGATTGTCACCGGGGTGCCGGACTCCAGATCGCCCGGGTAGAGCTTCACCGTGCGCGGATCATCCAGGGTTGGCGTAAGCTGCGACAGCGCCGGTTGAATGCGGGTAGCCCGTCGCAGCGTGACCTCCCGGCTAAACCGGAACGTCAGCGTCACCGTGCGCAGCGTTACCGCGCGGGCGGCTGCCAGTTCCTGCGTGACGGCCCGGGGAATATTGGCGGCATGACGCATAAACATGGCGCGTCCCCCGCCGGCATCGGCCAGGGCGGTCAGCAGGTCATCCTGAAAATCCCCCCCCAGCCCCAGCGTGCTGATGGTCACGCCCGCGGCGGCAGCCTGCTGCGCCGGCGTCAGGCAGGTATCGGGATACTGCGTAAAACCGTCGGTCATCAGCAGGATGCGTTCGGTCTTTGTATCGCCGGCAGCACGTCCGCGTACCAGTTCGTTCAGTGCCAGATGCAACCCCCGCGCCAGATCAGTCGCCTCACCCAGATCGATCATTTTGAGTTGTTCAATACCCTGCACCAGCACAGCCCGGTCAGCCCCGCTGGTATTGGGCACAAGCACCCGCGCATGTTCGGCGCAGGCAACCAGGGTAAACCGATCAGCCGCGTCCATCTGTTCCACCACACTGTGCAGGGCGCGAGCAGTGTAGTCCAGGGCGCTGGGCGTCTCACCGCGTAGCTGCGGGTCAACCGGTTCGCTCAGTTGCCAGACCGGAATGCCATCGACCAGCACTTCATGGGCGCCACCCGCGCGAACCAGTTGCCGAAACTGGGCTTCATCAACGATGGGAATACGCATTGAGCGGCTGGCATCGGCAACCAGCGCCCAGTTGACCGGGCGGGCACCACTGCTGCCGGCCTGGGGCCGGAGTGTCACCAGCAGATAGCAGATCTGGGGCGTGTCGAGTTGGGCCAGGGTGGGTTCGGTTGGTTGCAGGATCAGGTTCAGTGTCATAACTATCTCGCATATCAACTGCCGGACATGTTGAACTGGACCTCCTGATTATAACGTGAATATGTTGCCCCGGCCAACAACTGATGCAACCGGCCCAGACGGTGCTTGTGGTTGAGGTGCCCGGCATGGGTGACGTGGTACAGTCCATCAAGGCGGGCATCCTGGAGATTGCCGACATTTTTGTGGTCAACAAGGCCGATCGCGCCGGAGCGGACCAGACCGTGCAGCAACTGCGCGCGATGCTGCATCTGGGCGCACCGGCCGCCGACGGTTGGGAGCCGCCGGTGCTGACAGCGGTTGCCATACGCAACGAAGGCAGCGCTGAAATTATCGCGGCGATTGAGCAGCATACGGCCCATCTTCAAACCAGCAACCAGGGGACGGCGCACGCGCCGGCGCATGCGGAGCGTGAGTTGACTGCCGCAGTGCAGGAGTTGACCGGGGAACGCCTGCGCGGACCTGCCTGGGACGCCATGGTGCAGCAGATCATAGAGCGCACGCAAGACCCCTACAGCGCCACCGCAACATTGCTGGACCAGTCTACCTAACCGGCTATCAGTACCCGCGTGTGATTGATCCTGCTTCTCAGGCATGGTATAACGATACAGGAATAAATTACACGACTTACGCAGTCCCTGACCCGGAAGGGACTTTCGCCTCCGGCAGGGCGGAAGAAACCAGATCTTTTTCACGAAACTTTGGCTCAGAGAGCCAAAGTTTCGTGAAAAAGATAAAACAGTACCACGCTGCCGCAGGCGAATCCGGCTTCCACCTGGTCAAACGTTCGGTTTGAATGCTTACCGCGTAACTCGTATAATTTACAGGAATAGTTTACAGGATATAGTTAGCGCAGCAAAACAGCGCGTGAGTTTAGGAGGTTCTGGATTGATGTATCACTCCATCATTGCTGACCTGTTGGAACACCCCAAGGTGATGGAGACCCGCGAGCAGATGCACCATAGCATCCCCAAGCATGATCATCTCCTGCGTTCGGCCCGGTATTCTTACCGTCTGGCTCCCCTGTTTGGAGCTGATCGGCAGATCTGCACCCGTGCAGCGATTCTGCATGATCTCGACTCGCGTCTGGGTACGATTAGCACCCACGGCGCAGTTGCGGCCCGGCTTGCCGCCGAACTTGGCGAACCGGAGGCCGTCGGATATGCTATTATCAGCCATATGTACCCGTTTGGCCCTGCGCCAACCACGCGGGAAGGCTGGGTGCTGGTACTTGCCGACAAACTCGCCTCCTTCTCGGATATGACATCGTTTGCGCGCGGCCTGTTGACCGGGCACAGCCTGTCTGTCCGGCGGCGTCTGCTGAACACTGATCCCTTTTATGTTGAACGAAGAATGCGGAAACGCTCCCGGTTGGTTGATCTGGTGCGGCGGCGGCGCGAAGCTGCGTGACCAATCACATTTTGGAGTGCGGCAGCATGGCTGCCGCATACGCGCTTCGTATCACGAAGTGTTTCGGCCCGGACGTTCGGGGAGCAGCCCGGCAGGGCGTGGGGGATCGCTCAGGCGACCATGCACATAGATGAAAATATCGCGTACGACGGCCGCCAGCGGCGCTGACAGGATAATCCCGATCAGGCCGAATGCCTGGCCCAGGACCACCAGCAGCACCATCAGAATGGCCGGGTGAATGCCCACGCTCTCGCCGACGATGCGCGGCACCAGGAAGTTATTCTCCAGTTGCTGAATGGCAATGTACAAAATTGTCACCGCCACGCCCGTCGTCACCGAGTCGAAAAACCCGAGCGTAATCGCCGGGATTGCCCCGATAATCGGCCCGATAATCGGGATCAACTCGGTGATCCCCGCAATGATCGCCAGCAGCAAGATCGAGTCAACCTCCAGCCCAAACAGCCCCAGGATAAACAATCCAAGCCCGGCGACAAGACCGACCAGCAACCCAAGCAACAACTGCCCCCGGATATAACTGCTAAAAATGCGGTTGAAGATGCGCAGGATCGCCCAGAAATCGGCGCGCATATTTGCCGGCAACATCGTGTTTAGCGTGGCAAACCCGTCACGCTCATCCTTCAACACATAGAAGAGCCAGAAGGGAACAATAAGGAATCCCAGCAAAAAGGTAACGGTGTTGACCACCTGAAGCACACTGGTTAACAGAAACGTTCCCAACTCCTGCACATACGTTGTAAAGTTACTCTGGAGACGTTCAACCGCCTGCCCAAAACCCTCCTCCAGCGGTTCTCTAACTGCTTCGGGGATCGTCTCGTGATAGGCTTGCAGTTGTTTGATCCACTCATCGGCCAGACCGCTGATCTCTTCGAGGCGAATATTGCGCAGGAGACTGATAAACTGGTTAATCTGATTGATCAGTGGCGGAACAATATATCCAAAAAAGCCGACAGCCAAAATCAGTCCACCCAGGTAGACCGTCAGAATAGCGGCCCAGCGGGGCATCTGCCGACTCAGGTTATTCACCAGGGGCAGCACCAGGTAGGCCACCACCAGACCAATCTGAAACGGCAGCAGGACGGACCAGCTTGCCCAGAGCAGCCAGCCAAGCCCATAAAGTCCGCCCAGCACCAGCAACCAGCGGGCAATCCGCCGCAGCGTGATGGGCGTTACGTCTACCTGTGCCGGGGAACTGGTTGCCTCCGCCGCGGCGGTGACGTTCTCCGCCGCGGCTGGAGTCTCCACCTCGACCGGTGGGGCGGCGGGTGCAGCCTGATGCGCATCAGTGTCGGTAGTATGCGCAGTATGCTCCTCGGCGGCGGGGTGTTCGGATGTTTGTGGTAAACTACGCGACTCGGTACTCATAATGTTGGGGTATGATAGTGGGAGTGAGCTATCACACGAACAGGGCCTCCTACCCGGAGCGCTCAACTCATGTGAGCGGCATCTGATACATCGCTTGGCTCATTATAACCAAGATCTGTACCAGATGCCAGCAGTAACCCTGCGTTACCGTTCGTCGCGCCCATTCGTTGAACTGACCGTGAGGACAGTTGCCGTATCGTCGCCGATATTGACCCAGCTATGGGCCAGATCATCGCGGTAGAAGAGCGTATCACCTTCCTGGAGAATGTACTCTTCCTCACCCAGATGAAAACGCAGTTGCCCGTGCAGCAGGTAGACCATCTGGCTGCCTCTGCTGGAAAAGCCCTGTTGCCCACTCCCCGGCTGAGCATCCATTAAACGGGCTTCCATGTCGCCATTGGGCGGGAGCAACGAGTAGACCTGAACGGGAGCATCATCAAGGCTAAGTTTGATACGTTCACTGCGATGGACGATCTGACCGGCCTGCTGGTTGTCCTCACCTTCAAAGAAGTGGGTCATCTGAATGTTGAAAAACAACGCCAGCTTGCGCAGGTTGGCAACGGAGATATTGACCTTATCCCGTTCCAGCCGACTCAGAAATGAGGGCGTTAACCCCGATCCATCAGAAACTTCTTGTAGGGTCAGACCGCGTTCCTGACGCAGTCGCCCAATTTTTTGGCCTAAAGACAGTGCCACGGCTAGTGGAACCTTTACTTTGACATGTAACTTTTTGTATTATACTCCAAAACAAAAGTCCCTGTCAAGCGCTTGCACAGGTTTGTTCTTAAGCAATATCGGGCATAGGGAAGATGCAGGCGTATTTCTGGAAATTGAAACAGCCGGAAGATACACCATAGGAATTTTGCTTGCAGTGTCAAAGTAGTTCGTATGACACGGGTGCGTTGCCGATTCGCGCTGCATATGTGACCGGCGGCTGCGCCCGGTGCGGCACCTGGACTGCTCCTGTGCTATAATTTGCCTGACAGTCAGGTCATGCGCTCCTTCCCGGCATAGCCGCACGCGCGCGTAGGTGTAATCGCTGTTCTGGCCGCACACAACCGCATGCTTCCGCCGAGGTGATAGCCGTGAGTTCCACCACTTCACAGATCTGCCGGCACTGTGGCGCGTCGCTGCCTGCGTCGTCACGTTTCTGTACCCGTTGTGGTACGCCGGTTGCGCTTCTTCCCCAGGATGAGATGCTGATCCCGGGTGGTAAGCGCTTGCGTGTCACCCAGGAAGCGCTCAGCCTGCGTGAACTGTTGACGATGATTGAATCCGGTGTTCACTGGTGGCAACAGCAGTTGCAGAGTACGGATCAGGTGACCCGCCGGCATGCGGCGGCCGCGATCAAGGATCTCTCTCGCATTCTGGATAGTCTCTCGGAGCAGTTGGCCCAGGGTCGCGAAACGGTGCGGATCACGACGCGCCTGCCGGTGGCGCGCCGCTACAGCGTGGGTTGCCCTATATGTGGGCGGGGCAACCGTGCCGGGGCGCGCTTCTGTATTGCCTGTGGTTCGCTCCTGCCGGATACATACAACCCGCAGGATAGCCGTCCGGATCAACCGGAGCCGCTGCGTCTGCATTCCGCCGTCTTGAGCGATATTGGGCGGGTGCGCCGGAACAACGAAGATACCTGTGTCATCGAGCCCATCACGTCCGTTGCGGGGGCGGTTGTGCATATGCTGCTGGTTGCGGATGGCATGGGCGGGGCGCACGCGGGCGAGGTTGCCGGCCGACTGGCATGTGAGACGGTGCAGCAGACGCTACGCAGCGAATTGCAGACATTACTGCCCCCGGATGATGCGGCCTGGCAGGATCTGCTACGCCGGGTGGTGCTGGCGGCCAACCAGCGGGTGTACGCCGCGGCCCAGGCACAATCAGAGCAGCAGGGCATGGGCACAACGCTGACGCTGATTGTCGTGGTTGGAGATCGGGCGCATATGGCGCATGTCGGTGATAGCCGCGCCTACCTCTTCAATGCCGCCGGTGTCACCGACGAAGGCGAACCGCTGCTGCAACTGAGTTCCGACCATACGCTGGTGGCGCGCCTGGTCGATATTGGACAGCTTACGCCGGAGCAGTCGCGCACGCACCCACACCGCAATGCACTCTACCGGGCGCTGGGTACCGAGCCGACGATTGATGTTGACACGGGCAGCCATGCACTGCGGATTGGCGACCGTCTGCTGCTCTGTTCCGATGGGTTGACAATTTATGTCGAAGATACCGAATTGGCGCAGATAGTGCTCCAGGCGGCTCACCCGCGCCATACCTGCCGGCGCCTCGTGACGTTAGCCAATGAACGGGGTGGGCAAGACAATATCAGTGTGATTGTGGCAACGGTTGAGGGAGCATAACCATGCCGATCTGCGAGTCTTGCGGTTGTGACAATCGCGTCGGTGCGCGCTTTTGCTGGAACTGCGCCACGCCGCTGGTAGAACAACCCACGTCTCACGCCGTCCGTCCAACGCCGGAAGATACGCACTGGCTGGCCGCAACCCTTGCCCATGATGATTCGTCTCATGCAACGTCAGAAGCAGCCACCAGTCCTACTACGCCGCTACCTGAACTGTCTGGTGCGGATCAGGAGAAGTTGATGGAACAGTCGCAACCTGCCGGCCCCTCACTGTTTGGCGGGCATTATGAAATTCTGGATGAAACGACCCATGGTGTGGTCGAGGTTGTAGACCACGAACCCTGGCGGCGCTGCTGGTCCTGTGGTTCACTGGAGAACGAGCCGGGTGAGTCCTTCTGTATCGAATGCGGCGCTTCGCTGGAGCAGCGCAACTATCGGGGGGTGCTGATGCCGAGTGACGCCCTGACGGGTCCGGCGCTCATTCCCACGATTGAGGATGACGCGGCTCAGGCAGTTTTGCCGGCAGTCTGGGATCGGGTCGAAGAGAATGGGCGTACGCTTGTGCTGCTGCAAGAGAGCACCTATGAGCCGGTACAGGCACCCCTGGATGAAGTCACGGCATTGCGCATCGGGCGCGATCTGGCGCACCTGATGGCGGTGTTACACGACCGAGATCTGCTGCTGGGGCCGCTGGAGCCTGCCGACCTGGAGTTGACGCCCGCGAGTCAGCCACGCCTGCGCACGGTTTCCAATCTGCGAATGATAACGAAAGATGATCCATCTGATGTGCAGCAGGTCGATCTCCAGGAACTGGCCGGCTTGCTGGAACGCCTGACCGCAACTCCGCGCACCACGCAGCGTCTGAACGAAGATGAGGCACTGGAGGTGGTCGGCGAGAGTGACCTGACCACGGTTCTGCGCCAGGTGCGCACCGAGGAGATCGGCCATGCCGCGGAATTGGCGCAGCAACTGGAGGCGCTCCTCGCCGAGCATACGCGCCCGCTGGCCCTGCACCAGCGGGTTGGCGCGCTCTCCGATACGGGTATGCTGCGCGAGCATAATGAGGACAGCCTGTTGACGCTGGTGCTGGGAACGGACAATGCCTCTAACCGGCGCTCGTGGGGGTGTTACATCGTCGCCGACGGTATGGGTGGGCATGCCGCCGGGGAAGTTGCCAGCGGGCTGGCTATTCGCGGCGCAGTTGAGGAGATTATGCGCGAGTACCTGACCGTCGCGCTTGACCTGGATGCCGACTATGATGAGGGCTGGGTGCGGGAGATCGTGCGGCGGGCAGCACTTCAGGCCAACCAGTATGTGCTGAATGAGGGTCAGGCGCGGGGCAATGATATGGGCACCACGTTGACCATGGCTCTGGTGGTGGGCGATCGGGCCACGATTGCGAATGTCGGCGACAGCCGGACCTATCGCTACCGCGACGGCAAACTGCAGCGGATCACCCGGGATCACTCGCTGGTGATGCGCCTGGTTGAAATTGGTCAGATCAGCGAAGACGATATCTACTCCCATCCGCAGCGTAGCGCGGTGCTGCGTTCGCTCGGCGATAAGGCAGATATCGAGGTTGATCTGTTTAACGAGCGCCTGCAGCCGGGCGATGCGCTGCTGCTCTGTTCCGATGGTCAATGGGAGATGACCCACGATCCGGAGATGGAGCAGATCCTGTCCCGCTATGCCGGCGATCCTCAGCAGATCTGTCAGCAGTTGGTCGCGGCTGCAAACCAGGCTGGTGGTGAGGATAATATTACGTCGGTACTGGTTATGTTCGAGTAGTTGGTTGCCGGTTGTGTCGGTTGCTGAGTCCTGCGTTATGCAGCATATGCACGGAGATCACTATGGCTGATGGAGTTACACTCACCGCTACCTGGGGGCGCGCACCGCTGGCTATGACCAATGTGCCGCAGGTGAACTACCTGCTGGTGGAAGCGCAGCCGGTCGTTCCCGCCGGCCAACCCGTTCCACTCAACTTTTGTCTGGTGCTGGACCGTTCCGGCTCGATGCAGGGTGAGAAGCTCACCAGCATGAAAATTGCTACCAGGCGGGTGATCGAGACCCTGACACCGCAGGATATTGTGTCGCTGGTTATCTTCGATGATACCGTTCAGGTGGTGCTGCCCGCTACCCCGGCTACGGATAAGGCGGCCCTGCTGGCGCGGGTCGCAACGATTGAAGAAGCGGGAGGTACGGCAATGTCGCTGGGGCTCCAGGCAGGCCAGGCCGAAATACAAAAACATCTTGACAGTGCGCATATCTCGCATATGCTGGTACTGACCGATGGGCAGACCTGGGGCGATGAAGATACCTGCCGGACGATTGCGCAGAGCCTGGGGACACAGGGTGTACGAATCACCGCGCTGGGGCTGGGGACGGAGTGGAACGAGAAACTGCTCGATGACCTGGCCGAGCTTTCCGGTGGCACCTCGGATTATATTGCCGAACCGGATAAGATCGATAGCTTCTTCCAGCGGACGGTGCAAACGGCACAGGGAACGGCCATTCGCGCAGTGCGGCTCCTGCTGCGGCTGGTGCGTGATGTGACGCCACGGGCGGTCTACCGGGCGACGCCGACGATTGCCAACCTGGGCTATCAGCCGATTGGACAGAACGAAGTCGAAGTGAAGCTGGGCGATATTGCGTACGGGAGCGGCAGCAGTCTGATCCTGGACCTGATGATCCAGCCGCGCAGCACGGGATCATTTCGGATGGCGCAGGCGGAACTGCACTTTATCCCGGTAGGACAGACGGCGGAGCAGGTGGTCAAACAGGATGTGGTATTGGAATTCACCAGTGACGCGGACAAAGCGGCCTATGACCCGCGCGTGATGAACCTGGTTGAGAAGGTGACGGCCTTCAAGCTCCAGACCCGCGCACTCGCCGAGGCCGAGTTGGGCAATATGTCGGGGGCGACCCAGAAACTGCGGGCGGCGGCAACGCGCCTGCTGGACCTGGGTGAACTGGACCTGGCAACCCGCGCCCAGGAGCAGGCCGAACAACTGGAACAGGGGGCCCAACTGAGCGCGGAGTCGCAAAAAGAACTGCGCTATTCGACTCGTCGTCTTACCCAAAAACTGGAGGAGTAGGCCGGAGCCGGAAGGTAGAGGACAGACGTCAGGTACAGTTGTGATCTGACCGTGTAGCCTCCTGCATATCTGCTGTCTGACGTTTCTGAAGGAGCATAGATTATGATTTTCTGTCCAAACTGTGGCGCACCGAATGATCCAAATAATCGCTTTTGTGATCAGTGTGGCACCCAACTGGAAAGCAACCCGGCGGCTCAACCGGATGCACCGGCGGAGAATGCCCCCCAACCCACGCCCGGTGCTCCGCTGACCTGCCCGAACTGTGGTGCATCGGTCATGCTGGGGCAGGCATTCTGCGAAGAGTGCGGGTTCGCGTTGAATACGAACTACAGCGCGTATACTGCAAATAATGATGTTCCAACCATGGTGGCTTCCCCGGAGAGTGCCGCAACGCAACAGGCAGCACCCCTGCCGGGTCAGGCTGATGAAACACTGATTGATACCAGTATGGCGGATGTATCGGCAATCCCCGCCCCATCGCCCCCACCAGCGGAACGGACGGTTCCCGCGCCGCCACCTGTACCGGATCCGGAGGCCGAGCCGGAACCACCCGCACCCGCGCCGGAGGTCGAGCCGGAGGTGGAGGCCGAGCCGGAGCCGGAGCCGGAGCCGGAGCCACCCGCACCCGCACCCGAAGCGGCGGAGGTGGCACCGGAAGTGCCCGCACCCGCGCCCGAGGCAGAGGCAGAGGTAGCGCCGGAAATGTCTGCACCGACACCCGCACCCGCGCCCGCGGCAGAAGTAGCACCGGAAGTGCCCGCGCCCGTACCTGCGCCCGAACCGGAGCCGGCACTTGCACCCGAGCCGGAAGCGGAACCCGCCGCGCCTGCCGCCGTTCCCGGCCCCGATCCGGCGGAGGTGCAGCGACTGGAGGGGCTGATCGCGGCGCACCGGGAAACGATTGCGCAGTATGAGCAGATGCAGGCACGCTATCCCGCCGGGGCCGCGCCCACATTTCTCACGGCCGGCCTGGACGAGGCACGTAACGCGCTGGCTCAGGCGGAAGCGGATCTGGCAGCCCTGACACCGGCGGCCGGTCCCGATCCGGCGGAAGTGCAGCGACTGGAGGGGCTGATCGCGGCGCACCGGGAAACGATTGCGCAGTATGAGCAGATGCAGGCACGTTATCCCGCCGGATCTGCCCCGGCGTTTCTCACAGCCGGGCTGGATGAGGCGCGGAATGCGCTGGCCCAGGCCGAAGCGGACCTGGCGGCCCTGTTGGGTCAACCTGCGCCATCTGCGCCCACCGCCGCGCCTGCGGCCCCGGCATCGGCAGGCGCGCCAACTCCGGCTACGACCGCTGCGGAAGCGCCTACAGTCGTGCCGTCACCTGCGCCCGCGCCGGCACCCGCACCGGGGCCACGTCTGGTGCTGGTCAATAGCGGACAGGAATTGCCGCTGCCGGCCGGCAAAACCGAGATCACGGTTGGGCGTGAAGATCCGGTCAGCGATATCTACCCGGAGATCGATCTGACGCCCTTTGGTGGGGAAACCGGTGGTGTCAGTCGCCAGCACGCGCGGATCAACCAGGCCAATGGTCAGTGGACCATTACGGACCTGAACAGCACGAACTACACGCGCGTCAATGGTGCCCGCATTGAGCCGAATACCCCGGTGTCGATCCAGGATGGCGCACAGATCCAGTTCGGGCGGATTGCGACGCTCTTCCATACATAACGTACATGCATTACGTGGTCCCTCCCTCGGAAGTGGATGCTGCCGCAGGCGAATCCGGCTTCCATCGGGGGTGAAACGTCCGGGGTGCATGTCAACTGCGTAATGCGTGTATGTTACACGCGTTACGCGGTCCCTCTTTTGGTAGCGGCTATCGCCGCCGGCAGGACGGAAGACAACATCCTTTTTTGGAAAAATGTGGCTCTCCGAGCCACATTTTTCCAAAAAGACTGGAAACGAACCGTCTTTTTCACAAAAAATTTGCTCTGAGAGCAAATTTTTTGTGAAAAATAAAACAAGTACCATGCTGCCGCAGGCGAAACACCGCACTGTTGCTATCAAATGCCTGATTTGAATGCCGCGCCGCGTAACGCGTGTAACGTAACACGACTTACGCGGTGCTCCACCGGAAGATGTACTTCGACTCCGATCGGGCGGAACCGACTATCCTTTTTCACGAAAATTTGGCTCACAGAGCCAAATTTTCGTGAAAAAGAAAGTACCATGCTGCCGCAGGCGATTCGGCCGTTCATCTGGTCTAACATCCGGTTTGGACGCCCACCGCGTAACGCGTGTAACGTAACACGACTGTCAGGATAAGCGTATAGTGACTTTAGCGGAGAGACGCGTTGCGGCGCGTCTCTCTTGTTGAACTGAGCCGAAACCGCCCGGATTATTGCCAGTCTGATGCTCCCGTGCTATAATCGCGCTGGTGCGATCCGTACATTGTATGCTGTATGCGATAAGTGAATACCCCGCCATAGCGGTGCCCATGGCCCGGATACCAGGGCTTAAAGGCGAAGCCGGTGTGAGTCCGGCGCTGTCCCGCAACTGTAATGTCCCCCGGTCAGTCGTTCGCGGTCAATAATCACCAGTCAGATCTGTTCTGGTGAAAGATAGGCGAACAGCGATGATTGACCTGGTGACAGAGCCAGGTCGCCCGCCGCTCTGGAGTCTTCGTCGCCTCGCGGAAAGGAGATGAGGGTACAGCGCGGCATGTTTGCGCTGTGGTCCGGTTCCACACTCAGCAGGTGGTGCCGCTACCCTCCCCAACCGCAGATCCGGTTAGGGGTTTTTTTATGGAAGAGATACACCACGAAAGACAAAGGGACGATGAACAACCGGCAGTCGGGAACGGCGGATGAGAAGCCGGCAGGTGAGATGGGCACATCCGAAGCGGAGGAGTCCGGGGCGCAACTCCCCACCGACGAACCCCGCACAACGCTACACTCCACGCCGGAGGCACAGGCACGGCGGGAAGCCGTACGCCAGGAGAAGAAGCGCAAGGGACTGGTGATTGTCAACACCGGCAACGGCAAGGGCAAAACCACGGCGGCGCTGGGCATGCTGATGCGCGCCTGGGGCCGCGATATGCGCATGGGTGGCATTCAGTTCTTCAAGCATGAAAATGCCAACTTTGGCGAACTACGCTCGGCGGAACGGATGGGCATCACGCTGACGCCGATGGGGGATGGCTTCACCTGGACCAGCCGCGATATGGATGAGACGCAGGCGAAGGCGCTGCATGGCTGGGAACGTGCAAAGGAACAGATTGCCGGCGGCGACTATGATATCTTCCTGCTGGATGAGTTTACCTATGTGCTGGACTTTGGCTGGCTGGATGCACAGGAGGTGGTCGCCTGGCTGGAGCAGCACAAACCGCCGATGCTACACCTGATCATCACCGGGCGCAATGCACCGCAGGCGTTGATCGACTTTGCCGATATGGTCACGGAGATGCGCGAGATCAAGCATCCATTCAAGGAGCAGGGCATCAAGGCGCAGAAGGGAATTGAGTTTTGAATGTAGAGGTTAACGGTTACGGGTTAACGGATAAAACGGATAAAACGGACTACAGCATGCCGGACTATAGCAAGAAGGAGTCGGGGATGAAGCAGAGGAGGTTATTGTACTGGAAGCGCGTGGGCTGGGGCGTGGCAGCGCTCTGGCTGCTCAGTGTGCAGGTCGCGTGGGCAAAGCCCGCCACGATGCACATTATGGAGGGCTTCCTGCCGCCGCTCTGGGCCGCGTTCTGGTTTGCGGTTGCCATTCCCTTCTGGATTGTCGGCTTTCGGCGGATCAGTCGGCTGGCGCAGGAAAAGCCGGAGACGCGGCTGCTGCTCGGGCTGGCGGGCGCGTTTGCCTTTGTGTTGAGCGCGCTGAAAATCCCTAGCGTCACCGGCTCCAGCAGTCATCCAACCGGCACCGGGCTGGGGGCGATTCTGTTTGGCCCGGCGGTGATGAGTATCCTTGGTGCGATTGTGCTGCTCTTTCAGGCGCTATTGCTGGCCCATGGCGGCCTGACGACGCTTGGCGCAAACACGGTCAGCATGGGTATTGCCGGCCCGCTGGTAGCCTGGGGGCTCTGGCGCGGACTCAAGGATCATGCTCCCTTCTGGTTGACGGTCTTCCTGGCGGCAGCAATGGCAAATCTGACAACCTACCTGGTGACGGCGCTGCAACTGGCGCTGGCCTATCCCGATCCGGTCGGCGGGATTGGTGCGTCATTTGCCAAATTTGCCGGGATCTTTGCCGTAACCCAGGTGCCGTTGGCGGTTAGCGAGGGCATTCTGACGGTATTGATCGTAAGTGCGCTACGCAGCAATGCGCCGGGTGAGTTGCAGGCGCTCGGTATACAGGGAGGAACCTCATGACCAGTCGTGAACATGCCGCTCAAGCGCAGGGGTTGGGCCGGGGCGTGGTCTGGTTGTTAATCGGAATTGTTGTCCTGCTGGCGATTATGCCGCTGGTGCTGGTGCCGGGCTCGGAGTTTGGCGGTGCGGATAGTGCAGCAAGTGAGGCAATTACCCAGATTGATCCCGATGTCGAACCCTGGTTTGCGCCGATCTGGGAGCCGCCGGGGGGCGAAACTGAGAGCCTGCTCTTTGCATTGCAGGCGGCCCTAGGCGCGGGCTTTATCGGCTATTTCCTGGGCCTCAAGCAGGGCCGGCGACGCGCAGAACACAGTGCGACGCAACCGGATACCACCCACCAGGAATAACCATAGCTTTTCACTCACAGACTACAGACTACGGGATACGGATTACGGACTACGGACTACACATTACATGCATCTTATTGACCGCTATGCCTATGCCAATCGCATTCGCCGCGTCGATCCGGCACAGAAGGCGGGATTGGCAGGGCTGGTCATTCTGCTCTGCCTGCTGCTAAGTCGGCCGGCAGTGGGGCTGCTGGCGGTTGGCTGGATGTGGGGGCTGACGGTGGGCTGGGCGGGCCACTCCTGGCGACTCTTTGGGCAGGTGCTGCTGGCCGAGGGGCTCTTCCTGGTTCTGGCCGTTGTCGGCGTGGCGTTGAGCCTGAGCCTGACACCACCACCTGATCAGGCGTGGGTAGGGCATGTCGGGCCACTCTGGGTGAGCAGCAGTCCGCCGGCATTGGAGACCGCACTGCTGCTGGTGACGCGGGCGCTGGGGAGTGCGGCGGCGATGAACTTCCTGGCCCTGACAACACCGCTGGTTGACCTGATCGATCTGCTGCGCCGGCTGCGGGTGCCGCCCCTCGTGATTGACCTGATGACCTTGATCTACCGCTACATCTTTACGTTGCTGGAGAGTTTGCAGCGGATGTATACGGCTCAGGATGCGCGGTTGGGGTATGGCGGTTGGCGGCAGCGGATGCGCAGCGCGGGGTTGCTGGCAAGCCGGCTGTTTGTTGAGGCTTACGGGCGTAGCCAACGCCTGCAAACGGCGCTGGAGAGCCGGGGCTACACGGGCGATCTGCGGGTGCTGCCGGTCAATTATCGGCGGGATCGGTGGGTCTGGTGGTTTGGGACGGGGATTGTGTTCAGCATGCTGCTGGCATGGGTAGGGCTATGAGTCCGCTGCTGGAACTTGATGATCTGCATTTTTGCTATCCGGGTGGGCAGGAACCGGCACTGCGCGGCGCATCGCTCCGCCTGAGGGCGGGGAAGAAGGTGGTGCTGCTAGGGCGTAACGGCTCCGGCAAAACAACATTGCTGCTGCATGGCAACGGCATCCTGCGGCCGACGCACGGGCAGATCTGCCTGGGTGGGCAGCCAGTGACCTATGATCGGCCGGGGCTTCAGGCATGGCGGCGGCGGGTCGGGCTGGTCTTCCAGAATCCGGATGATCAGATCTTTAGCGCCAGCGTGTTCCAGGATATCAGCTTTGGGCCGCTCAACCTGGGATTAGATGCGGACGAAGCCCGGTCACGGGTGCAGCAGGCGGCGGAGCTGTGTGAACTCACTGAACTGCTGGAGCGACCAACCCACGCGCTAAGTGGCGGCCAGAAAACGCGCGTGGCGCTGGCGGGCGTACTGGCGATGGAGCCGGATCTACTGCTCGCCGATGAAGTGACTTCCGGGCTGGACCCCTGGATGCGCCGCCAGGTTTTTGCGATCTTTGCGCAACTGGTGCATCGGGGAAAAACCGTGCTGCTCTCGACCCACGACACTGCGGTTGCGCGTCACTGGGCCGATATCGTTGTGGTGATGGCGGCGGGACGGGTCGTTGCTGCGGACGCGCCGGGACAGATATTTGGCGATCCGGTGCTGCGGGCAGAGATCGAACCGGCAGACCCATGGTATACTCCGTCTATTCAGTAAATGATACGCGTTACGCGGTGAGTATGCAAACCGAACGTTTGACCAGGTGGAAGCCAGAATTGCCTGCGGCAGCGTGGTACTTTTTTTCCAAAAAGAAAGTCCTGTTCCGCCCTGCCAGAGGCGAACCGGGCCGTTCATCCAGGCAGATGCCTGGTTTGGAACCGACCGCGCAACTTGTGAAAATAACAGGTATATTCCTGTGAGATGAGAGTTTCTATGATCAGTACAGATAGCACGTTTCATGCTGATACCGTCTTGCTGATTGGGCATGGCAGTCCGGACCCGGAAGGCAACGCGGAATATCACCAGTTTGCCCAGGTTGTAGCTGAACGGCTAGCGATGCCGGTGCAGCCATGTTTTCTCGAACTGGCCGAGCCGTCTATCATCGAGGGCATTCGCGCCGGCGTGGAGGCTGGTGCGCGGCGGATTGTTGCGCTGCCGCTCTTCCTGGGTCCGGCGCGCCACCAGAAGAATGATGTACCCGCCATTCTCAACGCGGCCCGGGAGCGTTGGCCGCAGGTTGAATTGCGCTACGGCACGCCTATCGGGGCGCAATACCCGGTCGTGGGTACGCTGGCCGAACGCGCTGCGAATGTCCGTAACGGGAGTACGCAGGCCATCCCGGATAGCGCGACGGCGCTGCTGGTGGTGGCGCGCGGCAGCCGTGACCCGGACAGCAACGGCGAGGTGTTCAAACTGGCACGGCTGTTGTGGGAGGGGCGCGGGTACGGCTGGGTCGAAGCGGCCTTTCAGAGCGTGACCCCACCGAATGTGGTCCAGGGGATCGAGCGCTGTGTGCGGCTCGGTGCGCGGCGGGTGATTGTGCTGCCCTATGTGCTGTTTACCGGCTTTGTGCGTAATGATATTACGGCGCAGGCGCAAACTGCCCAGGCAAATCATCCCGAGGTTGAGATCCTGGTGACGGAGCATCTAGGTCGCCATCCTGGGGTAATTGAAGCGGTGGCGCAGCGTTATCGGGATGTGGCGGAAGGCACGGCGACAATGACCTGTGATGTTTGCATCTATCGCCATCGGGTTACCGGCTTTGAGCAGAAGCATGGGTTGCCGCTGGTGGCGCATGATCATCACCACCACGACCACGACCATAACCATGACCACGACCACGACCATCATGAACATCATCACGACCACGATTGATTAGAGAGCACAACACAAAGCAACGGAGAACAGACTGCGCTTATTGCTTTTCCGGAACCTACCGGGTTTGTTCTCTCGGCTGTGTTTGTTCTGGCTATAAGGAGAATAAGGCCATGAGTATGCCCTTGCGGAACCCCGAAAAAATTGCCGCCGACTCCTTTGCGTTTATCCGCCAGCAACTGCAGGTGGGGAAGTATACGTTTGATCCGCCGCTGGCCGCAGTCGTTGAGCGCGTTATTCATAGCACCGCCGATTTTGAGTTTGCCGAGTTGACCTGTGCGAGTGAGAACGCAGTTATGGCGGGCGCCCGGGCCTTGCGTGCCGGATGTACGGTTGTCACCGATGTTCACATGGTCCGAGTAGGTATTAGCGCGCGGCGGTTAGAGGAACTGGGTGGAGCGGTCCACTGCTTTGTGGCCGAAGATGAAGTGCGGACGCGGGCGATGGCAGCCAATACCACCCGCAGCGCGATGGGCCTGCGGATGGCCGCCGAGCGCGGGTTGCTGACAGGGGGCATTATCGCCATCGGCAATGCACCCACTGCGCTCTACGAAGCGGTGCGCCTGGTGGAGGAGGGGCTGCGTCCCGCACTGATTATCGGTGTGCCGGTGGGCTTTGTCGGCACCCTGGAGAGCAAAACCGCGCTGATGCGTCTCACCAGCGTGCCCTGGATTGTGACGGCAGGATTTAAGGGCGGCTCAACCGTGGCCGTCGCTATCGTCAACGCGCTGCTGCGCCTGGCGGTGGATGCGCCTTCGGCTGAAATTGATTGAGGCGTGAAGCGTGAGACGTTCGGCGAATTACGGACTACGGATTACGGACTACGGGTTACGGACTACAGACCATGGGTAAGTACAATGTTTTGCCACGCAACAAAAAAGGGAGTCGCACCGGCTACACCACCGGCAGTAATGCGGCGGCGGCGGCGAAAGCGGCGACGATTGCGCTGCTCACGGGGGCCTGGCCGGAGGAGGTGACAATCACGCTGCCCATTGGCGAGACGGCAACGATGACGCCGGTCGAGTGTCACCTGGAATCGGATGCGGCTTTCTGCTGCATGGTCAAGGATGCCGGAGATGATCCCGATGTCACCCACGGCACGCTGATCTGTGCGCGGGTGCAGCATAGCGCGCAGCCGGGGATTACACTGGATGGCGGCGAGGGCGTCGGGCGGGTGACGTTACCCGGTCTGGGGTTGCCGGTGGGCGACCCGGCGATCAACCCGGTGCCGCGCCGGCAGATCTCTGAGAATGTCGCCGCTGCGGTACGCGCGGTTTGTCCGGAGGCGGCCGATCTGGAAGAGCGCGGATTGGAAGTGGTTATCAGCGTGCCGGAGGGGGTTCGGCTGGCGCAGAAGACCCTGAACCCGCGCCTGGGCATTGTCGGCGGCATCAGCATCCTGGGGACGACCGGCAAGGTTTTTCCCTTCAGCACGGCGGCCTGGCGTGCCGGCGTGGTGCAGGCGGTGGAGATGGCCGCCCACAACGCGGTGGCACGGGTGGTGCTGGCGACCGGCGGACGCTCCGAGCGCTTCGCTATGCAGATGTTCCCGGAGTTGCCCGAGGTGGCGTTTGTCGAGATTAGCAACTTTACCGGGGATGGGCTGAAGACCTGTGTGGCCCATGGTGTCAAGTCGGTGGTTCTGGTCGCTATGATTGGCAAGCTGATCAAGACGGCGCAGGGGCATATGACCACGCATGTGGCGGGCAATCAGGTTGATTTTGACTTTCTGGCGCAGATCTGCCGGGAGGTGCATGCTCCGGCAAATCTAGTGGACGCTGTGGCTGCGGCCAACACCGGGCGGCACTTTCTGGAGTTGTGCCAGGCACAGGGCGTAATGACGCCGGTCGTGCGACTGATCGAACTGGCCTGTGAAAACTGCGTGCAGTTTGCTCGGGCACAGGGCGGTGATCTCGATGTCGAGGTCATCCTGGTAGACTTTGACGGCACGGTGATGGGACGCGCCGCCAGTTGCCGGACTGCAGATGGCGGAACCCAGGCGCAGCAACCACCATTACGACCGCCGCTGATCCAGCGCCTGGTAGGTGATGCGTCGGCGGAGGCGGACGAGTAGGTGCAAGTTCCCTTTCAGACTTATTCATCAAAAATCCTGGTGGTCGGGATAAACAGCAGTGATCCGCACAACCTGCCGGTGGCATTGCGAGAGCGGATTATGGCGGCGGATCTGCTGGCGGGCGGGCGGCGGCACCTGCGCGGCTTCCCCGACTTCGCCGGGACGACATTCCCCATCACCAGTGCGATTGACCCGCTGATCGGGCGGTTGCAGCAGGCGCTGGCAGCGGGCGAACGTGCCGTCGTGCTGGCGTCGGGTGATCCGCTGTTCTACGGCATCGGCGGCAGCCTGTGCCGCGCCCTGCCCGCCGAGGCGCTGGAGATCATCCCCGCCCCGACTGCCTTCCAGATGGCCTTTGCAGCCCTGGCGGAACCCTGGCATGATGCCGCGCTGCTCAGTGCCCACGCGCGCCCCCTCGAGGAGGTAATCGCGGGAGTGCGGCAAGCCGGCAAAGCCGCCATCCTGACCGACAACCGGCAGACGCCGGCCGTGATTGCGCAGGCGCTGCTGGCGGCGGGCATGCCGCTCACAACCGCCTGCGCCGTGTGCGCCAACCTGGGCCAGTCGGATCAGCAGATCATTCGCACCAATCTGGAGCAGGCGGCCGGCGCTTCCTTTGCCCCGCTCAACGTCTTTGTCGTCTGGCCGGGCGGAACATCGGCAGACGAACATAGCGCCAATCCCCACTCCCCCGGCCTGCCGGATGCGGCCTTCGCTACCTCCGCCGGGCTGATCACCAAGCGCGAGGTGCGCCTGTTGAGCCTGGCAGAGCTGGCCCTGGGACCGGGTGAGGTACTCTGGGATATCGGGGCGGGCAGTGGGGCGGTCGGCATCGAGGCGGCCCGCGCGCAGCCAACCGCGCAGGTGTATGCCGTCGAGCAGCGCCCGCCGTTGTGCGAGCATATCCGGGAGAACCTGCGCCGCTTTCCCACGCCCAACCTGCGCCTGGTCGAAGGCAGCGCACCGGAGGCATGTGCGGCCTGGCCGTGTCCGCATGCGGTGTTTATCGGTGGCAGTGGTGGACGGTTGGCGGCGATTATCGAACTGGCCCAACAGCGGCTCTATCCGGGCGGGCGGCTGGTGATCAACCTGGTGACACTGGAGAACCTCCAGGCAGTGCGGAAGCTGCTACCGGCGGCGCGGGTGGTGCAGATGCAGGTAAATGTCGGCATGCCGATTGGGGAAATGTTGCGGTTTGAGGGGCAGAACCCGGTGTTTGTGATTTCAATGAACGTATGATGCAGGAGGCGCTGTTGCATATCACAGTGGTAGGTCTCGGTCCCGGTGATCCGGAGTTAATCACGGTCAAGGGGTTACGGGCGATTGAGGCGGCGGATCTGGTCTTTGTGCCGCGCAGCCGCAGCGGTGAGGAGAGCGTGGCGCTGCAGATCGCGCAGCCCTGGATTGTTGCTGACCGGCAGCAGATGGTCCGGCTGACCCTGCCGATGCAGCGCGATGCGGCGCAGTTGCGTGCGGCCTGGCAGGCGGCCGCCGATGAGATTGCGACTAGCCTGGCCGCCACAGCCGAGGCAACCGGGCATGCGGCGCAGGGCGTCTACCTGCTGCTGGGCGACCCGCTGCTCTACGGGACGTTTACCTACATCCGGCATGAACTGCGGGCACGTCATCCCGACATCGCTGTCAGCTTTATTCCGGGCGTCACCTCGTTTGCCGCCGCCGCCGCACGCTGCCAGGTTGCCCTGGGCACCGCCGCCGACCGGGTGACGATCCTGCCCGCCGGCCGGGTAGCCGCCGCCGAGCAGTTGCACCGCCTGCTCAACGAGTTCGAGACGATCATTCTGATGAAGGTGGGCGAGGTGATGCCGCAGGTGTTGACCGCCCTCGAAGAACTGGATATGCTCGATGCGGCCGTGTATGCCGAACGCGTCGGCATGCCGGATGAGCGGATCGTAGAGGATGTACGTACGCTACGCGGGCAGCGCTGTCCCTATCTCTCGCTGCTGATCATCCGTCCGGGGAGGCGCGGAGGCGCGGAGGCGTGAGGCGCGGAGGATGCGGAGGCGTGAGGCGCGGAGGCGCGGAGGCGGGGACGTGAGGACACGAGGACGTGGGGAGGCGGGGACGCGAGGACGCGGGGACGCGAGGACGCGGGGACGCAAAGAGACAATGAATTTGATCAGGAAGGGATGCGATGGCTTTTCGGTATGAGTCATTGGCGGTGTGGCCGTTGGCACTTGAGTATGTTGATGCATGCTTTATTATTGCCGATAGTCTGCCCCAGCGTGTTCAGTTTTCCATTGGTGAACAGTTGCGCCGGTCAGCTACTTCAATCATTGCGAATATTGCTGAAGGCTCTGGTAAAGCTACCCCTCAGTCAGAACGAAACTTCTATGATATTGCACGTGGCTCGCTCGCCGAAACGGTGGGCCTGCTCGCCCTTTGCCGTCGTCGTAATTATCTGGATGATGATCGGCATCAACGGATGTACAACCGGGCAAATGTTGTTTCAGCAATGTTATGGGGTTTGATCAAGGCGAACCAGGGCAAAAAGCTGTCTGAACCGCCCGAAACCTATGCCGAAGTTGATCATTCTCTCGAACCGATCTTCGCGTCTTCGCCTCCCGGATCATCGCCTCCTTCCGAAGCTAGTCAGGACATGGTTTTATGAACAACGTTTCATTCATCCCCGAACCGGGGAGTGTCTATTTTATCGGGGCGGGGCCGGGTGCGCCCGACCTGATCTCTATCCGTGGGCGGGATATCATTGCTCAGGCGGATCTGATTTTGTATGCGGATAGTCTGGTTGCGCAGAGTGTGGCGGACCTGGGACGCAAGCCGACTGCGCGTATCGTTGGCTCGGCGGACCTGCACCTGGAGCAGATTGTCGCGCTGATGATCGAAACCGCGCAGGCGGGGGGTGTGGTGGCGCGGGTGCATAGCGGCGACCCGGCGCTCTATGGTGCAACCCTTGAGCAGATGGCGCTCCTGGAGGATGCCGGTGTGCCGTATAGTGTTGTGCCCGGCATTACCGCCGCGTTTGCCGCCGCTGCCCGCCTCGGCGTTGAACTCACTGTGCCGGAACTGGTCCAGACGATCATCCTGACGCGCGCGGCGGGGCGCACCCCTATGCCGGAGGGCGAGGAACTGCGCAGTCTGGCGGCCCATGGTTCATCGGTGGCAATCTACCTGAGCATTACGCGCATCCAGCAGGTAGTCACCGATCTGCTGGCGGGGGGCGCATATACGCCGGAGACGCCGGTTGCCGTCCTGCACAAAGTCACCTGGCCTGACGAGAGCATGGTTATGGGCACGCTACGTGATATTGTGGCAAAGGTCAGAGCGGCCGGCTACAACCGGCAGGCGCTAATCCTGGTCAGTCCAACGCTGGACCCGGCGCTCAAACAGACGGATCGGCGGATCAGCAAACTCTACGACCAGGGGTTTACCCATGGCTTTCGCCGCGCAGCCACACCTGATGTCGGATCGGTTGACCCCACCGCTGCCACTGCGCCGGGTGCGCCCCGACCGGACGCTCCCCAGGTTGCCATTATTACCGTCACGCGGGCGGGGACGCAACTGGCGGCGCGGCTGGCGCAGCAACTCCAGGCCGAACTGATTGTGCCCGAGCGTTTCGTGGAACAGATCGCCGACGCACCTGTCACCCCGGTACCCTACTCCGGCTCGGTGGTGCAGGTGATTCGCCGGGGCTGGGGTCAGTATCGTCAGTTGCTGCTGGTGATGGCAACCGGCATTGCCGTACGCGCGGTGGCTCCGCGGCTGGGGCACAAGGCGCACGACCCGGCAGTCGTTTGCATGGACGAAACCGGGAGCGCGGTTATTCCGCTGCTGGGCGGGCATCAGGCAGGCGCAAACGAACTGGCCCGGCAGGTTGCCGCGCTGACCGGCGGGCAGGCCGCCATCACAACCGCCAGCGATGTGCAGCACAAACCGGCACTCGATCAGTTGGGGCGGGATGCCGGCTGGCGAATCGCGCCCGGCAGTGCGCTGACCCATGCAAGCGCATGTCTGGTGAATGGCGAGGTGCTGGGCGTCTATCTTGATCCGGTGCTGAGTGAACTGCGGCCCGACCTGACCTGGCTGGAGCAGACCGACAACCTGGTGCCGGTGGCCTCCCTGGAAGAGTTGAACACGCCGACCTATGCCGCCGGGTTGATCATCAGCCAGCGCCGTCTCGACAAGCAGCAACATCTGCTGGCTAAAAGCGTGCTCTACCACCCGCCGCAACTGGTGGTCGGGATGGGCTGCCGGCGCGGTGTACCGGCGGCGGAACTGCGCGCGGCCCTGGAGGAAACCCTGGCCGATGCAGATCTGGCGCTTGCCGGCGTTGCGGCTCTGGCAACGGTCGATCTGAAAGCAGATGAGCCGGGACTGCGCGAACTGGCTGCGGAACTGGATATCCCCCTGCAGAGCATTGCGCGGGAGCGGTTAGCCGCGCTGGATGCCGGGGAGTTCAGCCCCAGCGCCGCGCAGGAAAAGCTGGACCTGCCGGGCGTGGCCGAGCCCTGCGCCCAACTGGCATCGGGCGGCAACTTGCTCGTCCCCAAACGCCGCTTTGAGCGTTGCACTGTTGCAATTGCGTTGCGCAGCAGGACGCAGGACGCAGGACAAAAGACGAATGTTGCGCAATCGGATCGTTCTCTCCCTACTGCGCATCTGGCCCTGGTCAGCATTGGGCCGGGTGATCCGGCGCAGATGACGCCGGCGGCGCGGGAGGCGCTGACTTCCGCCGATGTGATTATCGGCTATCAGACCTATGTTGAGCAGGTGCGGCCGCTGCTGGCCTCCCACCAGGAGATTATTTCCCGCGCGATGAAGAGTGAGATGGAGCGCGCGGCGGAGGCACTCGCTCGGGCGGCAGCGGGGCGACGGGTGGCGCTGATCAGCAGCGGCGATATCGGGGTCTACGCGATGGCCGGGCCGGTGTTTGAACTGCTGCACCAGCGTGACTGGCCGGGCAGCGCGCCGGAAGTTGTCGTCCTGCCGGGGGTGAGCGCGTTGCAGGCGGCGGCGGCGCGCCTGGGGGCTGCCATCAACCATGACTTCTGCGCCATCAGCCTGAGCGATCTGCTGACGCCCTGGGAGCTGATCGAGCGGCGGCTCTGGTCGGCGGCCCGGGGCGATTTTGTGGTGGCGCTCTATAATCCGCGCAGCCGGGAGCGTCACTGGCAACTGGGGCAGGCCCGATCGATCCTGCTGAACTACCGCCCACCGACGACGCCGGCAGCGATTGTGCGCAACGTCACCCGCCCCGATGAGACGCTGACCCTGACCACCCTGGCCGAGCTTGACCCGACCCAGGCGGATATGTTTAGCCTGGTGTTGATCGGCAACAGCCAGAGCTACCGCTTTGGAGAGCGGATCGTCACGCCGAGGGGTTACGCCGGGAAGAACCGGGGCCGGGAGCAGGGGAGAATTGAGAACCGTGAGTCAGAGGGTCAACCCTCAGAAGAGCAGACCGCTGGTGCGCAATTCCCGGTTTCCGGTGCAGCCTATCCAATTACGCTAACGCGGATGGCAGGTGTGCCGGTGCTCGTGGTGGGCGGGGGCGCGGTGGGTGAGCGCAAGGTGGCCGGGTTGCTGGCGGTTGGCGCGGCGGTGCGCCTGATCAGCCCGCAGGTGACAACGCAACTGGCAGCCTGGGCCGAGGAGGGGCGGATTCGCTGGGAAGCGCGGGCGTACCGGGCGGGCGAACTGGCCGAGGCAGATGCGCCGCCGCTGCTGGTGTTCGCCACCACCAATCAGCGCGCGGTCAATGCGCAGGTAGCAGGCGAGGCACTGGCGCAGGGGCGGCTCTGCAATGTCGCCGACGTGCCGGAGGAGGGGACATTCCACCTGCCGGCGCTGCAGCGGGAGGCGGGCCTGACCATTGCCGTGAGTACGGACGGCACGAGCCCGGCGCGGGCGCGGCAGGTGCGCGATCAACTGGCGGCCTGGCTGCGGCAGCAGGGGGCGGGTCAGGACATGTAATACTGATTTGTTGTTATAGCCACAGAGGGCACAGAGAACACAGAGATGCTGAATGGGAACGTGTCGTCCTGCGCCCGTTACGCCCGTTCCGGCTCATTGCCGGGTTGATGGCAAACTGGTATAAAACATACAATTTGCATATGTCACGCGGGTGAACAGGATGCTGCGAGGCTGCATCCTGTTCACACAGGTCGGATTACGTCCGCATAATCCTTCAGAAAACGCACTTCTTCTTTCTGAACTACCGCACAACCAGTGGCAGGAAGACCTGTCCGGCATGTTGCAGGGTTGTCTGCCAGGCGGCCGGGCCATAGCTGTTCGATATTCCGCTTAGTTCCACCTCTTCCAGCCAGTAACTGTACCCTGTTCCAGCCACGGCGCTGGTATCGGTCCAGCGATAGCCGGCTCCCCCGGTGCGATGGCCCTCCGCCAGGATCAGCCTGTCCGTCAGGCGGATGGCATTGGCGCGGGTGCCGTCGCTGCTGCGCCAGAGGTGGAAGCCCCAGGTATCTAATTCCATCTCGGTTTCCCACACCAGATGCACGCCTCCGGTTCCGCGTTGCGCCGTAAACCGCGCCAGCGTAATCGCGGTCAGCGACTCGGTCAGCGTCACCGTGGCACTGTCAGAGTCGCCGGCGTTGTTCTGTTCATTGTCCTGCGCCGTAACATCAACCGTGCCGGTGAAGCTATCGCCCGCGTTGCCATTGATCGTAACGCTGGTGGTGTAGCTACAGGTGCCACTGATTGGTAGTATGGTTCCCACTCCACAGCCAATCTGCTGCACCTGCACGCCGGGGTTGCTGTCGTTCAGCGCCGTAATTGTCACCGGCTCGGCGCTGGTGTTCTGCACTGTTACGCTAAATATCACCGAGCCCCCCGGTGCCGGCAGACTTTCGGGCGTGACCGTCTTGGTGACATTGATGGTTGGCGGCAGATCGGTCAACTCAACGTCGGCGCCGGCCTGGATCTGGCTGGTGGTTTCATCGGCGGCGGTCAGTGTGGCCGTAACGATATCGGTATACGTGCCCGGCTCGCCTGTCACCGCCGCCTGGAAACGACAGGTGTAGCTGCTACCCACCGCGATCAAAGTTGTTGGCAGACTGCATGTGGTACTATTCAGGTTCGGGTTTTCCGCGTCGGCAATATCGCCATAGATATCATCCTGGAGCGTGGTGACACTAAATTCCTGGCCGCTCTCAACGCTATTGCTGATAACTACGGTAAAGGTGACAATGCCCCCCGGTTCGGGCAGGCTGACCGGGTCGGCGGTTTTACTCATTGTTGCCGGCACAATCAATTCCAGGATCTCGTATGCGCCAATGTCAACCGTGTTGACGATGCGATCGAAACTACTGCCGCGCTGATCGGTTGCCGGCGCACCGGTAATGCCGGGGTTGCCGGTATCGTGTGCCGGGCCATTCGCCACCAGTGCGTGGGTGCGTGTAGGACCGCCGTTGTCGGCCAGGGGGTTGAGGATGTCGCCAATCTGCATGCCCGCTGTGGGAATAATATCGGTTGCGCCGGCGGGGCAGCCGCCATTGTCGCCATCCACACCGAACAGGTTGTAACTACTGGTCGGACTGATTGCATTAACGTATTGACATTCGGAAATGTCGCTCCCAAAAACAGTATTTCCAGCAATGATCGTATGATCCAGCAACACTGCACTGGCCGCATACAAGCCGCCACTGCTGCTCTCATCTTCAACATTGTTGTCGGTAATGGTACTGTGGCGAATCGCTACCTGTGTTGCGATGGCTTCATCAAGATAGACTCCGCCACCGCCACTATCGGTTGCACTGTTGCCGCTGACGGTACTGTTAACCATACTCAGGGCGCCGGAAGAACCTTCCACGTTTCCTGCAACATAGACTCCCCCGCCACTACTGTAGGCGCTGTTGTTGCTGATGGTCGTCTCGGTCACGCTCGCGCTACCGCCAGCGTAGATCCCACCGCCGTTGCCCTCGGCCGCCTCGTTCTTATCGAGGGTGCTCCGGCTGATTTCCAGGCTACCATCATTGGCAACATAGATCGCGCCGCCGTCACTGTCCGCAACACTGCCGGTAATAACCATATCGTCCAGGCTCAGTGCCGCGTAGTCAACATAGACCGCGCCGCCCGAGAAGCTATCACCATTCATGAGTTCAAGGCCGGAGATAGTCACCTCGGCAACTGCGAAGTTACCGCCATCAATCGTAAACTGGCGGTGGGAGGTGTCTCCATCAATAGTCAGGACATCGGGGCCGGGACCACGGATGCTCATCGACGGCCCGATGGTCTCCATATCAGCGACCAGGGTAATTGTGCCACTGAGCCCGGTCAGGTCAATCGTACCACCTTCAGTCAGATTTGCCGCTTCAATAGCAGCGCGCAACGTGGTGCAGGAGATGTTGGGGCTGCTGCCGGTACAGGCGGGGTAAGCGAGCGTATCCTCAGTCGAGGTCACTGTGTAGGTGTCGCCCGGGGCGGCGCGAGCGGTATTGCCCGATAGGAGTGAGTTGCCAGGCAGAGTCAGCATTGTCACGAGGAGGGCAATCGCAATGATCAATCCGCTGCTCGTCCGGCGCGAACGGTCCTGCGGGTGTAGTGGTTGGTACATAGGGCTTCTCCTCTCTGTGTGCAAATGAGGAACCGATGCCAGATGGTGACACGACAGGTTGTGGTGGGCGATACAACGCGGGCAAGGCCGGCTACTGCGCTGTGCCGCCCGCAGTATCCCGGCTGATATTCAACCAATGTTCTGAAACTATGCCTATTATGCCATAAACGACTGTTCTACGCTATTTTAGCACAACAGAATTTGATAGACAATAGTAGTATCTAATGTTTACGTTCCCATAAGTTTATGTATAGGCAATGTCATAAATGTTTATGTATGCTAATAGTTTTGGTTGATAGATTCATTACGGCAGATTGATCCAGTACGAGCTACTCCTCGCTCCCCATGTGCTTCCACGCCTGGCGCACCTGCTCGCGGAGCGTGTTGAGGACGACCAGTGTACCGGTCGCATCCTCGTAGTACCAGTGCTCCCAGCCGTTGCAGGCCGGGAGCTTGCCCGACTTTGCGCCGATCTTGTGGATCGAGCCGCGCTCGCCGTCATCTGCGCGGAGCGAGCCATCGGCCGGCACCGTTGCCGATTTGTCGCGTCGCCGGTTGAAGAAGAGCGTCTGGCCGGGCTGTAGCAGGCCATGTTCAAGCAGACGACCAACGGGCACCCGGGGCGTGGTACGCCGGGTCTCGAACTTCCCGTAGACCTCCTCATCGAAGCAGGGGGCGGGAATGGCGGCAATGCGCGCCTGCGCCGCCTGAATGTAGGCTTCCTCGCGCTCGATCGCGATAAAATGTCGCCCCAACTTTTTGGCTACCGCGCCGGTTGTTCCGGTTCCAAAGAACGGATCAAGGATCAGATCGCCCGGATTGGTGCCGGCGAGGATCACCCGGTAGAGCAGCGCTTCCGGCTGCTGCGTCGTGTGCGCCTTTGCGCCGTTGATCTTGAGCCGCTCCTCCCCGGTGCAGAGCGGCAATTCCCAGTCGCTACGCATCTGCTTCTCATCGTTCGCCATTTTTAGGGCATGGTAGTTAAAGGTGTATTTTTTCTGTGTGCGCGACTTCTTGCACCAGAGCAGCGTCTCGTGGGCATTGGTAAAGCGGACGCCGCGAAACTGCGGCATGGGGTTGCGCTTGATCCAGATGACATCGTTGAGCATCCAGTAGCCCCGATCTTGCAGGATGCTCCCGACCCGGTAGATGTTATGGTAAGAGCCGATCACCCGGATCGTTCCGGTATCCTTGAGCACACGGCGGCAGGCGGTCAACCAGGCGCGGGTAAACTGGTCATAACCGGCAAAGTCGGCAAACTGGTCCCAGGCATCATCGACCGCCGCAACCCGGGACATATCGGGCCGCCGCAGTTCCTGCTGCAACTGCAAGTTGTAGGGCGGATCGGCAAAGATGAGATCAACACTCTTCTCCGGGAAGGTTGCCGGCACCTGAATGCAGTCTCCGGGGTAAATCCGATCAGGTTGTAGCCTGGTTGCGGGTGGCTTGTCCGGCATAACATTTGCCTGGCGTTCAATTGCGGTTCGCCCCCAGTATAGCATCAAAATAGAGCACACCTCCACAGAGAAGTTCCGCGCGGCAGAACAGGGATCACGCTCCTGCACCGGGAAAACATATTCTGGTTTATCATGGTATCGTTGGCAAAGCAGCAAATCATACGGTAACGAGGATATAGATGGCTGGTAAAGCATACCTGGTGGGGGGCGGTCCCGGGCGGGCCGACCTGATAACGGTGCGCGGGTTGAACCTGCTGCGCCAGGCGGATGTCCTGCTCTATGATCATCTGGTTGCGCCTGAACTGCTCAAGGAGGTGCCGCCTCACGCCGAGTTGATCTCAGTAGGCAAGGGGCCAAAGCATCATCTGATGGATCAGGGGCAGATCAACGACTTGCTGGTTGCGCGGGTGCGAGCGGGCAAACAGGTGGTGCGGCTTAAGGGTGGCGACCCGTTTGTCTTTGGGCATGGTGGGGAAGAGTTGCTGGCGCTGGCGCTGGCCGGGTTGCCGTTCGAGGTGGTGCCGGGAATCTCCTCGGCGCTGGCAGTGCCGGCCTATGCCGGCGTGCCGCTGACCCACCGCGACCTGGCCTCGGCCTTTGCGGTTGTCACTGGCCACGAAGCCCCGGAGCGCCCGGAGAGCAGCGTTGACTGGAACGCGCTGGCGCAGGTGCCCACCCTGGTGATCTTGATGGGCCTCAAGCGCAGTGGTAGCATCTGCGCGGCACTGCTGGCGGCGGGACGCGCGCCGGATACGCCGGCGGTTGCCATCAGTTGGGGCACGACGGATCAGCAGCAGGTGGTGCGGAGCAACCTGCACGAACTGCCGGCGGCCGTGGCCGACCTGCCCACCCCGGTGGTGCTGGTCATCGGCAAGGTTGCCGGGTTGTCCGAAGCCCTCGCCTGGTTCCAACCGGACGGACGGGCGCCCGGGTTTGTGCCGCTGCTGCGGGAACTGCCGTCGTCGTAGCACGATGTGCGCGGTGGGGGGCTGGACCACGAACAACGCGAAATGGGCGAAAAGCGCGAAACTGCCGGTGCTGACATGCGTTACACAATCCTGTGTTCGATGGGGCATGTCGCCTCCAGTCGGGCCGAAGTCCGCTTTTTTCACAAACATGTTGCACAAAATGCAACATGTTTGTGAAAAAAGATCAAAATGCACCATGCTGCCGCAGGCGAATCGGGCCGTTCATTCAAGCAAATGCCTGGTTTAGAATCAACCGTGTAAGTCCTGGAAATGATAGTGAATAATGATAGGAGCACAAACGATGAACATTCTGCTCTTCAGCGATCTGCATGTGGACACAGCAGCGGCGCAGCGGATTGTTGAGCGCGCTGCCACCGTGGATCTGTTGATCGGCGCGGGCGATTTTGCGAGTGCCCGGCGCGGCCTCCAGCGCTGTATTGATGTGTTGCAGACGATTGAGCGCCCGACGATCCTGGTTGCCGGCAATAACGAAACCACCGACGAGTTGCGCGAAGCCTGTCGGCACTGGCCGGCGGCGCATATTCTTCAGGGTACCAGCGTGACCGTGCAGGGGCAAACCTTCTACGGCGTGGGCGGCGGCATTCCCGTTACGCCGTTCGGAGCATGGAGCTACGACTTCTCCGAGGAGCAGGCCGCCGATCTGCTGGCCGACTGCCCGGAGAACTGCGTGCTGGTGGTGCATTCGCCGCCTCAGGGTGCCGTCGATCTGAACGAAGGGCGGCATCTAGGGAGCAGCAGCATCCGCCGGGCAATCGAGCAGGTCCAGCCGCGCCTGGTGGTCTGCGGGCATATTCACGCCTGTGCGGGACAGCAGATGCAGATTGGGGCTTCCCCCGTGATTAACGCGGGGCCGGCCGGGATGGAGTGGGAGCTTACGCCCCGGTAATTGCCCGAATGTAGCGTTCCGCCGAGCGGGTAACGGCAGCTTTGGCATCCTGACGAACCACCAGATCAAACCAGGCGCTGTAGATCCGGTCGAAGTGCCAGGGTGTGACGCTCTGCACAATATGCTCGACGGCGGCGGCATCGAGCGGGATCATATTGGGATAGCTGTACATGAAGCTGACATAGCGCCGGTCTGCAACAACATAGATGATATCGCCGGTCAGCAGCGCGCCGCGCCCCTCCGCGCCGGCAGGCCAGTGCAGCATAGTGCCGCCGGGAAAGTGCCCGCCACCACGGATCAGCGTCAGCCCGTTGTCCAACGAGTGGGTTTCGCCCTCCCAGAAGACAATCGCCGGATCGGGGCGCATCACCCACGCACGGTCGGCGGCATGCAGGTAGATCGGTACATCGCCAAAAGCACGGCTCCACTCAACCATACATGAGTAGTAGTGCGGGTGGGAAATCGCAATCGCCGCGATACCACCGAGCGCCTGCACCGCCGCCACCGTCGCATCATCGATCAGGCTGATGCAATCCCAGAGCAGGTTGCCCTGTGGCGACTGCACCAGCAGCGCACGCTGACCAATCGCAAAGCGCGGCTCGCTGCCGATGCCGGTCAGTCCGGGCTCCTCGGTCTTGACGACGTTGTGATGGTTGGCACGCAGGTCGTCCAGCGTGGTCCACTGCCGGCCCTGCCAGTTGACATACTGCCGCTCATCTTCGCAGATGGGGCAGTGGGCGGGCGGCACATCCGTGGCGGCAAACTGCGTGCCACAGGTGACACAGATATAGTTGGGCATGCGTTTTTCCTGTCATGTTTCGGGTGGCTGGAGCTATTTGTTATGATTATAGCATCTGTGTGCGCCGGTTCTGCTGCATATGGTAATATAGAGAACACAGAACAGAGGAACAGAGAACAAAGTATACCGACTCGCTTCTAACCACCTGATGAAGTTTGAGCACATAACCCGGATATGCGCTGCACGGGAGTCCCGGCTTGAGCCGGTGAATGCCTGCCGGGGCAGTCGCATACTGCCGGGAACACCTGATCCATAGAAGGAGTTTTACTCATGCCCCCTGGCAAGAAACTGGACCCCCGCCCGATCAGTGGCGATACCAGCGTGCGCGATCTGGTCGATAATCTCTTCCTGGCCTACAATGCCGCCCGCCTGCGCGAGGCGTGCCAACTATTTACACAGAAGATCGCCCAGCCGGATGTGACCATCGGTGTCACCCTGAGCGGCGCGCTGACGCCCACTGGCCTGGGGTATGCTGCGCTGGTCCCGCTGATCCGCGCCGGGCTGATCGACTGGGTGGTCAGCACGGGTGCCAATCTCTACCACGACATCCACCGCTCGCTGGGGTTTGAACTGTTTGGCACTACGCCCTTTACTGATGATGTTGCTCTGCGCGATCAGAAACTTATCCGCATCTATGACATCCTCTTTGACCAGGATGTACTCTTCAAGAGCGATGATTTTCTCTACGAGTGTATGCGCGGGCCGGATTTCCAGCGCACGATGGGTACCGCCGAACTGCACTACATGCTGGGGCGCTACACCCAGGCGCGCGAGCAGGCGCTGAGCACCGAGTATGTCTCGGTGCTCACGGCGGCCTACGAAGCGGGGGTGCCGCTCTACACCAGCAGCCCGGGCGACTCAACCATCGGGATGAATGTGGCGGCGCTACAGCTCTGGGGCAATCAGTTGCGCTTCGATGTTGAGCGGGATGTGAATGAGACCACCGCGATTGTGTACGATGCGATGCAAAACGGCGGGAAGACCGCAGTGATTATTTTTGGGGGTGGTTCACCCAAGAACTTTATGCTGCAAACCGAGCCGCAGATCCAGGAGATTATGAAGCTGGAGGAGCAGGGCCACGACTACTTTATCCAGTTTACCGACGCTCGCCCCGATACCGGCGGTCTCTCCGGGGCAACGCCGGGGGAGGCGGTCACCTGGGGCAAGATCGACCCGGAGCAACTGCCCGATAGCGTGGTCTGCTACTGCGATAGCACCATTGCGCTACCGATCTTCGCGGCCTATGCGCTGGCAAACATCCAGCCTCGCCCGCTCAAGCGGCTCTATGATCAGCGAGATACTCTGCTGGAGCGGCTGGCCCAGACCTATGCCGAGGCGCGCGCGAAGCGCCTGGGGCATATCGAAGGGTCATCTGGATAAGGTTACAGGTTGCAGATTGGGGGCATTGTAACATACGTTACGTGGTGGAGTTTGGACCACGAACAACGCGAAACGGGCGAAAACCGCGAAACTGCCAGTGTTGACACATATGCCACGATCCTGCGCCGGGCAGTAATAGCACCTTCGGCAGGGCGGAAGAGACTATGCTGCCGCAGGCGAGTCTGGCACCCATCGGGTCAAACGTCCCATTTGAACACACACCGCGTACGTCGTATCGGTAAGCGGTATAACTTCCCAACATGGAAACGAGTGTAAACCTTGTTCAGGAAACGAACATAATGCTCGAGCTTTTGATCAACGGTCAACCGAGAGACGCGACCAGCATCAGCGAGTGGCAGGAGGTGGAGTTTCAATGCCTGCCGCCGCCGGGCGCAACCCTGGCGCTGACCGTTGGCGTGGCATCGTCGCCGCTTCAGCCCTTTCTGCACCCGGATGATCCGACCTGGCGCTGGCGCTGGAATCCGCAGAACGCTGTCGGGCAGTTCCCGCTCCGGTTGCAGGCGACCTGGCCCACCGGCCAGACGGAGGAGCTGCGTAGCGTCCTCAAGGTGCTGCCGCGCAAGCTGGATCAGACGCACTACGATCTGCTGCTGGCCGACCTGCAGCACGCCGCCTATGCGCTGGTCTATGCGCTGACGGGCGGAACCGCTGGTGCCACTGCACAACGTTCCGCCGGGGAGTGGGAGCGCAGTCTGCCGGCGGACTACTTCAGCCTGTTTGGGGAGCGTTTTGCCACCCTGCAGCGGGCGGTTCTGCGGATTGCCCGTCAGCCGCACACCCGCCTGCAGACCGACAGCGCGCGGGTGGAGCCGGGTCAGGCACGCGACTTCTCGCGCCTCGATGTTGATCTCACGCGCGATCTGCCTGCCGCCTCGCCGCCGGCAACCGCTGCCGACTCCGGCAGGCCACCATTGCCCACCGCGATTGCCGAGCCGCGCAGCCATCCCACGACCGACACCTACGAGAATCGGTTGCTCAAGCAGTTGCTGCACGAACTCTACCAGCGCGCCCGTCGGATCAACGAGTTTGCCGGGCGCGAAGCCGCAACTAGCCGCGCCGGATCGATGCGACCGGCAGGGGTAGCGCTGCACGAGATTGCCGACCAGAGCCGGGCCGTTACGCGGCGCTTACAGGAGTTGCGGGCACTGCCCTTCCTGGCCGAGGTGGGATCGCTTACGAGCTTCCATGGTCCCAGCCAGGTCATGCAGCGCAACCCGGCCTACCGGCAGGTCTACCGCTTCTGGCAGGATCTGCGGCGGCAACCGTTTCTGGCCGTCGAGAGCCCGCTCTTTCAGATCCCGCTGCATGAACTGCCGCACCTCTACGAATGCTGGTGCGCGGTGCAACTGGTGGCTGCCCTGCTGGAACTCCCCGGCGTACGGGTTGAAGCGCAGTCGCTGGTGTCAAGCCCGGATGTGCCGGGTAATCCTTCCCGCTCCATCCGCGCGGCAAGCAGTAGCCTCTACCAGTTAACCCTGACGGAGGAGCAACCGCTGCTGCTGCTCGCCTGGCGGGGCATGCCGCTGCGCCTGCGCTACCAGCCGCGCTACCGGCCCGCTGCGGCGCGGCGGACGCAACATACCATGGCAGCCGGGCTGATCTCGCTGGACCGGCATACCCGCATCCCCGACTTCGTTCTGGAACTTGAGCAACCGGATGGGGCACCGGCCATCGCCGTCCTGGATGCGAAGTATCGCCTGGATGCCGGCGGGGGTGTCCCGGAAGATGCGCTGGCGGATGCCTACAGCTACCTGGGCAGCATCGGCACGCCGTCCGGTGAGCGGGTGGCGCGGGCGGCCATGCTGCTCTACCCCGGCACGGGTTCCGCCGAGCAGTATGCCGGCGGAGTGGGGGCAATCCCGCTGCTGCCCGGCGCAACAGCGGCACTCCAGACCTGGCTGGAACAGCTCTGGTCGAATGATCCGGTATGAAGGGGCAAGCATAGAGTGAACCCCACCGCGTAGGTGCGGCTTGCAGCCGCACACTCATTGATACCAGCGCGGTTCCAAACCGCGCCTACGAAGCTGATCCGGCGTGAAGGGGCAAAACCGGCTTGCGCGCCGGGCGCTTCTGTGGTAGATTATAGGGCGTAACCGTTTGCGCGGGTGTAGCTCAGTTGGTAGAGCATCTGCCTTCCAAGCAGAATGTCGTCGGTTCGAGTCCGATCGCCCGCTCCAATGTGTTTGCTGCAAAGTCGAGAAACCCCCGTACCGATACAGAGAAACCGCTGTACCGATAACAAAAACCCCCGTACCGTACGCTTTCTTACGGACGGGGGTACCCATTCCAAAGCGGTATGGGGGTGCGACCCATGCGTTAATGTGGACAATGACCGCTACCAGGTACCAAATACTTTGCATAGTATGTCCGGGGTCAGTGTTCGCGGACGACCGTTGCTTTCACCAAGAGTGATTCTGAATCGATCATACAGATTTTCGATACTCACCCAGTCACCCTCACCTGTAACCTCCCATGCCCGCTTGACGATACGTTTTTGGGTAGTCCTGCACAGCATAGTGATAGCCTTTGTCTCCTATGCCAGCGAGGCGTTATAATGATGAACAAAATACCAGATCGCGCCACTATGATTTTCGACCTTCTTCGAGAACGACAACGTCTTGCGCACCAGGCGACTGATGCGCTGGCGCAAGGTGTTATTCAGCCGTTCACTATGGCTCGTCTGCCCGCTTTCCTTGCCGATCGGACGATGGCGTTTCGATGGCAGCACGCACGCATACGCATCCCAAAAATCACTGTAACAAACGGCACATTGGCGATAGACCGCTGGCAGTGATTCCCACAATTGCCGCGCGGTCGCTTCATCACATGCCCCGACTGCCACCCCGACAATGGCTCGCGTGTCGCGGTCAATGGCCAGCCAGACCCATTGCTTCTGGTCTTTGTTGCCGACAAACGACCACAGTTCGTCACATTCGACCGTCAACCGGCCTTTTGCTTTGGATCGCATCTGCACTTGGCGCGGTTGGTCAGCGTATGTGTTATTGACATACGTCTGCAACCAGCGTTCCGATACGCCAACGGCACGCGCTATCCCAGCCAGAGAAATGCGCTCCAGCAAGAGCCGGTCAATCAGGGCTTTGGTTGCATCGGGAATACGGCAATCCTGTGGGTCTTCCACAAACTGGCGACAACACGCCTTACACATATATGTGGGGTTGCTATTATGAACCGAGCCATTTTTGATACTCTGGTCACGGTAGCACCGGGGACACTGCATAGAAATGCTCCTCCCATCTTTTTCATGCAGTGTACCACAGCACCACTATGCTGTGCAGGACTACCCGTGTGACAATCGTCCATACGTCACCTGATAGTAGTACGCCTGTGCGCAATTATAGCACAAGTGCGAGACACATTCAATGATATGCCTCGCCTGATGCAGGGGTAATCGCTGTTCTCTGCGTATCTTCATGCCTACCCGTCTCTGGGGTTACAATTGTTGACCTGACGTATGAAACTGCCAGGACGATGGAGAAGACCTGTATGAGTAGACCTGTTGTCTGCACAGGCATACCAGGTGGCTTGTGACGCACGCGGTTGCTTCCGGGTAGTGGGTCGAGCATCCCCGACGGTAGTTGAAAAGCACATCGCTTGCTCCAGCCAGGCAAATCAGATGCGCACATCCAGAACGCTCTATTCCTCCCATCGAACATGTCTAAAAAGATTGTCGTCGGTTGCAACCTCAGGTATGATACAGGCGTTGGCATCAATGCCTTTTGCGTTGCCGTGCTGAATACCCAGAGACAGAAGCAGCGAGTCTATGCACCATCTTTGCCGCATCTG
This sequence comes from Chloroflexaceae bacterium, assembly GCA_034437035.1. Classification (GTDB taxonomy): domain Bacteria; phylum Chloroflexota; class Chloroflexia; order Chloroflexales; family Chloroflexaceae; genus CAKZQX01. Next base: position 60,098 of record DAOTUI010000096.1, read on the forward strand.
GAGCCTGGTCCCGGTCGTGTTGCTGCTTGTGGCAGTAATCAATGTACAAGGGGTCATACTGGCCCAGCCGCTTACACCAACGACAGCGGCCTCCACGCCGGTACCAACCACGCTCCCAACGTCAACCTTTACGCCGGTACCGGCTACGCCGACCACGACACCAACCACGCCCCCACCGGCTACGCCGACGCCGGGACCGACACCCACCAGCACAACCGGACAGTTAATTGTGGAACTGGTATTTGGCGCTGAACGGGGCAAAACCCTGGGAGAATTATGGCAACGCCACAGAAGGCTGGTCCTGCTACTGGGTGCGTTCCTGGTTATTATGCGCTTTCTCTGGAAGCCGGTTGGCGAATGGGGGCAGGCCCGGATCACCGCGCTCCTGGATGCGTGGAGCGGAGGCGCACGCGGCAAGCGGACGCCGCACACCAGCGCGAGTTGCGGCAGCAAGCACTCACCGCCTACCTTGACCAGTTACGGCAGGAGTTGGCACTGACGGAGATTGTACCGATCCCGAATGCCTACGCCACAATTGACACCCGCGACTATACGCCGCTATGGGTGGCTGCGCCCGGCAGCCATGCCAGTGAGCCGGTGTTTGCCGCTCTAACGGCCCAACCTGCACCGAAAGGCCTGCTTATCGTGGGATCGGCAGGCAGCGGCAAATCGCACACGTTGCGGTATACGGCTCTGCTCCTGGCCGAGGCCCGGCAGACGATGTCGCCCGCAACCGAAAGCGTCCTGGGTTTGCCCACAGCCGCCGCGCTGGTGCCAATCTATGTGCGCCTGCAAGATATACCGGCGTGCCGAAACGCGTTGCAGCAGGCAGAGCCCGGCAGTGAGCCGTCACTCCTGCGGAGTATTGACCGGCATCTCCGGCGGCGGCCGGCGGTTGCCGCCGAAATGCCACAGGCTGACCTGGTTGCAGCGCTGATTGCCGCCGCGGAGGAACGCTGCCTGTTCCTGTTTGATGGACTCGATGAAATTGATGATCCGCTGGAGTGCCAACGCGTGCAGGAGCAGCTTGCCGGCTTGCAGCGGCAGTATCCGCAGCACATGTATGTGGTGACAACCCGTCCCCTGGCGAATCATCAGTTGAGCGCGGCCGGATTTGCCGAGCGCCAACTGCTGCCGCTTCGCCGGGAACAGCAGTATGCCATACTCAAGCAGTGGTACCGCCAGGAGTATGACACGATCCCACAACCGGAGGAAGCAGCGCAGATTGAGCACCGGGCACGCGCACTGCTCGAGCACATTCAGGCTGACCCCGATCTGCAGCCCATGGCCGTCGTTCCGCTTTTTTTAACCGCGATGGCGCGGATGCAGATCGCCCTTGTTGGCCTGCCCACCAGCCGGGTGAAAACGTATGATCGGATCATTGATCTGCTGCTGGAGTGGCGGCGGAACCGGATGCGCCTGGCGGACATGCACGCTGTATTCGGCGGCGATCATCGGGACGCCCTGGCGGAACTGCAGCGCCTCGCTGCCTGTATGTTGATTACCGGGCGCCGCGATCTTACGCTGGAAGCCTATGTTTCCGGTGTGTGCCTCGATCATCTCCCGACGCGCAACGCTGAAGACGACCCGCCTGACGCAACCGACATTGAGCAGTTGCTGCGCTCACTGGTCAGGCATACCGGGCTGTTGACGGAACAGGCGGATTGCTATACGTTTACCTTCGGGTTCCGCGATTATCTGGCGGCCTGCTTCATTGCCCGTTCGCAGCCGGATATGCAAGAACTCGCCGCCCGCGCGAATGACCCGGCATGGCACGCCGCCATCATTATGATGGTAGGCTACTGGACGCATGTGCTGCTGTACCAGGATCTGCCGGTCGAACTGGCCGCAGCGTTGCATGCCGCCGGACCCGCGGGCATACTCCTGGCGGCGGCGGCTTTGCGGGAAGCATTTGCGGAAGGAATGGTGCGCAACCTGGCTCCTGCCGTCCGTTCCACCATCCGGGAGTTGCACGCGCTGGAAGGGCAACCGGAGTATGCCGACCGGGCAGCGGCACTGCGGCAGGAGCTGGAACAACTGCTGGGAGGAACCGTATGACCCTGAATAACTCAACGCTGGTGCAGCGCGCCTACCTCGCCTGGTTGCGGAGCGAACTACGCCTGCTGCCGGTTATTCCGATCAAGGCGGCGGATCGGGCCACGCGCCTGCCACTGGCGGAGGTCTATGTCCCCCTGCGCGTGATTGAGCGCGCCCAGATAGAAGCATTTCAGCGCCTCACCCGGGGCGAGGTCGAACCCGAAGACGACTATCGCCGCCGGGCCGAGGCGCTGGAGCAGTTGGAGCAGAGCACCGGGGTGTTTGCGCTCTTCAGCCCTTCCAACACCCAACCGGGCCGGCAGCCGCGGCGTTCCGTCCCGGAGCCGATCACCCGTATGCTGCTGATTGGCGATGCCGGTAGCGGGAAAACCACCACGCTACACTATGGCGCGCTGGCACTCGCGGATGCCTGGCTGGACGGTGATCCGGCCACTGTGGTTGAACGCCTGGAGTTCGCCGCCGATCCATTACCACTACCGATCTATCTACGCCTGACGCTGGTAACAAAATGGCTGCATGAGACCCCGGAAGGCCGGCGTTGCGCGACAGCGGCCCAACCGCTGCTTGACTGGCTGGATCAGCAGGTAGCGGCGCAGGTCACGGAGTTCCTGACCCTGCGCGCGGCCCAAACCGATACGCCGCCCGATGAACCGGCGCTACCGTCGCCGGCAGACTGGCAGGCCACGCTGGCGCAGACACCCCTCTCCGCGCTTGTGCGCGCCGGGGGTTGCCTGCTGTTGCTGGATGGTCTTGATGAAACCGGCGATACCCCCCGCCGCAACGAGATGCAAGCCTGGATCGGCAATCTGGCGCAGACCTGCCCCAACAATCGCTACCTGGTGGCCGCCCGCCCCTTTGCCGGTATCCGGATCACCGGGTTTACCGAGCGCCATCTGAGCCCGATGAATGGTGCTGAAATGCAGGCGTTGCTCGGCAACTGGTTCGGCGCTGCCTATCGTAGTGACCCCGGTCGTCTGCAGCAGCGCAGTGTGGCCGAAGAAGTGGGCTACCTCTGGGGCATCCTGGAACGGAACCCGCGCCTGTTCGATATGTGTAGCAACCCGCTGCTGCTGACCAGCGTGGCGTTGCTGGTCTATACCGGCGTCGGGCTGCCGCGTGAGCGGGCCGAACTCTACAACCGGCTGGTCTCTCTGCTGCTGGAAACCTGGCGGGTCTTGCAGTTGAGCGGCGGCCGCCTGCCCGCGAGTCAGGCCGACCGCCCGGTGCTCTTTGGCGAGAGTGTCGGCAGCGTCCAACGGCTGCTGCAACAACTGGCGGCCTGGATGCAGGAAACGCAACGCCGCGAGGCCGACGGTGCGGAGATTGCCGACAGGCTGGCACCGCAGTATGTCGAGGACATGGACTGGACCGAGGCCGAAGCCCGCCACTATCTGGCCGGTCTGCTCGACTCCCTGGCCCTCGATAGCGGTATCCTCCAGCGCCGTGATGCCGGCTTCAGTTTTGCCCACTACACGCTCCAGGAGTATCTGACCGCCCGGGATTATGATCAACGCCCGGATGGGGTTGAACAACTACTGGCACGCCGGGGGGAGCCGCGCTGGCGCGAAACCATTTTGCTGGCTGTCGGTCACTGGGCCACCAGCGGTGTCACCCAGAAAGCCCGTACCCTGCTGCGCGGCCTGCTCGCCACCAGCGAGGTGGAGGCGCTGCTGCTGGCCGGCGACGCGCTTGACGACGCCGACGCCGAGCGCGTGCGCGAACTGGCCCGCCTGCGCCGTGACGCGACGGAACGCCTGCGCTGCCTGGCCGCCCTGACCAGCGATTGGGCCGATGTTGCCCATCCTGACCCACAATTGCGTAACCGCGCTGCAACCCTGCTCGACCGCCTCGACGCCGATGAACGCCCCGGCCTGGATCCGACCCACCCCGACTACTGGGCGACGCCGATTGAACCCGGCACCTTTAGCATGGGCGACGACCAGGGACAGGGGAATAATGAAAAGCCGCAGTTCGATTACACCATCCACCGGCGCTACGCCCTGGCGCGTTTCCCGGTTACGAACCGGCAATACCTGCTGTTCATCCAGGCCCTGGACGAGCGCGGCCCGGCGGAAGCTGTGGCCGCCGCCCGGCGCTTGCAGGAGTTGATGCAGTCACATGGGCAGACACCGGAGCAGTTCCGGCCGCGCACCTGGCCCGGCGTGCGCTACCCGGCCGGTATGGGCAACCAGCCGGTGGTCGGGGTTACCTGGTATGCCGCCGACGCCTTTGCCTGGTGGGTTGATGCCTGGCTGCATGCGATTGGTGCCCTCACACCGGCGGAGGATGTGCGCCTGCCGACCGAGGCCGAGTGGGAGCGCGTGGCGGCCTACCCGCCCCACCTGCCGGGCGGCTCCAGTCGGGCCGGGCGGCAGGAATACCCCTGGGGCAAGTGGACAGACCGAGAACAGGCGGAAGCGCCGCCGATCCCGGCAAATACGAATGAGAGCGGACTGGGCGAACCATCAGCAGTCGGCATCTTTCCCCACGGCGCGGCGGCCTGTGGCGCGGAAGAACTGGCCGGCAATGTCTGGGAGTGGTGCAGCAGTCGCTACCAGGATTACCCATTGCCGCCGAATTTGCCGGCCGAAACATATGACACGTACCGGCGGCGTAAACGTGAAAAGCGCGGGTTCGTGCTGCGGGGCGGCTCGTGGCGCAGCGTTCAATCCCTCGCGCGTTGTGCGTATCGCAACCACATCAATCCCGCCTACCCCCTCGATAACCTCGGGTTCCGTCTCGCCCGTTTGTTCTCCCTGTCTTCGTCTTCATGACTTTTTGTCTT
>DAOTUI010000097.1:0-18110 GCA_034437035.1 Chloroflexaceae bacterium
CCAGATCGCATTGGAATGCGGTCGGTTCGCGTGGCAGAGACCGCCGCTCGATCAAAGCCCTGCCCGCATCGGGACGAGTTGCGGACGCGCAGAAGCGCGTCCCTACCACAAAATGTCTACACCTGAGAGCGCCGTGCCACCCCGTCAACCCGAACATACCGTTCCGGCACGCGATAGGTGCGAGGCACGCCAGTGTATCCTGACAGCATTAGAGCAATGGATGGGACGTTAGTATCGATGTGCTGCACGACCCCGGTTACATAGTTGCCGGAACCAGGCACGGCATGTTGGCAGTATATACCGGATATAGAAACGCTTCTATCAAACCAGGCAATCGGTGTTACCAGGCAAATCTGGTATTAACACCTACGCAGCGCGGGGCACAGAAGGCGCTGGTATGCAAAACAGTAGGTAATATTATACTATAGTGTGAGAGACACTGGCAACCATCTGAAAGAGGGAGTAGGCTGACGCCATGCGCATATTATTTCTCGGCAGTCCGACTTTTGCCGTCTATCCATTGACCGCCCTGGCCCAGGCAGGGTATACGATCGTCGGGGTGGTTACGCAGCCGGATCGCCCCGCCGGACGGAAACGGATTATGACGCCACCACCCGTGAAGGAAGCGGCGCAGCAATTGGATCTGCCAATCATCCAGCCGCCCACCCTGCGTGACCCGGCCGTTGTTGCTCAACTGGAGGCGCTGCAACCTGATATCGGGATTGTGGCGGCGTATGGTGAGATTCTGCGGAAAGCGGTCCTGGCGCTCCCGCCGCTGGGCTATCTCAATATTCATCCGTCGCTGCTGCCGCTGCACCGGGGACCAATGCCGGTTGCCGGAGCCATTCTGGCCGGTGATACGGAAACGGGGGTGACAATCATGAAGTTGACGCCCGGCATGGATAGTGGTCCAATCCTGGCCCAGGCAACGGTATCGCTGCCACCAACGGCCCGCACCGGTGCGCTGAATGACGAGCTTTTCCAACTGGGTGCGCAGTTGCTGCTGGAGGTGCTGCCACGTTATGCTGCCGGTCGGATTACGCCGCGCGAACAGGATCACAGCCAGGCAACCGTTACTAAACTACTGTCCAAGGAAGATGGCCTGGTCGATTGGACCCAGCCGGCCCAGGTGATTGAACGTATGATCCGGGCCTATGATCCCTGGCCCAGCGCCTTTACCACCTGGCAGGGGCAACAACTCAAACTGCTTGATGCTACCGTTCAACTGGACAGCGCGGGTGAAGTGGCTCTCGGCACGATTGTTGGAACAGCCGAAGGACCGCTGGTCGCAACCGGGAGCGGCGCGTTGGAACTGCGCGAGGTACAACCGGCCGGTAAGCGCCCGATGACGGGGCGTGCCTGGCTGAGTGGTCAGCAGGAGGCCGTCGGTCGGCGGCTGGGGAGTTAGTCTGTATGCTATGCTGCGTAGTGGGTCATGTTAACTACTTCTTATCTTGACGCGCTTCCCGATTCCACCGTATAATCGAAGCGACACTCCTACGGTGTTAAAGCTGCTGTTTATCCTGGTGTTTGCAGCAATATCCGGGCTATGAACGGCCAATGGTGTCAGATAACAGGAGTTATGTGGTGGAAGTTTGGACCACGAACGCCGCGAAATGAGCGAAAACCGCGAATCTGCCAATGCTGACATGTATCCGGCGATCCTGTGTTTGACGGGAGCTATCGCCTCCGGCAGAGCGGAAGAGACCAGATCTTTTGCACAAAAAAATTCACAACGTGAATTTTTTTGTGCAAAAGAAAAAAGAGTACCACGCTGCCGCAGGCGAATGCGGCTTTTGGCACGGTCAACAGACCAAAATAGGGTACACCGCGTACGTCCTGTCAGATAACAGGAGTTACGCGGTTGCTCACCCAAAAGGTAATTTCGCCTCCGTCAAGGCGGAAGAAGCCATCTTTTTTACACAAATGTTGCACATAGTGCAACATTTGTGTAAAAAAGATCAAAACGTACCATGCTGCCGCAGGCGAAGACGGCCGTTGTAGGAGTATGTGTCTGATTTGTACGCCCACCGCGTAACTCGTGTCAGATAAGCTGCGTTGCCGGAATGACAACTGACTTAATTATATCGATGGCCCTTTTGCTTGCATCAGCATAGCACAACAACTTGTGGCAGGAGGTATCTGATTATGCCGGCATTTAAGGATCAGGCCGAACTACGGCACTACCTGGGTATGCTCTACGATGAAGCCAAATGTGATGCCGGCATCGCGCCCAAAATCCGCGACGCCGGCATGATTGTGCGGTTTCGCTACGATGCCCCCCAGGGGGTTGTGACAATGAATGTTACTGCGCCACCGACCCAACCCGGAGCATATTTTGATGTGCTCTGGGGGGAAGACACGGAGCTCAAGCCGACTGTCGAAATGAGCATGAAGGCCGATATTGCCCATGCATTCCGGCATGGTCGCGTTAATCTGATGCAGGCGCTGACACGCCGCCGGATTATCGCCAAAGGCCCCATTCCCAAGATACTCAAACTGCTCCCGGCCGTCGAGCCGATGTACGAGATGTATCCGCGCCTGCTGCGCGCAGCCGGACGCGACGATCTGGTACTGACATAGCTGCGTCAGGTGTGTCCTGCTACCAGGCTTACCCGTTTATCTATCAGGAGATGGCTTGCTTGATGCAAGCATCATAGGTTGTAGACCCTATGACGAGTAGTGATGAGATGTATGAGCGCGGTGTCGAGGATGCCGCGCACGATGAACTTAACCCCTTTTACTACCAGCACTACTACTACTATCGCCGCGGCTATGATGAGACACGCCGTTATATGCGCCGTACCGGCGGGAACCAGCCGGGGCAGCCGCAACCACGGCGCTGGCTCTTCCTGGTCGGATTTCTTCTTCTGGTACTGGCCGGTGCTGGTCTGGCGTTTCTGCCGGTGCAGACGGCCAACAATGCCGGTACGGAGGACACCCCACCCATTGAGCGCATGCCGGCGGCAGCGGAGAGTGCCGTTGCCAACGTTCAACCACCTACCCAGACGCCGCTAACGCTCCCCAGTCCGACGCCGGAAGGGTTGTATGTGGGCCGCCTGGCGCGGGTTGCCAATGTTGGCACAACCCCGCTGCTGGCCCGTAGCGAACCCGGAACACAATATCCGGTCCAGGCACGCTTCCCCGAGAATATGCAGGTAACGATTGTTGATGGACCGGTGGTCGCCGATAATTACACCTGGTGGCGGGTAGAAGGTGAGACCGGCAGCGGCTGGAGCGCCGAACGCAGCCAGGAAGGAAATCTCTGGCTGATACCGGAGTAACGCGCTACTCTGACTCCGCTGCCGAGGATACCGCGGCAGTGAGCGGTTGCTTCACCGGCGGTTGCTGCTGATCAGCATACACCCCACGATACTCCGCCGGCAACAGCGCAGCAATCCGCAGCATCATCTCGGTTGTCAGGTGGTCCATCAAATCCGGCGGAATTTTGCCGTCAGGGGTTGGTTCAACCCGGTATGGCTTACCAATCCGTAGTTTGACCGGTTTGCCACGCAACGTATCGCCCAATCCCCTCTGCGTGCCGGTAACGGCAACCGGCACCAGCGGTACCTGTGACCGCATTGCCAGGCGTACCGCGCCCCCCCGCCCCTTCTGCAATAAACCGTTACGGCTGCGATGCCCTTCGGGGAAGATCAACAGGATTGCTCCTGCGCGTAATGCCTCGGTCGCCGTCTCCAGCGCAGCCAGATCGCCCCGACCGCGCTTAATTGGAATAACCTGCATGGTGCGAAAAAACCATCTCCACGTCGACTTTTCGAAGAGCTCGGCTTTGCCTAACCATGAGAGGCGGTAGGCGAACGGCAGGAGCGCACCAACAACCGGGATATCAATCCAGTGGATATGGTTCATCACCAGGATCATACCAGTCTGCTCACGCGGCGGCAAATGCTCCAGACCTTCAACCTGCCAGCGCCACCAGCCAATCTTCCGCATAGCATAAATCAATATCTGCGAGACAAAATAGATTATCTTACCAGGCATCGCAATCCTCCAGTTCTCATGCATAACCCATGCGCTCCCGTAGCCTCCGGTAAGCAGAACATCAGAGCTTATGCACAATAAGCACGAAACCGCATCAGAATGCGCTAAACACCACCAGGTAAGGTTGTCTTTTTAGCCCATTGGGAAGCCACATCCGCTTATTGTGCATAGACTCTATCTTATGAGTTACGCCTTACCTGCCCACGCCCAACCGGAGCGTGTAGACCAGATATCCCCCTAACCAGCCGTCAAGAATCACCAGAATCGCACCAAGCAGCAGCAACCGGAGATAGCCCCTCCGTTTGTGCGGATCGGCGAGAATCGTCGGGTGGCGACGACGATGCTGAAGCGCATAGCCATACACGATAACCAGCATAATCCCCACAGCAGCATGCGCGTTCACCCAGGTCAGTAGCAGATTATCGCGCGGAGCATCCGGCCCGGTAAGCCGGCGCAGGGCATCGATGGCCCCCGTAAATGTTGCCAGGAGCGCGCCCAACCACCCTAACACCAGACAGTGGTAAGCGCTGGTTTCCAACGCCTGATCGCCGCGCCGGAGATAGAGGAGCGTGAGCAGTCCATTCGCCAGCAACAGGGCAATTGGGAAATGGACGGTGAATGGATGGAGCGGATACATAGCTCGATTGAACGGTGGCACTTCCCGGCAGATGCCGGCATGCGCGCTCCCGCGTAGTCTCTCCGAAGCAACATAACATGCGTTCCGATGACCAGAATCACCGATCTCCACATCTCTCGCAGCGCATTATACCACAGCCCGATCACTGCCCAACCTACTCCGGTGACAGGGGCTGATGCTAACATTACATCTTTCACCGTGCGGCGGCAAAACGCTTGCATTGACCTTCGCACTATGCTATGCTTCTGCATATGCGGAACGAGTTTCCCTCCTCAATAACGGTTGACGGTATTACGCTCACCCTGTGCATTGAGCGTAAATCGGTCAAAAATATTAATGCCCGTTTGCGTGACAGTGTGCTCCGTGTCAGTGTGCCCCTCCAGGCATCGCGCGCGGTTATCGACAGTGCGCTTCCAGACCTGGCACGACGACTGCTGCGGCGTCGGCGCGCGCGCCAGGTGAACGATACCACAGACGCGCTGGCACTGGCGCAACGGGTGGCCCGTCGGTTTCCGCAACCACTCGACGTGGCGGTCGTTCAGTTTACGACAACGCAGAAAGCCTGCTGGGGAAGTTACAGCACCCGCACCCGCACCATCCGGCTGAATGCGGTGTTGCAGTTGATGCCGCGCTGGGTGCTGGAAGCGGTGGTCGCGCATGAACTGGCGCATGCTATCCATCCCAACCATAGCCCGGCGTTCTGGGAATTGCTGCACCAGGTCTACCCGGATACCGACCAGGCCGAGGCATTTCTCGATGGAGTAAGCTGGCTTGCGCGCTCCTGGGATACGCTACCACCCGTCGAACGATCACAACTACTCTATACTGCGGATAGTAGTCAGGGAGAGGCCGATGACAACGACTGAGCGCTATCCTATTCCTGCTGCGGCGATGCGGGTTGAGATCCAGGTGGTAAACTCGCGCTTTATTGGCAGTGCGGCCCATACTCCCTCCGTTGAGGCGGCGAAGGATTTTATTGCCCAGGTACGCGCCGTTTTTCCTGATGCCACGCATCACGCATATGCCTACCTGGTCGGGCATGGCGCAAGCGTCGTTGCCGGGATGAGCGATGCGGGTGAGCCGTCCGGTACCGCCGGACGCCCAATGCTGGCGGTTCTGCGGGGCAGCGGCCTGGGAGATGTTACAGTGGTTGTTACCCGCTATTTCGGTGGCACCCTGCTGGGAACCGGGGGCCTGGTGCGGGCCTACAGCGATGCCACCCGTGCGGTGCTGGAGGTGTTGCCACATACCGAGCGAGTTGAGCAGCGAACTCTGCTGGTTCGGGTGAACTATGGCAATTATACCCCCGTCCGGCATGTACTGGAGAGTTATGCTGCTACAATTGCCGACGAAGCCTTTGCCGGCGACGTCACCCTGACGGTAATCCTCCCCGTCTTTCAGTTTGATGCCTGCCTGGCCGCCCTGGCCGAGGCGACTGCCGGTCAGGCCCAGGTGATTACTGCATAAAGGCAAGCGGGATGCCAAACTGCGACATCGGCCCGGTGATCCCGGCACTCTTCCCAGCCGGCAGATACATGATGTACAAATTATCATCTGTTCTGCCTCCGGCCATACGCCGGATAGACCTTCACCCAGTTGCACATAATGTGCTGCCCATGTGCCCCATTTGACGCTTCGCGTTGTCTGATGTATCTTCAACTTTGTGCTTTTTGTAACACTATCGGACTGGTTTTTTGCATTTTATACAAAAGAACCTGACTTGACGGCATCGATTTATGTCTCTATAATTCGATAGGGAACAGTTCCGAGGAACGAAGGTTGCATTTAATGACAACAGACCTACTCTTACTGGCGAAACAGCAGCATCGGCTTATGCACGACATCTATGTGTTAATGGACGACGGTGACCGGCGTGTGCTTGCGCCGTTGAACCTGAGTCCGCTGGAGTTTTCAGTTTTGCAGCAACTTGACATGGAACAGGGCCAGCGGCTGACGGATGTCGGGGCCAAACTGCTGTGTGTGAAAAGTACAATCACCCGAATTGTTGACCGGCTTGAACGTGAAGGACTGGTGTTGCGCACGCCTGACCCCGATGATCGCCGCGCGCAGCGGCTACTCCTGACGACACGCGGTGCCGGCATACGGATGGAAGCGCTGACGGCTCACAATGATGCCATTGAGCGGCGCATGAGTGTGTTGTCACTCAACGAGCAGCAACAACTGCAGGGTTTGCTCACCAAACTGCGCGCCGGGTTGCAAGAGAACCTGGACGAGGTAGAACACGAGGTAGCTGAGGCCCTTCATCGGTAGCTATAAACCCCTTTCAGCGTTGTATACATGCGGCGGGACCGGGGTTGCCCCAGTTCCGCCGCATGTGATCCCGCAATCTGCACTGGTCATCAGGTCTCTACTGCACTCAACGTAGCGGCATGTTCCTGGTAGAGTGGGGAAACGGCGCGAAGCCGGGCCACCATTCCGGGCAACAGCTCCAGCACCCGGTCAACATCGGCGTGGGTTACCTCTTTGCCGACTGTGAAGCGAACCGAACTGACGGCCTGCTCCGGCGTAAGCCCCAGCGCGGTCAGCACATGCGACGGATCGAGGGAGCCACTGGTGCAGGCACTGCCGCTGCTGGCACAGATCCCTTGCTGGTCAAGCAGCAGCAGCATGCTCTCGCCCTCGATATAGTCAAAGGCCAGGTTGGCATTATTGGGAAGACGCTGCGCCCGATCTCCATTGAGCCGCGTACCGGGAATGCACTCCAGGATACCATCGATCAGGCGGTCCCGCAGTCCGGTACAGTGGTTCGCGTACCAATCGCGCTGCTCCTCTGCCAGGCTCAGAGCTGCCGCCAGACCAACAATGCCGGGGACATTCTCCGTACCGGCGCGCCGCCGGCGTTCCTGCCCACCGCCGTTGAGTTGCGGCAGCAGAGGCGTATCCCGCCGAACATAGAGCGCCCCAACACCTTTGGGGCCATAAAACTTGTGCGCAGTCAACGAGAGCAGATCGACATTCAAGTCCTGCACATTGACCGGCAGCGAGCCCAGAGCCTGCACTGCATCGGTATGGAACGGCACGCCATGTTCGCGGCAAATAGCACCCAACTCGGCAACCGGCTGGATAACCCCGATCTCGTTGTTGGCATACATGAGCGACACCAGGACCGTATCGGCACGCAGGGCCACCCGCAGATCATCAGGCTGCACGAATCCGCGCGCATCCACCGGCAAGATGGTTGCCGTAAACCCGAACTGCGCTAAATATTCCACGGCATGCAGCACTGCATGATGTTCAATTGCGCTGGTGATAATGTGGTTGCCCCGGCCGTGCTGCTGTTGCGCCAGCGCCACGCCTTTAATTGCCAGATTATTCGCCTCCGAACCACCGCCGGTAAAGATGACCTCGCGCAGTTTGGCCCCAAGCGCCAGCGCGACGATCTCACGCGCATCGTCAAGCGCCTGCAATGCGGTGCGGCCAGGATGATGGATACTCGAGGGATTCCCGGGTTGCTGCGTGAAATAGGGCAGCATCGCCTCCAGTACACGTGGGTCAAGCGCCGTTGTTGCGGCGTGGTCAAGATAGATGGTGCGGTTTGTCATCGCCTTCCCCCAGCCGGCGGAACCGGGCCGCCCGCATGGGGGGTACCTGGCTCCGCCGCGCTGACTAACTATTTCTCGATTACCAATAAATGACACGATTTACGCAGTGCGCGTTCAAACGGGCCATTTGTTCCCGATAACAGCAGATTTTGCCTGCGGCAGCGTGGTACTTTTTTATCTTTTTCAGGAAATATGGCACATTGTGCCACATTTCCTGAAAAAGACTGTCCCATTCCACGCTGCCGCAGGCGAATTGGGCCATGTGTCCAGGCAGACGCCTGGTTTGGAACCGACCGCGTAACTCCTGTAAATGACAGGAGTTACGTGGTTCCTGACCCGACAGGCAATTTCGCCTCCGGCAGGGCGGAAGATTTCAATCTTGTTCACAAAACATTTGCACAACGTGCAAATGTTTTGTGAACAAGATCGATCACGTACCATGCTGCCGCAGGCGAAGACGGCCGTTGTGGGCGTACATATCCGATTTGAACGCCCACCGCGTAACTCGTGTAAATGACACGATTTCCGATGCGACAGCAACATGTTGGGCCTTGCGCACCATATTGCTGAAAAAGAAGAGAGTCTTCGCTGCCGCCGGCAACAACGGTCTTTCGTTTGATCAAACGTCGGGTCCGGCTACCTGCTGTGTAAATGCGGTGATTGAACCACTAAATATTCTAACACACTCCGGCATGACTGCATAAACCGAACATTTGTACGGTAAACTCTTCACATCAGGCGCAGAATATTCTTGACACTCGCCGGCATCCCAACACGCGTTCGACTCGATCAGTATCCCAGATGATGTGGGATAAGTTGGGATAAGTTGGGATAAGTTTGGGATAGTGAGTGTAAACCCCGGCTTGACATCGCGCCTGGCAGGTAGTAGGGTCATACCAGCAGCGGGAGCGCTCCTGCTGCTAATGAACTTTGAAATGGTAATCCGGACATCACTGATCTGGAGTCCTGGCGCATGAACGGTGAATTTTTAATCTGGACATCATTAGATCTGGAGTCCCGGCTTCAGCCGAAACAGCCAGCAGTAGGGTGCATTCTATGCACCGTTCTTCTGCCACACTCGATATCCAGATTATTTTCTAAAACTTCATCAGCCGGACCAGGCTTTCCCGGCAGTATGCCACTATCCCGGCCGGCATCCAACCGGCTAAAGCCGGGATTCCAGGATGGTATATCCGGGGTATTTGCACAAAACCCATTAGCCGGGACTCCGTGCGTCGCGTATCCGGACCATATTTTTTCGAACTTCATTAAATAGAGCGGAAAATCTGTTCCAAAACCAGGATTCGGGAACAGAACAGAGGTTAAGGAGAAGAGATATTTATGGCACAACTACATTTTCCTGCTGGTTTTATCTGGGGAGCAGCGACTTCTGCATATCAGATTGAAGGCGCAGCCCAGGCTGACGGCAAAGGTGAGTCGATCTGGGACCGCTTTACCCACACGCCGGGCATGATCGAAGACGGCAGCACAGGAGACGAGGCATGCGATCACTACCACCGCCGGCGCGAAGATATTGCGTTGATGAAGGAGTTGGGATTGCATGCATATCGCTTCTCGATTGCCTGGCCGCGTATTCTGCCGCAGGGATGGGGTCAGGTCAATCAGGCGGGTCTGGACTTCTACAGCCGTCTGGTCGATACGCTGCTGGAGCAGGGCATTGCGCCCTTTGTGACGCTCTACCACTGGGATCTGCCCCAGGCGCTCCAGGATCGGGGCGGCTGGCCGGAGCGTTCCACGGCGCAGGCGTTTGTTGAGTATGCCGATGTCGTCAGCCGCCACCTGGGCGACCGGGTGAAGCACTGGATTACCCACAATGAGCCCTGGTGCGCCGGCATGCTTGGTTATCAGACAGGCCGCCATGCCCCCGGCATTCAGGACTGGTATGCAGCGCTGGCCGCCGGCCATCATCTGCTACTGTCGCATGGTTGGGCCGTGCCGGTGCTACGCCAGAACAGTCCGGCGTCCGAAGTTGGGATAACGCTCAACTTCACCCCGGCGGTGCCCGCCTCACCCAGCCCCGCCGATTTTGCGGCCTACCGGCACTTTGACGGCGCGTTTAATCGCTGGTTTATCGATCCGCTCTACGGGCGGCACTACCCGGCGGATATTGTGGCGGACTATGTTGCCGCCGGTCATCTTCCGGCGCATGGCCTGGATTTTGTGCAAACGAGTGACATGGAAGCCATCGCCACACCCACTGACTTCCTGGGGGTGAACTACTACACCCGCGAGGTTGTACGCAGCACCACAATCCCCGAGAACGAGAACCAGCCGCGTACGGTCTTCCCTGCACCCGCTACGGAGCAGACCGATATGGGCTGGGAGATCTATCCCGAAGGACTGTATGAACTGCTGGCCCGCCTACATTTTGCGTATCGCCCCGATAAGATCTATGTCACCGAGAATGGTGTTAGTTTTGACGACCAACCGGATGCTGAGGGACGCATACGCGACCAGCGGCGGCAGCGTTATCTGCAGGATCACGTTGTCGCTACGCAACGGGCGATTACGGCAGGCGTGCCACTGGCGGGCTACTTCGTCTGGTCCCTGCTCGACAACTTCGAGTGGGATCGGGGCTACACTCAGCATTTCGGCATTGTCTGGGTGGACTATGCAACGCAACAACGCATTCCCAAAGACAGCGCACGCTGGTACAGCCACATCATCGCCGCCAACGCGGTTGAAGTGCCGGACGCGGGCTGATACCAATTTGCCGCCAAACGTGCAAGAAAACCACGAAGGTCACGCAGCGCGTGCCGCAGTACACCTGACCTATCCACGCGCTCGCACCCACGATGCAGCCATTCGTGTTCCTTCGTGGTTCTTCGTGTGCTTCGTGGTTGGTCTGATTGTTGCCGTTTGGAAGTCAGATTGGTATGAGGCCGGCCTGCTGCATGCAACTTCCTTTACGTGGTATACTGATTCATGAACTCTGAGGAAACAGGGCCGGTATAGCCATCCGGGTGCTCCTATCCCGGTACGTTATGCAGAGAAAGAGAAGCAGCAAGGAGGATTGAATGCGCAGGTATGTTCCGCTCGTATGTATGGCTTTCTTGGTGGTACTGGTGGGGGCGGCATGTTCCACTGCTCGTCCCGCCAGTGGACCGGCAGAGGATGAACAGCAGGTCCGGAGAGTTGGCGAGGCGGCGGCGGCGACCCTTATTCGCAACTTGATGCCCCGGGTCCAGGCCGCGATGCAGGAGAGTGGGCCGGTCTATGCACTGGATTTCTGTTCCGTGCGCGCGCAGCCACTCACGGAGGAGGTGAACGAGCAGCTCCGTGGGGTTAATATCAAACGCACATCGTTCAAGTTCCGTAACCCGCTGAACGCCCCGGATACCTACGAAGCCGCCGCACTGCGCTACTTCCAGAATACCCTGGAGGAGCAGGGCAACCTGCCGCAGTATTATGTTCAGCAGATCCGATCGAATGAGTATCGCTACTATAAGCCGCTTGTCGTCGGTGAGGCCTGTTTGAATTGCCATGGCGATCCGGCGCAGTTCTCACCCGAACTGCAGCAGACATTGAATGAGCGCTACCCGAATGATCGTGCAGTTGGCTTTGAAGAAGGCGATTTTCGCGGCGTTGTCCGTGTCGCCATTCCGGAGGCAATGGTGCAGTAACATCTCGTCAGTCCGTTAGCCGCACAGCAGCAAACCGGCGTTCCCCGGCCTCAGAGTATCATGCGGTTTGCGGCAACGGACGCGGCGGTATAAAACACAGTATTTTTAAGTGTTCCGGCGTACTTCCCCGGCATGATCGGGGAGTATGCCGGTTTTTGGTTGGCTCTCTTCGCCCCAGTTTGCATACAACTTCAAGATGCATGTTCAAGATACATGCAAGATTTTTTGTTTTTACCGTTTATATAACGACAAGGAAATACGCACTTTATCTATTTCTTAAAAATCCTTAAAGACCACTGTGGATTACAGCAAGCCCACGTCACGAGCAAGGAGGGGATATGCTACTCTATAACTCGCGCACGGCCCGCAAAGATGCCTTTGTTATTCCGGCGGATCGCCCGGTCAAACTCTATGTTTGTGGGGTTACGCCCTATGATACCACCCACATGGGGCATGCCCGCACCTACCTGGTGTTTGATGTACTGCTGTGCTACCTGCGCCGGCGTGGCGCAACCGTCCACTACTGCCGGAATGTCACCGATGTAGACGACCCGCTCCTCGAACGGGCAGCGCGTGATGGTGAGCACTGGGCTGACCTGGCACAGCGCCAGTTGGAGCAGTATGTACGCGACTCGGCCGCGCTGAATATTCTGCCACCGACCTACCTGCCCAAAGCCGGCGGCGAGATCGACTACATGATCGCTATCGTTGAGCAGTTGATTGAGTTGGGATATGGTTATGTCCGTGGCAGCAATGTCTAATTCCGGGTGGCGACCGATCCCAATTTTGGCGCGATGGCGCGGATGAGCTACAATGAGATGCTGACGACTGCCAACCGGCGTGGCAACAACCCGCATGATCCGCTCAAGCACGATCCGCTCGATTTTCTGCTCTGGCAGCAGGGCAATCCGGGTGATCCTACCTGGCCCAGCCCCTGGGGGCCAGGCCGCCCCGGCTGGCATATTCAGTGTGCCGCAATGACCACGCACTACCTTGGCAAGCAGATCGATATTCATGGCGGTGGTTCAGATCTGATTTTCCCGCATCATGTCGGTGAAATTGCCCAGGTTGAGCCGGTGACCGGCGTACGGCTTTTCGTCAACGTCTGGCTGCACACCGGTATGGTTTATCTCGATGGGCACAAGATGAGTAAGTCGCGCGGCAATCTGGTCTTTATCCGTGATGCACTGCGTGAGCATGACGCGGATACGCTCCGCTGGTATCTGCTCAGTGTGCCATACCGCCAGGAATTCACTTATGAGCGGGAGCGCGTGGGCATGCTGCGTCAGCGGGTTGCCACCCTGCACAATGCTCTGGATGTGACCGGGGAGCATGACACGGCGCTGGATCTGACCTGCGCCCGACAGGCTTTTGATGTAGCCCTCGGCGATAACCTGAACACGCCGCTGGCCCTGGATATTCTGCACGAGATGGCGCAGATAATTCTGACGGCGGCATCTGCGGGGCGTGATGTTTACACGGCCCAGAGCACGCTGGCGGAACTGGCGAGTGTGCTGGGGTTGCGTGCCTGGCGCGATATGCGCGAGGAGATCGATATGCGCGAGCGCTGGTGTGACCTGGCCGGTGGAACTGTTCGCACAGTTGGAACATAACCGCGCACCGCCGGCACGGACAATCCACAGACTGTCCGTGCCGACGGATATCTAGCCGGCGCGCGTCCCGCTGAGGCATTCTCCCATTCTGCACATATAGCAACCCTAAATTTGTCGTAGTGCCGCCTTCAGGCGGTTGACAACGAATTCCCGAAGAACCAGTTCACAACCAATTTAGGATTGCTATATCACTCATCTGACGGGCCGACGTTATCGCCGGCGCCCGGGCGGTGATCCGGCGACAGGGGCGGCCTATGCTGCCGCTCGTCCGGCTCATCATCGACCAGAAGATGGTGCGAACTGGTCGTTAGCAGATCGTGATCGAGCGCATAAATGGTTTCCCAGATCGGATCATCGGGCGGGGGCACCGTAGCCGGGCCTAGTTCGCGCCGCCAGATCTCCTGTACCGGGTAAAAGCCGGCGCGAGTGTAAAACTGCTTCGCCGCCGCGTTTGCCGCCGTAACGTAGAGCTGCACCCGCTCGTAGCCGTTCTCGTGCGCCCAGGCCGCGCCCAGCGCAACCAGTCGCTCCCCCAGGGGATTGCCCCGCATAGAGGGTACCACATAAATTGCCAGGAGTTCGGCCCAGTGGCGATGGCGAAAGAGCGGCGAGTCGGTATGCACCCCCATCATCAAGAGGCCCACCGGCACGGCCTCCTGCCATGCCAGCAGCGTCAGACCATGGCCGGTTGTGCGCACATGGCCGAGATGTTCACTCAGGACACGTTCCCAGCCATCGGCTAACGCAAAACGGGGATCAAGTTCGGCGTTGAAGGTATGCAGATCATAGAAAAGCTGACGTACGGCCCAGTCATCTGCCGGATTCGCGGACTGGATCATGATCGCCTGATCGTCGGTTGTCATAAGCCTCAATTCATACCCCGAATGGTAGTAACAGGGAGCCAGGTAGAAAGCAGCACGCATCATGCTACGACCAGTATACTACCAGAAAGCCGCATTCTTCCGTTGTTTGGAAAACAGTTGCTATTTTTAAACCTGTGTTCGGGAAACTCCCCCTTGATCCACCTACTACCCTCTGCTACAATCAGGTCGATGCATCTGAGAGAAATTTCACAATTCCACCATCATCGCCACGATTGAACCTTAAACAATGACACCAGATCTCCAGCGTCGCCGCCGCCAGTATCACCAACATCAACAATCGCGGGTGCCGGCACCCGTGACTGGATAGTCCAACATTGTTCGCTGTCCAGGATGGTATGACCTGAGCATAGGAGAAATGAGTATGCACAACCAGGCGTTGATCGGAACAGGCAGAGTCGGAAGGGTGTGGGTCGGGTTGCTGCTGCTGATTGTGCTGGGAGCATGCGGCGGCGGGAACGGTGGGAACGAGGGCGGCGCGGATACATCCGGCGGGGCCGGGGGCGAGCAGGGGGTGAGCAATGTCGCGGCGGGGGAAACCCTGTTTGCGCAGCCGATACTGGGCGAAGGCGAGAATGCCGTCGCCGGCTGCATCACCTGCCACTCGGTCGATCCGGCGGCAGGAGATCTGGTTGGGCCGAACCTGGCGGGGATTTCGATGCGCGCCGCCACGCAAGAGCCCGGCCTGACCGCCGAAGCGTATTTGCGCGCATCAATTGTGGACCCGGGTTCAATCGTGATCGAGGGGTTTGAAGACGCCTCGGCGCTCAAGCCCCAGAACTACGGCGAGATCCTGTCGGAGCAGGAGATTGACGCGCTGGTGGCTTATCTTCAGTCGCTGGAGTAGGCCGCCGGAACAGCGGACGGCGTGGAGTGCTCATGGGGTATGCCGGTGCAGTGCTCCGCGTCGGGTTATGACCAGTTCGAGATGTCTGCCTGAGAGAGATGGTCGAAGCAGATGCCGGCTTGATGTGAATTACCAGGCTATTGGTAAATAGACCATTTGCCATTCCCCGGTGGTCAGATATGTAACAGTGGCGTAGTCAGTCACTACAGGAAGAAAAATCCCAAAGTCACCTCTGCGAGATACACCATAGAGAATCCTCGCAGATACTTCTACAGGGAATTTGTCGGTCGCCATGGCACCTCTTAACTCATACTCATAGTAAACCTGCAAACCCGATGTCTCTCCACTTACCTGTTGATCTACAGATCGACTCACAGGAATGGACGCTGATAGATCGACGGTGTCAAAAGCTGTTCCTGCTCCAATTTCGGTTGTTGCTGCATTACCGCTCCCGCTCACGCCATCGACATCTATCACTCCCGATGTAAGATCATTTACAGCCGCTTCAATCGTGCTGGTTGGGATGCCGAAAACGCTTATGAGATCATAAACCACCGGTTCTAGAACACTGGATGAACCCGCAGAGTCCTCCGGCTGGGTGAATACGATATCAAAGAATTCCGCACGAATCCCGGCGAATGACGCAGGACGTATCCGAAAATCAAATCTGTCGACTTCTACATCAAGGGTAGGAGTGGTTTCTTCTATAAGCTCCTGCCGACTCCATGCACGAATGCGCACGCCGCCAGTGCGATCAGACTCCCGCCAGAAAGAGGCAACACTGATGACAACAGCTTCGGGGTCTATGTCCGGTGGATCAATATCCAACACTGCGCTTGCAACACCTTCCAGATCCAGACAATTTTCATTAAGTTCAGAGCCACACCCATTCTGAAGCCGGGATGCTCCTGATGTGGGCGTGGAACTTCCGAGGAGAACGGACATACACACCAGCAGTAGCAAACCAGCGGTACTGCGCATCGTTTAATTCCTCACCAGTTCACTAAGTTCCGGGGTAAATTCTAACTCTCCAAATGGCAACATTACCCGTGGAGTATTATTGTGGGAAGAGATGTTAAGATTAAAGCGCCCGCGCTCCCGCTCCGGTATGATCGCCAGCGTCATCAGAATATCCGCCGTCGAACCGTCTTCAAAGGCAATCACCCCCTCTAACAACCCATGGATAACCGTTTCATCATGAAATGCATCAACGCTTAGTGTCTCAGGAAAGTCAAATGCTATCCCGGCAGATGACGCCGGCCCGACCAGCACAAATGACATCTGGTCAATATAGCTATCACTGAGTCCCTGGGTGTCCGTGATGGTCTGGATGTTAAATGGCAGCGGCGGCACCGTCACCCGCAGGTAGATTTCTTCCAGGTCATCTTTAGAAATCGCGCCATCGGCGGTGGGTGCCTCCTCCAGCAGCGGCGCCAGTGACACTCGCCCGGCCGGATCGGTAACTTGCGGAGGAATGTCCACATCCGGACGATACGGCGCATCGATGACCAGCACCTCCGCATCTGGGGCGGTTTCCGCCGGTCCTATGGTCGCCGTCTGCCCGCATGCAGCGAGACCACTCACGCCGACCAGGATGCCGATAAGTAGCCACACACGCAGATGAAGCACTATGAGTTTTGAACTATCGCGGCGCATATTTCCCTCCTGAACTGGTTCTACGAATCTCTGTTTTCACTTGCCATTTCCTCGTCCCTTCCCTGCCTGTGAACAGCGTACCACAGTTATGTATAGTAGACCGTCGGGAAAACCGACGTCCCTGTCAGTTTTATCGGCGATACACGGTGCGGACGAAGCATCACCTGAAGCGATTTTGCTTCTAATGAAAATCGCCTCACAGTGGTCGGATACGATAACTGATTGGAGCGCCTT
The DNA here is from genome assembly GCA_034437035.1 of Chloroflexaceae bacterium. Classification (GTDB taxonomy): domain Bacteria; phylum Chloroflexota; class Chloroflexia; order Chloroflexales; family Chloroflexaceae; genus CAKZQX01. The sequence goes on from DAOTUI010000097.1 coordinate 17,078, forward strand.
CCGGCAAACTCGCAAACTTGAGGCTTGACCTCCTTTTTGATCTCTGGTAAAATTTGAATATAAGTCAAACTTATTTCATTCACATACAACGACTGCAACCTAAACCATTGCTGTGATCGAGCAGATGGACACGCTCGAGTAAGACGACCAGGACGACGGTTCCACTGCTGCTCCGCTGCAATACATTCATGTCTGAGGTATCGGACAGATCAGGCGGGGGTATCTCTACGGCACATTGGAGCGTCGCGTACTCATCATTACTGGTGTGGTGACGCTTCTCTGTATTGGTTGTTAGTGGATTTTCGTGTGAACGATGGTAGAGAGGACAATGTTATGCACAGAACAGGTTGGGTTATCGGACGTGGGGCGTTTTTCACCGTATTGATGCTCGTCGCACTGCTCGCGGCATGTGGTGAGCCGGTCGGCGTTGGGCGCAGTCGTGCGTTAACGCCGCAGGGGGCCGCCGTCATTACGCCAACAACAACACCGGCCCCACCGCAGGCGGCGGAAATTGTGATCGACACAGAAGGGACACTGAGTGGTGAGGGTGTTCAGGTCGCGCCCGGTCAGGCGCTGGATCTGATCTTTGTCAACCAGAGCAGTTCTGATGCGGAACTGCAGGTTGCCGTCGGTGGCGGCTCAACCTTAACCGTCAATCTGCCCCGTGTATCTACGCAGGAAGGAACCGAACTTGTCGCCCGCCAGCGAGTATCGGTCAACTACGCCGAGCCGGGTACCTATGAGATTACCTGCATCAGTGGCTGCACCGGCACCGCTAACGTAACGGTTGCTGCGGCCGCACCGGAAGGCACCGCCGCACCGGAGGGCAGCCCCGCAGCCGAAGGCACCGCCGCACCGGAAGCCACCGCCGCACCGGAGGGCACGGCAGCGCCGGAAGCCACCGCCGCACCGGAAGCCACCGCTGCCCCGGCGGAGCCCACCGCTGCCCCGGCGGAGCCCACCGCTGCCCCGGCGGAGCCCACCGCTGCCCCGGCGGAGCCCACCGCTGCCCCGGCTGAGCCCACCGCTGCCC
>DAOTUI010000098.1:0-46041 GCA_034437035.1 Chloroflexaceae bacterium
CAACCGCGTAACTCGTGTCATATACACGAGTTACGCAGTCGGTTCCAAACCAGGTGTTCGCCGGGAAGAACGGCCCGATTTGCCTCCGGCAGGGCGGTATCGGACATCTTCTTGCTGAAAATTTTGCACAGAGTGCAAAATTTTCAGCAAGAAGTTACAAAATGCACCATGCTGCCGCAGGCGATTCTGGTTTCCGGTTCCGGCACCGGGCCGGTTCCGGCCCCACCGCGTAACGCGTATCACTTTACACGGTGGGGGTGCAAATTAGATATGCACTTCCCCTGGAGGCAGTCTTCGCCTGCAGCAGGGTGGTATTTGTTTTGTCTTTTTCACAAAACATTTGTACTTTATGCAAATATTTTGTGAAAAAGATGGGAATCCTCCACCCGGCCGGAGGCGAAATTCCCTTCCGGTTCAGTGACCACATAACTTCCGGCAATTAAGAACATATGTTCTTTTCGACAGGTATTATACCGCACCATCCGGAAAAACACAAACGCGCGACTATGGTTCCACCAGGTTGTGGTTCTCCCCGGTGTAGGGCAGCGGCAGCGGCAGGCTATCCACGAGCGGCGCGGTCCACTGACCTTTGCCGGTGTAGATGCCGACATTGCCCGCCTCGTCCCGGGCGCTCACAATGAACTCCGTCCCCGGTACAATGCCGGTCCAGCGGTCACTGCCCACCGGACGCAACTCGCTGCTACGCCACCTGCCATTCTGTTCCGCCAGCAGATCAACCCGTACGACGCCGAGGTTATCCCTGGCCGCAACCACCACCTGCACCCCGCTACCCGGCGCGCGGCTCTGTTGCACGGAGCGAATGTAGGGAGCCAGCGTATCTTCACGCAGGGGCGCGGGAGCCTGTGCCGGATCGATGCTGTAGACATCAATCGTCATCTGGCGGAAGATGCGCAGGTCACCCCGATCCTGGTTGCCGCGATACTGAAACGGCGTGACCAGCAGGTTACTGCGACTGCCGCCACCCGACGCGCTAAAGCGACTGAAGGCCGCAATATCGCCGGGATACCAGGCCGCGCCCAGATCAATCGGTGGCTCCTGTTCCAGGTAGACATGGTCGGTCACCAGGCGCGTGATGGTCGGATTAAACTCACTGATCTGATCGCTCGTGGCACCGCGCAGGCTGACGCCCCGGATCTGCCGACTGCCCAGGTCAAGCGGCAGGGCAAAACTGGGGAAGGTCGGGCGTCCGCTGCGGGCGCGCTGATCGGGAAGCGTTACGCTGCTGCCGCCCTGCGGTCCATCCACAATATCGGCACTGGTGAGGCGGGCAATCTGCCCCCGGGTGCCCAGATCGGTCAGGGTGTAGCCAACGCGCAGGGTGAGGGTGTCGGTGTACAGACCATTCGGGGTCGGCTGATGTGCGCGGATACCGAAGGTGGCCGGTGTGAATGGTTGGGCCGTCGGGTTAGGAACGGTGGCCCGCACGAAAGGCAGACCGTAGAGTGTTGCCACCAGCAGTGCCTTCTCGTCATACAGGCCAAACGCGCCGATGCCCGACTCGCGCAGGTAGCGCTGTTTCGCCTGCGCCAGCGCGGTGCCAATCGGCATGCCGACATACTGTCCCGCTGCGTCACGCTGGTCGCGCCCCAGTTCCTCGGTGTAGTAGAGCATCAGGCGCTCCGAGTAGCCGATCAGATCGCTGTCGCCATAACCATAGCCGGTGTTGCCAATCCAGTTCCCCGACTGCCGCAGAATCGCCTGCGGCCAGTCTATCGCAAAGGCAGCATCGGCGACCGCCCGGTCATCGAGGGCAAACCCGGAGTGGCAGCCGACGGAGTAGAGCAGTGCATGATCAAACAGGCCGTAGGAGTCAACTGCGCGCGGCTCAGCGTAGATTGCATCCGCCGTAAGATAGGTTGTCTGATCGGCGGCAATAGTGCGCCAGTGCTCAAAATGCCCGTTGAGCGAGTGGTAAGCCAGTGGCGGATTGGTCGCCGGGTTACCGTCAACCGTCCCACCCAGCCAGGCCACGCTCAGGTCGTCGGCATTCCAGGTGTTGCCAATCAGCCCGGAAGTATCCACCCCGAAGCGGTTCAGCAGTGTAGAAACCGCATCGGCCTGGTCAATCAGGAAGTCGTAGCCGCTCACAAAGCCGGTAGTAGGACTGTCCGCCGGCGGAATGGTTTGCGGACGGTAGAGGTAGCCGGCGAGATAATTAGTGATATCCTCCGGTGTTTCCACCAACCGTCCGATTGCCGGATCGGGCAGGTACAACTGCCGCCCCCGCCAACCGATGCCGGTCTGATCGGCATAGAAGTTGTCGGTCTGGATAGCGCGGGCGGCGAGGCTGCCATAGGGAAGCGTATCGCTGCGCGTGCGCGAGGTGTCGGTGTAGGACTGTTCATTAGCCAGCGTGGTTTCATCCGGCACCCGGTAGAAGGGCGCGATGGCATCCCCACCGACCAGCACCAGGTAACGCGCCTCCGGGTAGAAATCGGCCCGCGCCTGCCAGAGCAACCCGCGAATCGACTCGGCCAGCCGGTTAGCATAGAAGGGGTTGCGCGGGTTGGCATCCATCTCCGCGTAGAGTGTCTGGACGGCGGGCTGGTCCGGCACCAGCGTCGGATCGCTCAGGTCAATGACGGTACCCCGGGGCGTATTGTTCGCCAGATCCTGCACAGCGCGCCGGGTGCGTTCGATCCAGTCGGTCTGGTCGGGATAGAGCGCCGCCATGCGCGCCCAGTTGACCAGGTAGAGCACCTCAACCGTGGGATCGGGACCGGCCGGGGTGGTGTAGGCCAGCGGCAGCGGCGGTGGAACGGCCAGGTTGGGATCGACCATGGCGCCGGCCTGCAGGGTGTAGCTGCCGGCTGCGGCTCCCTGCGCCGGGAAGATTAGCAGGTAGTAGGTGCCCGGCGACCAGAGGAACGCCTCGATCTGCTCATCAGTTGTGCCGGGACTGGCCGCTATCGAGTTAATCATTCCGATAGAGTTGATCATGCCAATCGAGTTAATCATTCCGATGGAGTTGATCATCCCGATGGCAGCAAGCTCGCCAATCGAGTTAATCATCCCCAGGTCGGTAATTCCATCCAGGCTAAATTCCTCGTCTGTCTCTGGTGGCCGGCTCAGATCACTAAACAGCACCATATCCAGATCATCAGCAAGATCCGTCAGGCGCAGCGTGACCGTCGTGCCGGGATTGGGAATCGTAAAGCGGTACCAGGCAAGACCGGATTCGTCAGGTATTGCTGCGGTACGGGTTACAGGCTGCGCCGGGAAGGGTGCTAAATCGGTGGCCGATTGCCGGCCGGCAGGTGGTGTGGTGCTGGGATTTTCCGGTGCCGGTTGTGGTGGGGCTGTAACCGGGAGGGCACTGACCTCGCGGCCCAGCAACCCATGCTGCACATGGTAGGGTGGAGCGTTCTGCGGATGCAGTTCAATGCGCGTCCGCTCAAACCACTGCACCGTATGCGTTTGTCCATCCGGCAGCATCTCAGGCTGCGCGGGACCGAGCGGCAGACCGAACAGCGCCAGGCTCTCCGCGGTGCTGCTGCCCGGCTGCCCATCGAACTCCAGGCCGTTGGACTGCCAGGCCGCCAGAATATCTCCACAGACATTGTGCCCGGTCTGCGCAAAAAACCGGCATTCCGCCTGTGGCGTACTGCGGGGCAGGCTCTGCGGGTCGCGCTGCTGCTGCTGTAATGCGTCACTTCCCAGGCGACCCAGCAGGACATCATACGGCGGAGCGTTCTCGGGTGCCAGTTCCATACGGCTGCGTTCAAACCATTGCACCTGGCGCGGGCGGCCCTCGATCAACGCTTCCCGCTGGGGTGTGATCGGTAGGCCAAATACCGACAACCCGCCATGTTGTTCCCAGAAGGCGCGAATGCGGCCGGCAATACAGAAGCCGGTTTCGGGAAAACAGCGTTGATCGGGCCGGGCATGAACGGTTGGATGGGGCACCGCCGGGATAAGCAGGGTGGTCAAGATGAGCAGCACACCCAGAACAATACGCCCGGAGGACGGATAGCGACAGTCCATGTTCCACTCCTGTCTGCGCGTTTGGTTATGCTTCGACGGTGCTGGATTGATGATTATGCCGGGGGAAGGTCGCTGCTACGCAGATAGTGCGCCTCGGTTCGAGCAGCAGCGGCTTCATCGTGATCGTCGGTTATCTGGGCCAGTTCTTCCAGACACTGCGCCAGCGCTGAATAGTTGTCAATCTCCCGAAAGATGGTACTCGCATGGCGCAGTTCCCCGCATGCTGCCTCAGGCTGACCAAGCGCCTGCCGGATGCGGCTGCGTACACGTCGGATCTGACCCTCCTCGGCACGAGCACTCAGGCGTTGGGCCAGCGTTAGCGACTCTTCTGCCCAGCGGAGCGCAGTGTCGAGTTGCGCTTCGGTCAAGGCCAGTTCCGCATAGACCTGGTACAACTCCGGGAGAAACTCTTCCGAGCCCAACTGTTCAAACAGATGGCGGCTCTGTTCGATATGGCGGCGCGCGGCGGTCAGTTCACCCTGATGCAAACTGGTCGCGCCCATATTCATGTGCAGCACAGCAACGCCATAATCCGAGCCAAGCCGGGTGAACTGCGCAAGCGCCAGGCCAAAGTAGTGCATGGCTTCGTCATATGCACCCAGTTTGCGCTTGAGATCGCCCAGGTTATTTGCCATAACCGCCTGTCCATGCGTATCACCGATAGCCTCTTTTAGTTCGAGTGCGGCCTGACAGTGAACGGTTGACTCCTGCAACCGTCCGGCAGTAACCGCCAGCACATTCGCCAGATTATTGTGCGCGTCGGCCTGCCCGTCAATATTACCTGTCTCCTCATACAATCGCAGGCTCTGTTCAATAGCGACCACGGCATCCTGCGTGCGGCCAAGTTTGCCATAGGTGCCGCCGAGCGAGTAGTAGGCATGCGCCAGATCGTTGCGGCTCTCCTGTCCGGCAAACGCCTGAAGCGCGCGCTGCGTCCATTCCAGCGCATGGTCATACTGCCCCTGGCGCTGATAGATCCCGGCGGCCAACAGGAAACAGCGCCCCAATTCCATCGGGGCGGCGGTGGATTGCTCGATGGCATAACCCAGCCAGGTAAAGGCACTCTGGTAATCGGCGCGCCGCTCCTGCACGCCGGCGATGTGATGGTGCAGCCGCACAATCAGGGAAGTGAGCTGCCCGATGTCATCCCGGCCTGCGGCTGCCGCGCGCGTGATTCGCAGCGCTTCCAGGTAGGCAGTCTGCGCGGCGTCATACTCACCCAGCAGCAGATGGATATCGCCGATGCGTTCGTGGACCTCAATGATCTGCTGAAGCCGCTCCTCCGTTCCATCTGTGATTGCCGCGAGGTGCTGAAGTTGCGGAACAATCTCTATCGCGGTTTGCAGCAGTGCCAGGGCCGCATGATTGGCATAGCGCTGTTGCGCCTGACTCCCGGACGCCAGATGATAATCAAAGGCCGGGAGCCAGGCTTCCGCCAGCAGGTAGTGCCGCGCCAGCAGCGCCAGATGCTCATCAAGGTTGGTAGCATGCAGCGCCTCCAGCGACTCGGCCACACGCCGATGCAACTCGCGCCGCCGCGCATACAGAATGCTCTCGTAGGCCACATCGCGCAACAGGTTATGGCGGAAGCGATAGGCCGGCGCAGTTGATACCCCCCCCGCCATCTGATCCGTGGGATTCTCTGCGTCCTGCTGCTGCTCGGCAACGACAATATCGGCCGTAACCAATGCACCGATCTGCTGCTCAAGCAGTTCGGGCTGATCATACGTCGAGGCCACCAGCAGATACTCAAAGCGCCGCCCGATCACTGACGAAATCTGGACGAGTTCATGCTGCTCTGCATCCAGCCGATCCAGGCGGGAGAGCAGCAACCCCTCGATGCTCTGAGGAATTACTACCTGGTCAAAGCTGCTGGTTAAGTGCCGGCCACCCTGGTCCGTCCGCTCAAGTGCGCCGGAGTCGATCAGCGCCCGCACCAGTTCTTCGATGAAAAGCGGATTACCCTGGGTGCGTTCCAGTAGCGCCACAACCTCGGCCTGGGGCTGGTTGCCCAGCAGCGCGGTCAGGAGCAGTGCGCTATCCCGCGACGATAGTTCCGACAGGAGCATGCGCGTGGTGGTCGTCTGTTCCGTCCACACCTCAGCGACCGGCGGATCGGGGCGATAGGTCAGCAGCAGCAGCAGCGGCACCTGTGCAATCGCCGCAGCCAGCCGGTGGAGCAGTTCCAGCGAGGACGCATCGGCCCAGTGAATATCTTCCAGGCGCAGGAGCAACGGTTTCCGGGCCGCCGCACCCAGGAAGAGGGCAACCAGCAGTTGCTGCAGCCGGTCATGGCGCTGGCCGGTCGTCAACCAGCGCGTCAGCGGTGTTTCGGGGAATGCGCGACCAAACAGGTCACCCAGCAGCGGCGTGAAGCGCGCCAGTTGGGGCGCATACTGCGTCACTCGCGCCGCACAGAGCGTCTGTACCCGGTCAACATCGTCCCAATCGCCGGCAGGCAGGCCAAACAAGCGGCGCAACGGGCCACGGATGGCGCTGTAGGGCGTATGCTGCTCATACCCCTGACAGTCCCCGGCATAGAGCTGAAACCCCGGAACCGCCGCATCCGCTGAATCTGTTTCGCGTGAACGCAATAAACGCTGGAGGAGCGTCGCCGCCAGGCGCGTTTTGCCAATCCCGGCCTCACCCACCAGCGCCAGCACACGCCCCTGCCCCCGCAGAGCCATAACCGCCTCAGACAGCAGGCGCGCCAGTTCGCTCTCCCGACCAATCAACGGTGCCGGACTCAGCGCATGCGTAGGCGTATGCACAATCGTACGCAGCGGCGACCAGTCCGAGCAGGCCCGTAGCACACGTCCGGGCACAATCGGCGCGGTCATGCCTTTGAGTTGCAACGGTGGACAGTCAACAATTTCGATCTGGTGCAGCACCGCCACGCACGTGGCCGGGGAGAGCAGGATCTCGCCATCGCCGGCGGCATCCATCAGGCGGGCGGCCAGGTTGACGGCCGGCCCCATCACGCTGTACTCGTACCGCCGGCTGCCGCCAACCCGCCCGGCAAACACCGTTCCCGTGTTCATGCCGATGCGCTGCCGTAGTGCAAACGGCTGCGCATCGGCATCTTCGGTCGTGCCGGCGGTATCGCGCAACAGGGTTGCAATCGCGGCGTTGGTCGCTTCCAGCGCAGTTTGCAGATCCAGGGCACAGCGTACTGCCCGCAGCGGATCATCCTCGTGGGCGGCAGGCGCGCCAAACAGCACCATGAGCTTTTCGCCATGCGCAGCCAGATCGACTTTGTTAATCACCCCATCATACTGATGCACCAGGGTCTGCACCCGCTGAATGTAGGCATTGAGCAGGGCAACCGGGAGTTCCGGGTCGTCCGCAACTGCGGTAAGGATTGCACTAAAATCGTAGAAGTTGATAAAGAGCACCGTCACCGGACGAAACTCACCTGGCGCGACGTTGTTGGGATCAAGCAAGCGGAGCGGCAGATTGCGTACCAGGTAGGGGCGTAACGCGGCAATCTGAGTTGCCGGCAGCTCCGGCGGTGGCACATAATCAGGGCTTTCCTGGGTGAGTCGATCGGTGTCCGGGGTATTCAGCACAACGCCGGGCAGTTCGATCACCCGTTGCAAACCGGGTACACACACCTCAAGCCGGGCATGTGCCAGCAGCGCCGCTGTCTGATCCGAAATTACCACTTCCCCTGGTGTAGCATTGGCCTGCGCCTGCACAACCCGCTGTACCTCTGCGCCGCTGATAACCAGTTCAATATGATCGACATCGCCTACCTCGGCGACGAAAAAGCGTCCGCTGTGGACGCCGACGCGTAATGCCAGTTGGAATGTTCCCGCGCGGGTGGCAACAGCGGCAAAGGTATCGCGCATGCGCTGCTGCATCGCCAGTGCAGCCTGAACTGCGGCCGCCGGGTGTAGCAGTTCCAGGGTATCGGCATCGAAAAAGGCCGTCAGGGAGTCGCCGCCAAACTTGAGCAGGGTTCCCCGGTGTGCCGTTACTTCCGTAATCAGTGCCTCAAACAACTGGTTGATCACGGCACTGATGGTTTCCACCCCTTCTCTGCCCAGAACGCTGAGTTGCTCCGAGAGGGCGGTAAACCCCCGCAGATCGGCAAACAAGAGACTGCCATGCCAGAAGGCTCCCTGCACACGTCCGGGATGGGGATTGTGCAACTGAGCCTGGATCAGACGCTCGGGGATGTAGGCTGCAATCGCCTGGTGCATGGCATGCAACTCTTCAATCAGATCTGCCTGCGCCGACGATTGAGCAACACTCTTCGGTGTATGCATATCTTTACACATTGGAATTTGCCCGGTCTGGTAACGACGAAGGGTCGCATACGCCCTTGCTTGTGCTGTACCGTGAGTGAGATGGTAGCACAAAGCGCGAGGGGGCGCAACCATAATGTAACTTTACCTGACAGGACTTACGCGATCACTGACCCGGAAGGACACGTTGCCTCCGGCAGGGCGGAAGAAACCAGATGCTGCCGCAGGCGAATCGGTCTTCCACCGGGTTACACATCCAGTTTGCTGTCAACTGCGTAACTCCTATACCTGATTTTGCAAATAATCAGGTAATGTTAGTATGCTAGAATTGAAACAGATACGGCATTCAGGATAAACCAGACGCACATCATGGCGATAGAAGACGAAGCCGGCACAACCTTATCGACCGAGAATGCGGCCCTGCGCCGGCGGATTGCCGAACTTGAGCGGGAAATTGCCGCACTTCAGACGAATACCGCGCAGGCACTCAGCGAGAGCGAGGCGCGCTACCGCACGCTGGTCGAAACTTCGCCCGGGGCAATTCTGCTGACCGACCTGGATGGGACGATCCGCTTCTGCAATGGGCAGGCGGCGCAACTATTCGGGTATGCCTCCGTTGATGACCTCTGCGGTAAAAATGGCGCTGATATGATCGTGTTTGACCCGCCGGCACCAGGTATTCTAGCTCAGGCCCGACGGATTGCCGCGTCGGGCAACCTGCGGAATATCGAGTACACCCTGCGGCGCAGCGATGGCAGCCGCTTTCCGGCTGAGGTCAGCAGTTCGGTCATCACTAACGCCGAGGAAATGCCAATTGCGTTAACTATCGTTGTGCATGATATCAGTGAGCGCAAGCAGGCTGAATTAGCCCTGGTGGACGCCTATCACCATCTGGAAGAACTGAATGAGCATGTGAGCCACAGCCGCAACCTGCTCCAGGCGGTCTTCGATGGCCTGGATGATGGGTTGGTTTTGCTCGATAGCAACGGCACGGTGCGCGCGGTCAATCGGGCGCTGGCGGCCTGGCTGGGCAGCATTCCGCAGAAGCTGGTCGGGCAAAACTGGGCCACACTCTATCCCCGCCTTGCTCCGGATTTTCCCAATAACCTGGCACTGAGTCCTGCCGATGAGCGCAAACGCTACCGGCATACCCGGTACCTGAACCTCGATGGCGAGACACGCATTCTCGATGTCGAGACGATTGCCCTGAAAAATACAGCCGATTCTGACCGGCAACTGATTGTGCATATCATTGATGTCACCGATATGGTTCAGTTACAGGCGCGCATTATCGAGAACGAGCGTTTTGCGGCTAACGGACGATTAGCGGCGAGTGTGGCCCACGAGATCAATACGCCGCTACAATCGCTCCAGACCGCGCTCGGACTGGCGCGCAAGATGACCGACCCGGATGAACGTGGTATGTTTTTGTCGCATGCGCAGGAGGAAATCCAGCGTGTGGCCGGGATTGTACGCCAGTTGCTCGATTTCTACCGACCAGCAGCAGCAACCTCCGGTATGATGGATGTCAATGCGCTGATTGAGCGGTTGCTGCTGTTGATTAACAAGCGGCTCAAGGATCAACGCATTCAAGCCGAGTGTGACCTGGCTTCCGATCTGCCCGCTGTACCGGGGCGCTCCAATGAATTGATCCAGGTGCTACTCAACCTGATGGTCAACGCAATCGAGGCCATGCCCGACGGTGGCCGACTTCAGATACAGACGCGCCTGACCACTTCGGAGCAGTATGGCCTGGTTATCCGCATCAGCGACACGGGCCGGGGCATTGCGCCACATCTCCAGCAGCGCATCTTTGAGCCGTTTGTCACCACGCGGGAGGGCGGCACCGGCCTGGGCCTGACCATCAGTTCACAGATTGTCACGCAACATGGCGGTACAATTACCCTGGAGAGCCGGATGGACGTCGGCAGTACTTTTAGCGTCACCCTGCCACTCACCGCGCCGACGCGTACGGAGGTGTCCGCATGAAACAGCGCATTCTGCTGGTGGAAGATGATACCAAAGCTCGTAGCATGCTGGCCTACCTGCTGCAGCATAGCGGCTACCATGTCACACAGGCTGCCGGCGGGGAAACCGCACTTGATCTGCTGGAGCGCGAGCCGTTTATGGTTGTGTTGACCGATATTGTCATGGGCGATGTCGATGGTATCGAGGTACTCCACACCGCGCGCATGCAGAGCTACCGCCCCGCCGTGATTCTGCTGACCGGGCATGGAACCCTGGAATCCTGCCAGGCTGCATTACGCGCCGGAGCCTACGACTACCTGCTGAAACCATGTACCGATGATGAACTGCTGGCCTGTGTCGCGCGCGCGGTAGAGCATCAGCAGACCGAACAACGGTTACGCGAAGCCGCCAGCCTGATCACCACGCTCTATCAGGCCGACACGCAGCGGATCAAACGTCCGGCGGACGGTGCTTCCGACAATGCACCACCAGTCCGCAAAATCCCCACACCGCTGCGGATCGGCGCGCTGACAATTGGAACTTCGCGGAAGGACGTTACCCTGAATGAAAATCCCGTGCATGTCACCCCGATTGAATATACGCTGTTGTGCTGTCTGGCGGAAACGCCGGGCAGCGTACGCACCTACAGCGACATCGTCCGGTATACGCATGGACTGGAGACGGACGAGGCCGAAGCGCAGATCCTGCTACGCGTGCATATCTCCAATCTGCGCAAAAAACTCGCCCCAGCCTACATCGTTAACAACCGTGGAACCGGCTATATGCTGGTCGATCCCAACCCATGACGTAAAGAACAAACAGACAAAGAACAAAGAACAAATTTACTCATCAAGGGTAATACGGTAGGCGCACGTTGTTCTCTGTTCTTTGTTCTTTGTTCTTCCTAATTTAACCTTATTTTGAGGATTATTCAGATATCTGGATATCTGAATAATTATCTTTACGCTTCCCTCTATCTCTGAACCCTGGTAGTAGCGTATGCTATCCCCTACCTGCTGCTCAACGTGCGCATAAGTTACAGGAGTTACGCGGTCGTTAGACCCAACAGGAGATTCCACCCTGCCGCAGGCGAATCGGGCCATGCATCCAGGCAAATGCCTGATTTGAATGTCCACCGCGTAACTTGTGTTAATCAAGGACATCCAGAACAAGAGAACAGTGATGGAGCAGAACTATCTGCCGGATGACCCCGATACCCGGCGTATTCTCAACGAGTTGCAGTCAATGCTGACGCCACTGACGCCTGACGGCATTGACCCGGCGAGCGATACGATGGTGGCTTTCCAACTGGAATCTGAATGGTATAGCATTGCGGCCACGCGCGTGCGTACGATGTATCCGCTGGGAACCTACACGCCGCTGCCGCTGACCCATGCCTGTATCGTGGGTGTTGTCGTGCGACAGGGACAGCGGCTGGTGGTGGTGGATATTCGGCCGCTGCTGGCGCTGCCCTGGGTGATGCCCCGCCCCGACGACATGCTGCTCCAGGTGATCCTGCCGGAGATGGAAGTCGGACTGCTGGTCAATCGGGTGGTGGCCCCACCTGCCGGGCAGATTTCTCAAATTGATGCACCCTATTCTGATACAACAGACAGAGCGTATCGCACATAGTTGCGTTAAGCCCGGATATACCCGCTCTGCGCGCGGCAATGGCTACCCTGCTCGTAGATCTACCGCTGTGCGCGAGTTATCTGGATAGTATGTGTACAACTGATATGAAGGAGGTGACGGTGTAAGGTTATCGTTTATCCATACCGTTATTTTTGCATTGTCGTCAGAAGGTTGCTCTACAATTCTAAGGGGGAATGCTAAGGATGCACAACATGACACAACGAATCGCACGCGTGCTTGCTATGCTGGTTACGCTGCTGCTCGTCCTGGAGGGAGCAGTCGTCGGCGTACCACGCCCGGTTGCGGCCCAGGAGACGGATGTCACGATCTTTGACGCCAACTTTGACTCCACGCCCACCGGTCTATTGACCGTCGGAACGCCACTGAGCGTTAATGTCGGCAGCGTTGTCGCCACGGCGCTCCCGGTGGCGATTGTCACCGGTTCGAACGTCAGCGGGCGGGCGCTGGAGGTGAGCGGCAGCAGTACGGGTAGCGGTGTCGCCGAACTCCGCTTTGCCGACATGCCCACTTCCGCGAGCGAAGTACGTATCCAGGCCGACTTTACCGCCGGTATCACCAGTGTGAATGGCGCGCAGATCGAACTGCGCGGCGGCGACACGTTTGAACTCTTCCGCTTCGGCAATGGTGGTCAACTGACGCGGGGCGGCAGCGCGGTGGGCCTCGCCTACGCGACGGGCAGCGTAGTCCGCCTGGATGCCACCCTGAATTTTGCTCAGGGCACGGCCGATATCACCCTGATGAGTGGCGGCAGCAGTGTTGACCTGACCGGCATCAGCCTGCCGGGCGGATTAACCTTCGCCGTGCTCGATCATCTGCGGGTCAGCACCGAGTCCTTCGAGGGTGAATACACCATCGATGATGTCACGGTTGTGGCTGCCGGCGATGATGATGATGACAACGGCGATGACGATGATGACAACGGCGATGACGACGACGGCGATGATGATGACGGCGATGATGATGACAGCGATGATGATGACGGCGATGATGATGACCGGACGGTCTGTGAGAACCGGCGCGTCTTCACCGCATCATTTGACGATGCTCCGGTTGGTGTCCTGACAGTCAATACAGAGCTGGATGTTGACCTGGGCAGTGTCGTTGCAACCTCCGCCCCGGTTGCGATTGTCACGGGCGCGGGCGTGGAAGGTCAGGCGCTGGCGGTTGACGGCAGCAGCGCGGGTAGCGGGTCGGCCCTGCTGCGCTTCCGCAACTACCCTGATGGTATCCCCAACGCAGCCAATAGCCGTCGCTTTGACCTGCGCATCCAGGCCGATTTTACCGCCGATACGACCGACGTTGCCGGCGCGACGGTTGGCCTGGAACTGGAAGACGGCACCTTCTTTGAACTCTTCACCTTTGGCGCAAACGGCGTTCTGACCCGGAACGGGCAAAGCCTGAATATCACCTACACGGCAGGTAGCCGCGTAGAACTCGATGCCGGTTTGCAACTCAACCGGGGTACGCTGCTGCTCAAACTGGAGAGCGGTGGCAGTGAAATCGAGGTTTCGGGTATTGATATTCCCAGCGCCTTTGAGCCCCGCAGCCTCAACCAGCTTCGCTTTGAAACCGAAGCACGCACTGGTGCCTACACCATCGACAATGTTGCGATCCGGGTGGAGTGTGTGCCGCGTGATGACGACGATGACGACGATGACGACGATGACGACGATGGCCCGCCGGCCGTGATCGTTATCGATCAGCCCGATGTCAACATCGAGGTCATCAACAACATCACCTTCGTCAACTTCGAAATGACCATCAACAACATCGGTGGCGAGGCCGAGAATGTCGTCCTGGTTATCGATGCGGACGACCAACTTGAACTGGCGGACCTGAGTTTCCTCGAAGGCATTGGCTATGTAGTCAATATTGTCGATGGACAGATCCTGATCGGCCTGGGGCAGAACAATGTTGTCATCAAGGAGGGTAAGCTCAAGCTTAAGTTTAAGTTCAAACTCAAATTCAAAGGCGGCAAGGAAGAACTAAAGATCAAGCTGGACTTCAAGCTGCGCTACGAGGATAGCGCCGGCCTGCAGGAGGTGGACGCGCTGACGCTGGACACCGTTATCCCGCCGGCGGAGATTGTGCCGGTGTTGCTGGGCAGCTACCCGCGCCTCTCGGTTGACCGTATTGATATTCGCTTCCGGGGACGCTGGGAGCGGGGCGGCGGGTTACGCATCTACGGACTGCCGCTGACCGAGGCGATTGTGCTGGAGTCGGGCATCGTGGTGCAATATTTTGAGCGCATGCGCTTTGAGTATCATCCGGAACTGGCCGGAACCGAGTTTGAAGTGCTGCTCGGCCTGCTGGCGGTCGAACTGGGCTACCGTGAGCCACCGCTGCCGGCACCGGACGCGGACGATCCGGACGCGGAGTGGTATTTTGTGCCGACGGGACACTATATTGCCCCGCCATTCCGCACCTTCTGGCTGACCCAGGGCGGGTTGCTGACCTTTGGCTACCCGATTGGCGCAGCCTTCCAGGACGAGAATGGACGACTGGTGCAGTATTTCGAGCGGACGAAGCTGGAACTGCACCCGGAACTGGCGGGCACCGAGTATGAGATTCTGCTGGGCTTCCTGGGTGAGCGGGTGCTGATCCTGTTCGGGCTCGAAGGTCCGGACGAGCGTGACGATGACGACATCGACGAGCCGGTGGCAACGCCAACGCCGGAGGTAACGGCCACCGCCACCCCGGAGGTAACGGCGACGGCCACCCCGGAAGTGACCGCCACCGCCACCCCGGAAATGACCGCCACCGCCACCCCGGAGGTAACGGCGACGGCAACGCCGGAAGTGACCGCCACCGCCACCCCGGAGGTAACGGCGACACCCGAAGCTACGCCGACCGCTTCGCCGACGCCATCCGGCGACGATGACGACGACAACGATGACGACGACGATTAATGCTTGAGGAAAGACGGGTGGGGTTGGTCACTCAGACCAACCCCACCCGTCGTGTTAATCTGCTCAGGCGGGATGAATGCCCACTGTCGCCACCCCATCAACCAGCAGAAACTTGCCCCACCGCGAACATTTTTCCTGTCATGTTTCGTTCAACACAGCTATGCATACAAACATACCGGACCCCGTCTGATACCTTGCACCATTGTGCTCAATGTTGTACTATACCGCTTATACGATTATATGGTTCGATCAGGCAATTGTGCGACATATGCCGCCAGTAGCGAGTAGTGATATGCGGTCCAGGAGCCTGATGATCGTGCCACGCATGATGCAGGGAGCAGACCATGGCAGAGCGCGTCAACCCGGCCATCTTCCGTGCCTACGACATCCGTGGGCTGGTAGATGTTGACCTGACGGATGCTACCCTGCAGACGCTGGGGCAGGCCATCGGTACCTATTTTCGCCGCCTGGATGCGCGTACGCTGGTTGTGGGGCGAGATGCGCGCCTCAGTTCACCCCGCTTCCAGGCGGTATGTATTGAAGGACTGCGCCGCACCGGGATTAATGTGATCGATATTGGTGAAGTACCAACGCCCCTGATGTATTTCGCCGTTGAGCATCTGCGGAGTGATGGCGGTCTGATCATCTCGGCAAGTCATAATCCGCCGGAATATAACGGCATAAAACTCCGCCGTTCCCATCCGGTCTATGGCGGTGAGCCGTTCACCAGTGCGGCAGTTCAGGAAATCGAGCAGATTGCCAATGCGGGGCATTTTGTCGCGGGTCAGGGGACGCTGGAGCAGGCTGCGGTTGATACGCTCTATGTGCAGAGCGTGGCACGTCTACTGCCGTTGCCCGCAATTGGTGCGGCGAACGGAGAGCGCAAGCCGCGCGTGGTGCTGGACGGTGGCAACGGTGTCGCCGGTCCTGTCGCACTCCGAACGCTGGAAGCGGTAGGCGCTGAGGTTATTCCCCTCTACATTGAACCCGATGGTCGCTTTCCGCACCATCATCCCGATCCACTCAAAGCGGAGAATCTGCAGGATCT
Source organism: Chloroflexaceae bacterium (assembly GCA_034437035.1). Classification (GTDB taxonomy): domain Bacteria; phylum Chloroflexota; class Chloroflexia; order Chloroflexales; family Chloroflexaceae; genus CAKZQX01. The sequence continues at coordinate 15,834 of DAOTUI010000098.1, forward strand.
CCGTGCCATGGTACAGCAGCATGGAGCCGATCTGGGGATTGCCCTGGATGGTGACGGCGACCGGCTCGGCGTTGTAGACGACCAGGGCGCGGTTGTCTGGGCGGATCGCTACCTGATTGTCCTGGCACACTACTTGCTTGCCCGGCGTCACGGGCCGGTGATCTTTGATGTAAAATGTAGTACCGTCCTGCCCGATGCGATACGTTCCCTGGGTGGAACACCAATGATGTGGAAGACCGGCTATTCCAATATTTCCGTCAAAATGCGCGAAACAGACGCGGTGCTTGGTGGGGAGTTGAGCGGACATACCTTTTCAACCTTTCCTGGTCACTATTATGATGATGGTGCCTTCGCGGGCACGCATCTACTCTATGCCCTGGCGCATCTGTATGCAGGCGGAGAGATTGCCGCACCAACGCTCTCGGCGGCGCTGGCACCCTATCCGGTGCTGCCGGCGCTACCCGAGGGACGAATCCCTTTCCCTGATGCAACGAAGTTTCAGGCCATTGCGTATGTGCGGTCACAGTTTATTGACCAGTATCCGCTGGTTGATATCGATGGCGTTCGGGTAGATTTTGGCGATGGCTGGGGATTGGTGCGTGCATCCAATACCGAACCTGCATTGACAACGCGCTTTGAGGCGGCAACCGAGGAGCGCCTCTCTGCTATCCGCGATCTGATGCTGGCAACCATTGCCGACTTTCGCGCAACCGGCGGGGAAGGTTAAAAATTGATCATTGAACGTTGTTTATCATGGATCGGTGATTCTCGCAGCAGACACTGCTCTACCGGCAGCGATCCGCTACTGATAGTGTGTTACGCATCGTTTCTGTCTCGAACCGCACGGAATAGCGCGTGTGATTGAACTATTTGCCTGGACGTAGTGAACCAGGCAGCTTATTTCAGGTAGTGCAAGGGCTTTTATGAGTGAACGGTTTAAGTTCATTAGTAAATCCTGGGAGGGCGTCTACGCTGCTGATTTTACGCTTGATCAGGTGCGACGACGAGGATATCATCTAGGAACAACACTGCAAGCGCGGGGGTGGAGTTGCCTTATCGCCTACGATACGCGCTTTATGTCCAATCTCTTTGCCCATGATATCCATCAGTGCCTGACGCTCCAGGGGATACCGACCACGCTGGTAGCGGCCCCCGCGCCGATGCCGGCGGTTCAGAGCGCCCTGGATCGGCAGCAGGCGAACTGCGCGCTGGTGGTGACGGCGCGTAATCAACCCTACTGGTACAATGGGTTAGTGCTGGTGGGACCACAGGAAGCCGATCTCCCGCTCTATCCCGGCGAAGTCGCGGTTGAATCGCAGCCCTTCCCGCCACCACCCTCCAGCGATCCGTTGGTTGGGCAGGGGCAGAAAGCCGGCGGTGACAAACTGCAGGATCTCCGCGCACCCTACCTCGACATGCTGCGCAAACAGATTGATGTGAACCTTATTCGCCGTTCAACCATGACCATTTTTGTTGATCCGATGAATGGCACCACCGCCGGCTACCTCCCGGCAGTGATCAGCGAAGGTGGTCAGACTCGGGCGATTGAGATTAACCGCGAAACCGACCCGCTCTTCAGTAAGCTCACACCGCTGCCCGCCGAGACGGGCTTGACCCGGCTGCGCAAGCTGGTGCGCGAGAGTGACTCGCACCTCGGACTGGCCTTTTCTGCCGATGGCACAGCGTTAGGCGTGGTGGACAAGAATGGTGAGCAACTCGAACCAATCGAGATTGTCCTGCTGCTGGCGGCCTACCTGGTGCGCCAGTACCGCCAGAAAGGATTGGTCATTGCCCCCGCGCCCACGGCTGACTCGCGGTTTGCCGACTCGCTCATCGGGTTGAGCGAGTGGGAAGATGCACTGGGCCTCAAGGTTGAACTGGCCGAGGATGCCTCCGCCCGCATTGCTGCGCTGCCGGCAACGGGCAAGAATAATCTCCTGGTTGGGTGTAGTTCTGAAGGTGAAATAATTTTGGGGAATTACACGCTTTACCCGGATGCGCTCCTCGCCGGGTTGATGATGGCCGAACTGGTTGCGCGCAACGCCGGGAATCTCCAGGCAATGTTGAACGAACTGCGCGGACGCCTGGAGACAAAGAGTTAGTATGACTGGCATCTACCCTCACCGCAAACCGGCAAGCCGGGCTGCCTCACCGTAGGCGGTCTGATCACTGTTATCCTCACATGCACAGAACAGCCGGTGCTGCGTTTCCTGACTCTGTCTTGTGTCGTCGCTCATCCCGGCACGGCTGAAAAGGGGAACTGTATGCGAATGTTTACCAGACGATTATCATCACTTGTGTATCTGGCACGCCCACTGGCGCTAACCTTTGTGGGTATTGTGTTGCTATCACTCGGCGCAGCCTATGTTGCCATCTGGTTCTACCGAAGCACACCTGTACCGGCGTTTTTCTCGGTCCTGACGTTGCAGTTTCTGCCCCACTGGCTGCGCGGTATGCTGTTTCTGCTGGTGGGCCTGGGGGTGCTTGCCTTTGGTATGTGGCAACTGGGCAGTATGGTGATTATCCCCCTTAATGATCAGGAGCCGACCAGTAACGAAGTGGTGCTGGGCTACCGGCGGATCAACGGGAAACCCTGCATCGCTGTCCTCTCCGGGGGGGCCGGGATGTTGATCCTGGCAAACCTGGGGGAGCAGGTCGAGCGGCTAACCTGTATTACGCCGGTGCAAGATCCGGTTGAGTACTACTATCGCGCCTCGGGTCTGTTCAGCTTTCAGAATGTCTACTATGTTGTCCCCACCCCGGTTGCGGCCAAAGTGCATGCTGTCCTGGATGATGGTACGCAGGTCAATATTATGCATGTTGATCATAATGTACGCCTGGCAAAACGCCGCGTCGAGCGGTTGATGCTGGTTCCCGACGGCACCGACACAAACCTGGTTGCCGGCGAGGTCAACGGCAAGCACAATGATGGCGGGACGGTCTCCGCGCAACCGGCGGTTACCTCACTGCCGTTGACTCGCCTGGCTGCCGAAACCCTGCGCGATGCCGACGCGATTATCCTTGGTCCCGGCAGCCTCTTCGAGAGTATCCTGCCTAATCTGCTGATCGCGGAGGTGCGGGAAGCGGTGCAGCAGAGTTCGGCCGTCAAAATCTTTATCTGCAACCTGATGACCGAGCCTGGATTAACGACCGGCTTTCATGTCGGCGATCATATTCGCAAGATCAAGCAGTATGGCGGTTTTACGCCCGATTATGTCCTGGTTAATGCACAGCGCCTCGATCCGGAGGTGACACAACTCTATGCCGAGGCGAACCAGGCTCCGGTCTACCTGGAGCCGGATGCCTATGAGGAGACCGCCGTTCTGCCCGGACAGCACGACTCGCAGCGGTATGTGGTCGTTGAGGGCAGTGTGGTGATTGAAACTGACCTGGCGAGTTCGGTGGTACAATATACGGCCTCGCTCAACAATCCGGGTGAGCGCCGGGCCGTGCGTGTGTTGCGGCACGATCCGCAGAAGTTGACGACGGCAGTGCTCAGCTTGCTACGGCAGGCATAGTGCATAATAGTGCGTGAAGGTACCGCGATGGACAACGGGGTTGTCCAACTGGCAGGGGAGTAGAATCTCAACTATGACACTCGTCTTATTTGAGGATGAATTCTGGCGTCACTTTGGTCCGCTGGTCTATACCCGTCCACTCTTCGATCTGCGCTGTGGGGGTTTCACCCTGCGTGAACGCGTGGCAACGCTGCTGGCCGGTGTGCATGGCCGGGCGGGAACGGTTGATCCGGCATCGCAGATGCTGACCGGGTTATGCCGCTCACACCTGATGGCAGCCTGCTGTCCGGGCGGTGTGCTGGGGCGCGTGCTGGGCAACGGGCAACCGCTTGTCCTGGTCAACGGACGGGCGCTGGCGCTGGACTGGCTGCCGGATCTCTACAACGAGCCGATCAACACGGTTTACACCAGCAGTGGCGTGCTGCTGGGCGCACATCTGTCGCCGGCTCTGGCAAGCGCGGTGTTCTACTATTTGCGTGAGCAGCAGGGAACCGAGGCGCTGGCGGAGTTGCAGCGCTTTACCCGGGTGATCGAGATCGACACACCGCTGCTGCACTATCCCTGGGATCTGATTACGCAGGCCGGGGAGCAGCTTGTGCGCGATCTGCCCCTGCTGGCGCACCGTCTGCCGCGTTATAACCATACGGACGCCCAGATCAGCGTGCGCCGGGGGCAGGATATCTATGTCGCACCAACGGCCCGGCTTGATGGCCCCGTTGTCCTGGATGCCGGCGACGGCCCGATCATGATTGATGAGCATGCCCATATCGAGCCCTTCAGCTTTATCCAGGGCCCGGCCTACATCGGCGCAAAGAGCCTGATCTCCAGTGCGCGGATTCGTGGCGAAACCAGTATCGGTCCGGTCTGCCGGATCGGCGGCGAGGTGGAAGCAAGCACCGTGCAGGGCTTCAGCAATAAGCACCACGATGGCTTCCTGGGCCATAGCTGGCTAGGTGAGTGGGTCAATGTCGGGGCGATGACCACCAACAGTGACTTGAAAAACACCTATGGCAATATCCGGGTGGTGATTGAGGGGTTGGGCCAGATCAATAGCGGGCAGCTTAAACTGGGCTGCTTCCTGGCCGACCATGTGAAGCTGAGCATCGGACTGCATCTCAACGGTGGCACAATGATCGGTACCGGCAGCAGCATTTTTGGGGTGCATGTTGCGCCGAAAACTGTTCCCGCCTTTACCTGGGGCGGCGAGGTCTTCCGGGAATACCGCATCGACGGCATGATCGATGTGGCGCGCCGGGTGATGCAGCGCCGGAAGCAGGTGCTCTCCCCGGAATATGAAGCTATGCTACGGGCAGTCTTTCAGATGACGCGCTCCAGCCGGGGCCGGTTGGATACGTCTCCTGCACCACACCCGGTCAATGCCGGGGATACGGGTGAACTGCTGCTGCTGCGGGCCGAGGAGGAGTCGGTCCGGTCGTTTGAAGCCGCTTAGTACAACTGCCGGGTGAGATATATGCGGTTTTTGCGCATTCATATCGGTACGCGCAGGCCGGAGGGTGATTTCCCGCTCCAGGTCAGTGCCGCCGCCGGGGATGTTCACGAGCAACTGGTCTTCCCAGAGCGGTTGCTGGCCCGCGCCACTCATCTGTTGCAACCCGACGCGCAACTCCCCGCGCGTGACGAAGCGGCGTTCGGGGTCTACCTGGCCCGCCGGATCTTTACCCCGGCAGTGCGCAAGCTGCTGCTGCAAGAACTGGTTGCCGCCCGCGAACATAATAACCCCCTTCGGCTGCTGCTGCAGATCGATCCGCCGGAACTGGCGGTGTTGCCCTGGGAGTGGTTGACCAACCCCGGCAGCGCGCCCTGGTCCCCCGCGCTGTACGCCGACTATGGACTGCTGCGTGTTCCTCCAACGTTTGACCCGACGCCCCATGCCCCGGTTGCCGCTGCACGCCCGGCGGGTATGCGCGTGCTGCTGGCAGCATCCCACGCCGAAGATGCAACATTGCCGGCGCTGCGTGCGGCCCTGGATGCGGTGGGACAGGCCGCCAATATTCAGTATGAAATTCTGGCGGCTCCCTCGGCGCCGGCACTGCGGCAGGCGCTTCAGCGGTACCGTCCCCATCTGCTGCACCTGATTGCCCCGGTTACGGTTGATCCGGCTGATCCCAGCGGTCAGCCCCGGCTACTGGTCGCCCCCGACGAGCCGCTGTCCGGCTCCTGGCAGCAGTTGGATGCCGCCGGCCTGGCGCAACTGCTCACACAGCAGGCTGCGCCGCCGCTGGTCGTTCTCAACCAGAGTGGATCGCCTCCCGGTATGCTGACCGCAACCGCGCCACGGTTGGCGCTGGAGCTGACCCGGCATGGTTTGCCTGCGGCGGTTGCCTTTCACGCTACCCTGCCCCCCGCAGCAACAACCCACTTTGCGCAGGGTTTCGCCACTACGCTGGCGCAAGGTGATCCGGTCGAGGTCGCCATGGCTGCCGGACGACGGGTGCTCAAGCAGAAGCAACCGGACGCCTGGGGTATGCCCCTGCTGGCCGCCGCCACCCCCGGCTGGACTATCCGGACTATCACGGCAGCAGACAGGACCGGCGCAGCGGTGGCACGCGTACCGGCGCGACCACGCTTCCGACCAATCCCTTTCCTGCCGGCTGCCGCCGTCATCCTGCTCGTTTTCCTGATAGCCTATAGCATAACGCGGGAACAGCAGTCCTCCACAATCGGCATGAGCGTGGGACAGCCGACTGCTGTCCCAACCGCGACGTTGCTGCAACCTGCTGCGCCACCAACGCTGAGCCCGGCACCAACGTCCAGTCCCACCCTCTCGGCGTATGACCAGGCGCGCGGCCCGGTTGCGCCGCCGCTGGTGCGACCCGGCCCGACCATCACGCCCTCGCCCCTGCCGGCGCTGGTCAACTGGGCCACCTATGTCGTCGCTCCCGATGATACCCTGCCCGCAATCGCCGCGCGGATGGGCAGCGATCCGCAGGCCATCGCCCACCTGAATAAGATCGATCCGGTTGAGCCGTTGCGCGTCGGGCGGGGGCTGGTGATTCCGGTCTATCAACCGGCCGAGCCGGGCGTGGGCGGGCTGGATGTCAACCGGGGGCGGCCGGATCAACCGCTGGTCGCGCTGACCTTCGATATCGAGATCGATGATACGATGCTCTACCAGTTCCTGGAAATCATGGGGCAGCGCGGCGTGCGGGGCACGTTTTTTGTTACCGGTAACTGGGTGCAGCGCTACCCGGATGCGGCCCGCGCAATTGTGGCCGCCGGTCACGAAGTCGGCAACCACTCGCTGACGCATCCGATCTTTCCGCACATCAGCCCGGAGGGAGCCATCCAGGAGCTGCAGATGACTGAGGATATCGTCCTGCAAACCACCGGCATGACGACGCGCCCGCTCTTTCGCTTCCCCTACGGCGAGAAGAATCCGGCGATGATTAACCTGCTTGCGGGCCAGGGCTACATCTCCTACCACTGGACTACCGATGACAACGGTATGAGATGGTGGTTGCAATCGGTGACCGCCGGGCATATCAATCCAAATGGCGCAATCATTCTGCTGCACCAGCGACCGGGAACGGTTGCGGCTCTGCCCGGCTGGCTCGATCAGATGCTGGCCGCCGGTCTGACACCGGCTCCCCTCAGCCAGGTGCTGCGATGACCTCTCTACGCGACCTGCCCGGCGTTGATCGCCTGGTGCAGGCGGTTCAGGCGCAATCCGGCAGCGCGGATCTCCCGCACGATCTGCTGGTTCAGGCGGCTCGCGCGGAGGTGGAAGCGCTGCGGGAACGGTTGCGGGAGCAACTCCCACTGGAAGCATCCCCGGCGAATGGTGATGCGGCGGCGACCCTGTTAGCCCAACTGGCAGACAATGTGCGCGAGCGGCTGGCGGCGATGCAGCAACCGGGCCTCTGCCCGGTAATCAACGCCACCGGCGTGATCATCCAGACCAATCTGGGGCGCGCGCCGCTGAGTGCGGCGGCCCTGGCGGCGATGCAGACGGTTGGCCGGGGCTATGCCAACCTGGAATATGATCTGGAGCAGGGCCGGCGTGGCAGCCGGACGGTGCATCTGGGGGCGCTGCTGCGGCAACTGACCGGCGCACCCGCCGCGCTGGTAGTTAACAACAACGCGGCGGCGCTCTACCTGACACTGAGTGCGCTGGCCGCCGGGCGGGAAGTGCTTGTCTCGCGGGGGCAGGCTGTCGAGATTGGCGGCGGCTTCCGCATCCCCGATGTGCTACGCCAGAGTGGCGCAACGCTGGTGGAGGTCGGCACCACCAACCGCACCTATGCCCACGATTATGCTACGGCTATTATGGCGCAAACCGGCCTGCTGCTGCGCGTTCACACCAGCAACTTCCGACTGCTGGGTTTTGTCCACGAGACCAGCCTGGCCGCAATGGTGGCGGTGGGCCGTGAGCATGCCATTCCCGTGCTGGATGATCTGGGCAGCGGTACGCTGCTGCCGACCGCACCCTACGGTCTGGCTCCCGAACCAACCGTTCAGGAGAGTATTGCGGCCGGGGCCGATCTGGTGACATTCAGTGGCGATAAACTGCTCGGCGGGCCACAGGCCGGGCTGATCGTCGGGCGGGCTGATCTGATCGAGCAACTCAAGCGGCACCCACTGGCCCGCGCGTTGCGGGTGGATAAAACCACCATTGCCGGACTGGAGGCCACGCTGCTGGCCTACCTGCGCGGACGTGCATTGGAGGAGATCCCGGTCTGGCAGATGATCGCCGCGCCGCTGGAGCAACTCCAATCCCGGGCCGCAACACTGGTCGCCCGACTGGCTGGTCTGGTTCACGTCGAGGTTGTGCCGTGTGCGAGTGCCGTGGGCGGCGGCGCGCTACCGGGCGAAACCCTGCCGAGCATGGCCGTAGCGCCGGCACCCGACCAGCAAGCAACCTGGACGCCGGATACTTTGGCCCGGCAGTTACGCGCCGGTAGCCCGCCGGTTGTCGCGCGGATCGCCGATGCGCAGTTGCTCCTCGATCTGCGCACAGTTCTACCCGATCAGGATGCTGCATTGGCGCAGTGCCTGCATACTGCACTACGGACAATTGAGGGATGATCTACGGACTGCTGCCGGCCGCCGGAACCTCGTCCCGGATGGGGCAACCCAAGCAACTGCTTGACTGGCATGGGCAGCCAATGGTGCGACATGTTGCGCAGCAGGTGCCGGCAAGCAATCTCGCGGGCCTGGTTGCGGTGGTGGGCGCTGCTGCCGACCGAGTGCAGGCAGCACTGGCAGGTCTCGAAATAACAGTCGTCACAAACCCGGGTTATGCCACGGGGCAGGCCAGTTCACTACGTGCCGGCCTCCGTGCAATGCCGGCGACGGTTGATGCCGTCGTTATGCTACTGGTTGATCAACCGCTGGTGACACCGGCGTTGATCAACACGCTGGTAGCGACGTTCCAGGCGGAGCGTGCCACGACTGTCCCCGGCCCGGTTGCGATCATTCCGCGCTACAGGGGACAACGGGGCAACCCGGTAGTGCTGACCCGTGCCCTCTTCCCGGAGTTGCAGCAGTTGCAGGGCGATGTCGGGGCGCGTGTGGTTTTGCAGCGGTATGCGTCTCAAATTCGCCGGCTCGACACGACTGATCCGGCAGTGATCACCGATATCGACACCCTGGAGGCATACGAGCGGCAAAAAAAGAACCGTGAACCCGAAAGGTAAGCTTTCAGGTTCACAGTTTAGCGGTACGATTTATGGGTTATGCCCTAGCCGAAGAACTTTGCATTCTTCTCGGTGTAGCTCTGCCACTGCTCCGGCACGGAGTCGTCGGCGAAAATGGCCTCGACCGGGCACTCCGGCTCGCAGGCACCACAGTCAATGCACTCATCCGGGTTGATGTAGTACTGATCGTCGCCCTCGTAGATGCAATCAACCGGGCAGACCGCCACACACGATGCATCCTTGGTACCGATGCACGGCTCGACAATTACGTACGTCATAGAAGCTGACCTCCATTAAAAAGTTAGTTAAAAGACCGGACATATCCCGGAATGACACAGATTTGTAGTCATTCCTTGAACAGAATGGTAAAACATTTCACGTCCCACGTCTACGACTAAAGTCACAGAACAGTGTTAGCATTTGCTTATTACAAAAATTAGAGCTTTCTATTCTTCCACAACATGCTTCAGTCCGACTGGGTCAAGCACAATCACGCGGCCTCGCTCGAGGCGTACCAATCCTTCCTCCGCCAGGCGGCGCAAGGCCCGCCCGGCAATCTCCCGTACCGTCCCCGTCCGCTCCGCCAGATCCTGATGGGTCAGTTCGGCGGTTCCCTCGGCGGCTTCGGCCAGCAGCAGACGGGCCAGGCGCGCCCGCACCGTCCGAAAGGCCAGATCTTCCACCAGACTGACCAGTTCGCGCAGTTGCCCGGCCATCTCGCGCAACATTGCCAGGGCCAGATCGGGATACTGCCGGATCAGCGCCAGCAAATCCTGGCGCAGCAAGAGGAGACAATCAACGGGGCTCATGGCCCGGGCAGTAGCGAGGTTGGGGTGTCCGTCAAAGATTGGCACGGCGTTAAAATTCTCGCCGGGACCGACCATTGCCAGCACCTGCTCCCGTCCATCGACAGCCGTACAGGAGAGCCGGACACGTCCGCGCAGCACAAAAAACAGGCCAGGGGGCTGCTCGTCTTCATGCACGATATACTGACCAGGACGGAATGTGCAGCGGCGCACGAGACGGCTTGTGGCTGTTAGCGCCTGCTCATCGAGCGAGGCAAACAGCGGAATAGCACGCAGATCATCACAGGTGGTCATGGCTATAGTATACCAGAAGCCTGCGCTGCTATTTCAGCCGCTGCCCGCCGTCAACCGGCAGCAGAACGCCGGTTACATAGTCGGCGCGGGCCAGGTAGAGCACTGCCTGAGCGACATCTTCGGGGGTACCCACCCGCCGGAGCAGGGTACTCCGCGCCGCTTTGTCCTGCTGTTCAGCGCCCCAGTCATCGGGGAGCAGCACCGGGCCGGGCGCGATGGTATTGACCCGCACCTCGGGTGCCAGATCCCGCGCCAGATTTTGCATCACCATTGCCAGCGCCGCTTTACTCGACAGGTAAGGCGTGTAGTTCTTCCAGGTGGTGGTAATGCCGACGTCGGCAATTGCGACGATACAGCCGGATGTTGCGCACAGATGGGGGGCCGCACGCTGCGCCAGAAAAAAGGCACTGCGGGCATTCAGGTCATACAACCGGTCCCACTCCGCCTGCGTGACAGCGCCCAGGGGCGTACGCTCCCAGATGCCCGCACTGCAGACCAGCAGATCCAGCCGGCCCCAGTGGGCTGCGGCGGTATCGACCACCCGCTCGACTTCCGCCACCTGCGTCAGATCACCGGGCACAGCGATAGTCTCAACGCCATGCCTCTCCAGATCGGCCAGCGTTGTGCGGGCCTGCTCAGTTGAGTGGTGGTAGTGCAGCGCAATATTGGCCCCGGCCGCAGCCAGCGCCAGCGCAATCGCCCGCCCCAGGCGATGGGCACCCCCTGTAACCAGTACAACTCTTCCCGAAAGCTCCATAATGTGTGTCATTATACATGACTTACGCGGTCACTGACCCGGAAGGGAATTTCGCCTCCGGCAGGGCGAAACTGGACATCCTTTTTGGAAAAATGGTGCTCTCCAAGCACCATTTTTCCAAAAGATCGAAAGAGTACCATGCTGCCGCAGGCGAGTCCGGCTTCCATCTGGGCAAACGTCCGATTTGAACACCTACCGCGTAAGTCCTGTCATTTTACACGAGTTACGCGGTGGGGCCGGTTCTGGCCCGGTGCCGGAACCGGAAACCAGAATCGCCTGCGGCAGCATGGTACTTTTTGTAACTTTTTGCTGAAAATTTTGCACTCTATGCAAAATTTTCAGCAAAAAGATGTCTGATACCACCCTGCCGGAGGCGAATCGGGCCGTTCTTCCAGGCGAACACCTGGTTTGGAACCGACTGCGTAACTCGTGTCATTTTAGCACAGATGCAATCCCGCTCACTATTCCGAATCAAGACTGGTAATCGCCTGCCGCTCCTGCAGACTCTGCACCGCCCAGCCACCGTTGCGAATGGCGTGAATGGCCTGCACCGCCGCAGCCGCCCCTGAGAGCGTGGTCAGCATAGGAACACGGTAGATAATGGCCGTACGGCGAATTGTGCGTTCATCAAAGAAGCTGGTTTTCCCCAGCGGCGTGTTGACAATCAGGTCGATCTGGTCATTTTTGATGTAATCGACGACATTGGGCCGCCCCTCGTTGACCTTGTAGATCGCCGTAACCTCCAATCCCGCCGCCTGGAGTGCGGTGGCCGTTCCACTCGTAGCAAGCAGAGTAAAGCCCAGTGCGGCCAGATCGCGGGCGATGGGAACCAGATTGGCCTTGTCACTGTCATTGACGCTGAGGAAGGCGCTACCCTTCACCGGCAGATGATGGCGGCAGCCCTGTTGCGCTTTAGCAAACGCCTCACCAAAGGTTGTACCACTACCCATCGCCTCGCCGGTCGAGCGCATCTCCGGGCCGAGTAGCGTATCGACGCCGGGGAAGCGCGCCCAGGGCAGGATCACCTCTTTGACATGGTAGAGCGGCGGATCGGTTGCGGGCGGACGGGGCAGCGCATCCGGTTCAAGGCTGCGGGTTGCAATGGTCTGTGCGGCCACCTGCGCCCAGGGAATCCCCGTCGCCTTGGCAACAAAGGGCACGGTGCGGCTGGCACGCGGGTTGACTTCCAACACATAGACGATGCCGTCTTTCATGGCGTACTGAATGTTCAGCAAACCAACCACACCCAGCGCGCGAGCCAACCGGATGGTGTAGTCGCGCATTGTTTGCACATGTTGCGGCTCAACCATGTAGGTTGGGATAACGCAGGCGCTGTCGCCACTGTGAACCCCTGCCAGTTCGATCTGCTCCATAATCCCGGCGATGACCACATTCTGACCATCGCTGACCGCGTCAACATCCATCTCGAAGGCATCTTCCAGAAAGCGATCAATCAGCACCGGATGCTCGGGCGAAGCATCTACCGCTTCGCGCATATACTGCTCGAGACTGCGATCATCATAGACAATCGCCATGGCCCGCCCACCCAGCACATAGGAGGGCCGCACCACAATCGGGTAGCCAATCTGGTGTGCTACGGTCAGCGCTTCTTCCCAGGAGGTTGCGCTGCCATGCTCGGGGGTGGGAATGTCCAGCCTATCCAGCAGCGCACTAAAGCGGTCGCGGTCCTCGGCCAGATCGATGGCATCAGGCGAGGTGCCCCAGATCGGCACACCGGCAAGTTCCAGACCATGCGCCAACTTGAGCGGCGTCTGTCCGCCAAACTGCACCAGCACGCCCACGGGTTGCTCAATATCGACCACATTCAAGACATCTTCCAACGTCAGCGGCTCAAAGTAGAGCCGGTCGGCAGTGTCATAGTCGGTCGAAACCGTTTCCGGGTTGCAGTTGACCATGACGGTCTCATAGCCCTGCGCCTGCAAGCCAAAGACGGCGTGACAGCAGCAGTAATCAAACTCGATGCCCTGCCCAATCCGGTTGGGTCCGCTGCCCAGAATGATGACCTTGGGGCGGTCACTCGGCGCGGCTTCATCCTCACTCTCGTAGGACGAGTAGAGGTAGGGCGTGAACGCGGGAAACTCGGCGGCGCAGGTATCGACACAGTGGAAGGTCGGCAGGATGCCAAGCTCCTTGCGCCGGGCGCGGACGGCCAACTCTGCGGTATGCGGCCCGCTGCTCTCAACCCGCAGGAGGTAGGCCAGTTGGGCATCACTGTAGCCCATGCGCTTGGCCTGCCGCAGCAGATCAACCGGGATGGTCGCCGGCGTGAAGGCGCGGATGCGGCCTTCCATATTAATCAGGCTCTCAAGTTGATGCAGGAACCAGGGATCGATCCGGGTCAGTGTGGCAACCTGCTCCACGGTCAGGCCGCTCTGCAAAGCGTAACGCACATAAAAGTAGCGCTCCGGGTGCGGCGTAATCAGGCGCTCGCGCAGGCGTTCGGGGTCGATCCGATCTTTGCCGTCGGCGCCCCAACCGGCGCGGCCCTGTTCCAGGGAGCGCCAGGCTTTCTGGAATGCTTCGGGGAAGGTGCGACCAATCGCCATGACTTCGCCCACGCTCTTCATTTGCGTGCCGAGGGTCGGGTCGGCATCGGGAAACTTCTCGAAGGTCCAGCGCGGGATCTTGACCACCACATAGTCCAGGGTCGGCTCAAAGCTGGCGGGGGTTTCGCGGGTAATGTCGTTGGGCAGTTCGTCCAGGGTATAGCCGACGGCCAGCTTTGCCGCAATTTTGGCGATGGGAAAGCCGGTGGCCTTACTCGCCAGGGCACTACTGCGACTGACGCGCGGGTTCATCTCAATCACATAGATGCGCCCATCACCAGGATGGATAGCAAACTGTACATTACTGCCGCCGGTCTCCACACCAACCGCACGCAGCACGGTCAGGCCCATATCGCGCATCCGCTGGTACTCCCGATCGGTCAGGGTCATCGCCGGGGCAACGGTAATGCTGTCGCCTGTATGCACCCCCATCGGATCAATATTCTCGATGCTACAGATAATGACGCCATTGTCGGCATGGTCGCGCATAACCTCGAGCTCGAATTCTTTCCAGCCCAGGACGCTCTCTTCGACCAGAATTTGATGCACGGGTGAGACATCCAGACCATACTCAACCATGTCGCGGAAGTCTTCGATGTTGTAGGCGGTTCCGCCGCCCTCACCCCCCAGCGTAAACGAGGGCCGAATGATCGCCGGGAAGCCCGTGTCGGCAACAATTGCCAGTGCCTCGTCCAGGGAGTGGGCAATGCCGCTGCTGGGAACGGCCAGTCCAATCTCTATCATTTTGTCTTTGAAGCGCTGGCGATCCTCGGCGATGCGTACCGCATCAACCGACGCGCCGATCAGTTCAACGTTGTAGCGCTCCAGGACACCGGCCTCGTCCAGGTCTACCGCCAGATTCAGCCCGGTCTGCCCGCCGACGGTAGGTAGCAGAGCATCGGGGCGCTCTTTGGCGATAACGCGCTCCAGGCTATCGACGGTCAGTGGCTCAATGTAGGTGGCATCGGCCAACCGCGGGTCAGTCATAATGGTGGCGGGGTTGGAGTTGACCAGCACTACGCGGTAGCCCTCTTCGCGCAGCGCTTTGCAGGCCTGGGCCCCCGAGTAGTCGAACTCGCATGCCTGGCCGATAACAATCGGGCCAGAGCCGATGATCAAGATCGTGTGAATATCTGTGCGCTTGGGCATTGTCTCGCTCGTGCTCCTGACAAGGAACGACGAACAGGATGCGCCGGTTGCCGCCGCACATCGCTGTTCGCCGTTCATCGTTGATCAATCATTCACATACTGCTGGTAACGACACGCGTTACGCGATGTGTGTTCAAACTGAGGGTTTCACCAGATGAAACACAAACCGCCTGTGGCAGCATGGTACTTTTTTATCTTTTTTCACAAAATTTTGCACAATATGCAAAATTTTGTGAAAAAAATGGCTTCTTCCGCCCTGCCGGAGGCGAAATTTCCTTTCGGGTTTGTAACTGCGTAACTCGTGTTAAGAAGAATTATAACATGAGGTAGTCTATATCTGGCGAAGGGGAAAAGAGCCGGCAAGGGAGATTCCCGCGTTCCCTTGCCGGCTCAAAGGGCTGCATACTGTCTCAGCGGTTGGATCTTCGGGTTGCGCGTCCGCGCATGACCGGGGCGGTGAGGGTCTGCTCCGGCTTACCGCTATCGGTGCTGGTGCGGCGGGAGGTCTGCCGGTTCCGGTGGCTCTCCGACCTGGAGCGCTCCGCGTCACGGTGCGCCATCACGATAGCACTGCCGACGCTGCCAATCAACATGCCCAGACTGCCGAAGATAAAGAGCCAGGTACCCGCCGTCTGTAGTGTATCAAACAAGAAGAAGATACTCCCAACAAAAAAGCAGACATTGCCGATAATACCGATGATGGTGTGTATCCATTTGTATTCATTAATAAATCCTCGTATTGCCTGACGCATAGCCCATTTCTCTCCCATCTCTAGAAGCCGTTTGTACCGTTCCTCGAATTACGATCAAGCATGTTCAGTTCAAGATATTTGCAGAAAGTGTACCAGGTTTAAGCGAACAAAGCACAAAGGAACATAGAACAAAGTGGGTCTGACGTAGCATTATCGGACAGCATAGTCGTGCGTGCCGTTATGACTCGGTAGACTGCCGGGCCAGGAATGCCGCGCCCTTGCCCACGCGTGTGTTGATCGGCACCCCGGCCCGGCACAGCGGGCACTCCGCCGCCGCCCACGACTCCAGCGGCACCGTGACCAACGCAACGAAGGCCGGAACATCCAGTGCCGTGGCGGTCAAGCCGCCCCGATTACAGAGCGCGCCCAGTCCGACCACTTGTCCGCCCGCGTCCCGCACCGCGTTAACCACCTGCCGCGCCGATCCACCTGTCGTCAGCACATCCTCGACGACCAGCACGCGCTTCCCGGCGATCAGTTTATCGTAGCCACGCCGGAAGACGCGCCGCCGCTCCTCCTGCGCGCCGGACTCCTCGGCATAGACCGCCAGCACCGGGCGGTGAGTCAGTTCGCTCAGATGATGGGCCACCCACTGCGCCATAATCACCCCACCCACCGTGGGCCCGGCAACCAGTTCGACATCGGCATCCTGGAAGTGGGCGGCGATGGCCGCGCAGACCTGGCGCGTCGCGGCGGTATACGGGTAGAGGGCATCTTTGTTGACATAGCTGCTGCCATGGCGGCCTGAGGTGTAGACCAGGTGGCTGCCGGTGATAATCGCATCGACCTGCTCCAGAATTGCGCGAATTTCCGCCTCGCTTGCCGGGTGTTCGATTGACATGGCTACATTCCTTTCTATCACTGGTAATCGTTCTTACTCTGACACGAGTTACGCGGTGCTGCCTGTTTCAGCCTGGTGTCCGATCCAAAAGCGGGATTCGCCTGCGGCAGCATGGTACGTGATCTTTCTTTTTCACAAAACATTTGCACAGAGTGCAAATGTTTTGTGAAAAAGATGGTTTCTTCCTCCCTGCCGGAGGCGGAATCGCCTGTCGGATCAACGACCGCGTAAGTCCTGACTCTGACTCATCCTCACAGCCTAAGAACATTACTCCCGTAGCACACTGCTGTCAACCATAAGGCTGATGAACCTTGGAAAATATTCCCGATACTATGGATAGAGACCTGACAACAGTAGGGTGCATTCTATGCACCGTTCTTCTACTATCGGGTTCCTGCCGCACTCCATACCCGCAGTACTTTTTCAAACTTCATAAGCCGGGACTCCAGATTACAGGAGTTACGCGGTGCAGCCTATTTTAGTCGATTGACCGCCCCAAAAGCCGGTTTCGCCTGCGGCAGCGTGGTACTCTTTTTTCTTTTTTCACAAAGATTTTGCACATAGTGCAAAATCTTTGTGAAAAAGGTGACTTCTTCCGCCCTGCCGGAGGCGATATCTCCTCGTTATCTCCTTCCCGAAGAGGGACCGCGTAACTTGTGCAGATTATTTGATGTCCGGATTTAATTTTCAAAGTTCATTAAGCCGCACTTAACTTATGGTATGCTTAGAATTATCCCAGTTTGACGAACTGTCGTGCAAATAGAGCAAGAACAAACCAAGGACGGACATGGTGTTCAGAGCACTGCGCCAGGCGTGCTTTGTTCTCTGTTTCTTTGTTCTCTGTTCTCTATAGTTCCTTTGTTCTCTATTCTTTTCAGAGGAGGCGCGTGAAAACCTTTCTACAAACCAGGTCGCTTGAAACACAGGTACACCGGGCGCTGGGGGCGAATGATCTGGAGCAGGTGTGCCAGGTGCTGACTGCCGAACACCCGGCGGATGTGGCTGATGTAATCGACCGGCTGAGTGATGCGGAGCGGGTGATTGTGTTTCAGACGCTCCCGCCGGAACATGCCGCCGCTGTCCTGGGGGAAACCGGGTTTAAGGCAACACGGACAATCATTCAGCAGTTGCCCGTCACTGAGACTGCCCGCCTGCTTGATCGGATGCCGCCGGACGATGTTGTTGAGATCCTGGGGCAGGATATCCCCGAGCGCCGGCCCGAGCTACTGGAGGCGATGCAGCCTGCGACTGCTGCCGAGGTGCGCAAACTGCTGATCTACCCGCCGGAGAGCGCGGGGCGGCTGATGACCGAAGAGTTTGTACGCGTCACGCCGGAAATGCGTGCGGCCGAGGCAATGGATCTCCTGCGCACATCCGCCGCCGAGGTAGAAACGATCACCGACCTCTACATGCTTGACGACGATGCGCGGTTGATTGGCGTAATTACCCTGCGCGAACTGATCCAGGTACCCGCCGAGCGACGGCTGGCCGATATTCCGCGCGCCAATGATATACAGGTTGCGCCCGAAACTGATCAGGAAGAGGTTGCCCGGCTGGTCTCGCAGTACGATCTGTTTGCGCTCCCCGTGGTTGACCCGGAGGGGCGGATGCTGGGCATTATCACGGTTGATGATGTCATAGATGTGCTGGTCGAAGAAGGCACCGAGGATGTGCTGCGGTTTGGCGCGGTCGAGCGCGGCGCCACCGACGAGTCCTACTTTGCGACACCGATTATGCGTGCGGTGCGGCGGCGCATCGGCTGGCTCATGCTGCTGTTTCTCACCGGGACGATTACGATTAATGTGTTAAGCTGGTTTGAGACGGCGCTGAACCAGGTCGTGGCGCTCTCGTTTTTTATCCCGCTACTCATTGGCACCGGCGGGAACACCGGCGCACAAACGGTTTCGACCATGGTGCGGGGCATGGCCCTGAACGAGATCCGCCTGAACGATATCGGGCGGGTGGTCCTGCGCGAGATCAGCAGTGGTCTGGTGCTAGGCCTGCTGCTGGCGCTGGTTGCGCTGGGTATGGCTCTGCTCCTGGGCAACTCGCTGATGCTGGCGCTGGTGGTCGCTATTTCGATCACGGCAATCTGCACCTGGGCCAACACCGTCGGGGCGATTGTCCCGATGATTACGCAAAAATTTGGCCTGGACCCGGCGCTGGTCTCGGCGCCATTAATTACCACCCTGGTTGATGCGACCGGCCTGATGATCTACCTGTTGATCGCCAGAGCGCTGCTTAACATTTGATCCGCTGTTTTGAGGAAACTTGGAGCTTGCCCACAATTGATAGTTGATGCTCCCAGCCGTTCCCAGAGGTAGAGTACGCATGTCCACTGAGAATCGAATACCTGAACAATCTGAAGAAGACGCCGCTACCGCCCTATCATTGCTCAAGCTGCTGGCCGACGATACGCGCTGGAAGCTGATCAATGATCTGCGTCTGAGCGACCGCCAGGTCAGCGAACTGGTTACGCGGCTGGGGTTGCCCCAGAACCTGGTCTCCTACCATCTCAACCTGCTGCGGCAGGCGGGGCTGGTGCAGGTGCGCCGGAGCGATGCCGATGCGCGCGTCACCTACTATGGGCTCGATATCGCTGCACTCCAGGCGGGCTACCGGCAGATCGGCATGCAGTTACATCTGCCGGACATCCCAACGGGCGATATGCTGCCGATGGTGCCGGTGGTCTTTCTCTGCACCGGCAACAGCATCCGCTCGCAGATGGCCGAGGGCTGGCTGCGCCATTTGAGCGGCGGACGGGTGCCGGTGCGCAGCGCCGGTGTTCACCCCACAAAGATTCATCCACTGGTGGTGCAAGTTATGGCTGAGGTCGGGATTGACATTGGCTATCAACAACCAAAGCATATTGATGCAATCTCTGATATTACCCCCAGTGTGGTTGTGACTGTCTGCGACCTGGCGCGCGAAGAATGCCGGTCCTGCCTTGATGCACCAGTACAGTTGCACTGGAGTATCCCTAACCCGATGTTGGCAGAAACCTCCGCCGAAATACAACTCGCGGCCCTGCGCGCGACCCGTGAGCAGTTGCGCCGGCGCGTTATAGGCCTGTTGGCGTTGTTACCAACGGTGTCCACACCTCATTCCGAGTAGCAGCTACGGCGCTGGTGAACGTTCCCACCATGTCCGTATCCGCATTCCCTGGAAATACGGAGCTTGACAAACACGCACAGACAACCGATAATATCAATACAGACTAATATGATCGATGTACTTCTCAGCAGATAGGAGCCGACTATGGGACATCCCGTTCGGGTTCTGTTTCTCTGCACACACAACAGCGCGCGTTCGCAGATGGCCGAAGGCTTGCTGCGGCACCAGAGCCATGGACAGGTGGAAACCGGCAGTGCAGGCACTCATCCTACCCAACTCCACTCCACTGCGGTGCGCGTCATGGCCGATATTGGGATTGATATCAGCCGGCAGCGTGCCAAACATCTGAACGAGGTAGAAGAGCAGTTGTTTGATTATATTATCACTGTATGCGATACAGTCTACGAAGTCTGTCCTGAGTTTCCAGGTCATCCGTACTATCTCCACTGGGGACTTCCCGATCCGGCAGCGTATGAGGGGCCTGAGGCCATGCAACAGCACGTTTTTCGTCAGACTCGCATACAACTGAATCGGCTTATTCAAGGGTTGCTCTGCCTGATTGAAGGAACACAACCAGAAAGGAATATTCAATTATGACCTTACGAGTCGGAATCAACGGCTTTGGTCGCATGGGTCGCCTGGCCTTACGTGCAGCCTGGGGTTGGCCGGATATCCGGTTTACGCACATCAATGAACCGGGCGATGCGGCAACCGCCGCCCACCTGCTGACCTTCGACTCGGTACATGGACGCTGGAACCACGCGGTGCGCGGCGAGGAGAATGCGCTGGTGATTGACGATAGTAACATCAGCTACAGCCGCCACACCGCACCCGGCGCAGTCCCATGGGGTGATTATGGCGTTGAAATCGTACTTGAGTGCTCCGGTAAGTTTCGTACTCCTGAGACGCTGGCAGCCTATTTTCACACCGGCGTGCGTAAAGTAATTGTAGCCGCGCCGGTTAAGCAGGGCGCGCTCAACATTGTCATGGGCGTGAATGACCATCAGTATCAGCCAGAGGAACACCATCTGCTGACAGCCGCCTCCTGCACGACCAATTGTCTTGCCCCAATTGTCAAAGTGATCCACGAAAGTATCGGCATCACGCACGGGATGATTACGACCATTCACGATATGACCAACACGCAGACGATTGTTGATGCGCCGCACAAAGACTTGCGGCGGGCTCGCGCGGCCAACCTCTCACTCATTCCAACTACAACTGGTTCGGCAACGGCGATTGGCCTGATTTTCCCGGAACTTCAGGGCAAACTCGATGGCGTCGCAGTACGGGTACCGCTGCTCAATGCCTCGCTGACCGATTGTGTCTTTGAGGTGGCTCGCCCGACAACGGTGGCCGAGGTCAATGCGTTGCTCAAGGCGGCGGCTGAGGGACCACTCCAGGGCATCCTGGGATATGAAGAGCGTCCACTGGTCTCGGTCGATTACAAGGACGATCCGCATTCAGCAATTGTAGATGCACCCGCAACTATGGTCACAAACGGCACCCAGGTGAAGATTCTGGCCTGGTACGACAACGAGTGGGGCTATGCCAACCGCCTGGCCGAATTGGCCCGCAAGGTAGGAATACATCCGGGTTAACTACTTCATGGAGAGGACATAATCCGGGAAGCGGAGGAAAGGAGCAATAACGGTGGCAGTTGCTGAGACTACGACACAGACACGGCAAGCGGGAGATCTACGGAACTACATCCTGGTAACGGCAGCCTATTGGGCCGATACAATAACGGATGGCGCAATTCGTATGCTTGTCCTGTTCTACTTCTTTAATCTGGGGTATACGCCTTTTCAGGTGGCAATGCTGTTTATCTTTTATGAGATCTTCGGCGTTATTACCAACCTGGTCGGTGGCTATCTGGGTGCGCGCCTGGGGTTAAAATCTACGCTTTTCATGGGACTGGGAACGCAACTTGTGGCGTTGAGCATGCTGGCCTTTGCGCCCCAGACCTGGCTGGTAGTACCTTATGTGATGATCGCGCAGGCGTTCTCGGGCATCGCCAAAGACCTGACCAAAATGAGTTCCAAAAGTGCGGTTAAACTGGTGGTCCCGGAAGATGCGCCGGGAACGCTCTACAAGTGGGTTGCCATACTCACCGGGTCAAAGAATGCGTTGAAGGGCGTCGGGTTCTTTATTGGCGGTCTGTTGCTTACGCTGCTGGGCTTCAGTACGGCATTGCTGATTCTGGCAGGGTTGGTGTTAACAACGCTGATCACGACGGCAGTGTTAATGAAAGGTGACCTGGGTAAGGCTGACAAGAAGGCCCAGTTTCGCCAGATGTTCTCCAAGAACCAGGCGGTGAATATGCTCTCGGCGGCACGGGTATTTCTCTTTGGCTCCCGCGATGTCTGGTTCGTTGTCGGGCTGCCCGTGTTTCTCTACGAGGTGGTCGGCTGGAACTTCTGGCAGGTGGGTGGTTTCCTGGCCGTCTGGGTCATTGGTTATGGGATCGTTCAGGCGTCTGCTCCAAGACTGGTGCGGCGACGGGGTGCGGGGCCAATCAGTGAGCCGGATGGACGTACGGCAACCTGGTTGGCCTTTGTCCTGGCGGTCTTCCCGGCGGGCATTGCCCTGGCGTTAATGCGTGGAACTGACCCATCTACGCTTACGATACCCCGGCTCATTGAAGATGGTACATTCACTATCGTTATTCCAGGGTTTGACCCGACTATCGTTGTCGTCGCCGGGTTGATTGTCTTTGGGATCATCTTTGCACTGAACTCGGCAGTTCACTCCTACCTGATTCTAGCCTATACCGACAGTAACAAGGTCGCGATGAACGTGGGTTTTTACTATATGGCCAATGCGTTTGGGCGGTTGACCGGGACAGTGCTTTCGGGATGGCTCTATCAGATGTATGGTCTGATCGGTTGCCTCTGGGCCGCGGTCGCTTTTGTGCTGGCAACCGGGCTGATCTCGCTCCTGCTACCGACCCAGACCGCCCCACACCCACGGATCCATCCGGTTTCGGTGGAGAATCCGGCAGAGACCGCCCCACGCCCACGAATACATCCGGTTTCAGTGGAGAAAGAATAGACATGAAATCATGTAATTAATAAGAAGGAGAAGGAGAAGGAGAAGGAGAAGCTATGCGTATTGCAATCCATCGCACGCTGATCGGCAGTCTGGCGCTGCTCCTGTTCTTGAGTGCATGCGGCTCATCGACGGCAGACTCTCCCGCTGCGCCGCAAGGGGCGGAAACTACGGGCGATACAACTGATATGTCGGCCACGGTTGATCCCGCTACCGTCACCGGCGCGATCCGGATTACCGGCTCATCAACCGTCTTTCCATTGACATCGGCGGTTGCGGCCGCCTTTACGGATGAGGGCTCATCCACAGATATCTCAATCCGCGTTACGGGAACGGGAGCCGGATTCGAGACCTTTTGCAGTCCTTATTCCCAGGTAGATATTGTTAATGCAAGCCGGCCCATTACCGATGAGGAACAGGCGGTTTGTACTGCCGAGGAACACCCGGCCATCGCGTTTCGGGTCGGTACCGATGCATTGGCCGTGGTCGTGAATGAAACGAATGATTTTGTAACCGATTTGTCCCTGGAACAACTAGTACAGATCTTCTCGGGCAGTGCAACCACCTGGTCCGAGGTTGATCCGGCCTATCCTGCCGAGCCGATTACGCTCTTTAGCCCCGGCGTAGACAGTGGTACGTTTGATTACTTTGTCGATGAGGTCTTCGACGGTGATGAGGAGCCAATCCTGAATACACCCGGCATACTCTTGAGCGAAGATGATTACGAAATGGTCCAGGGTATCGCCGGCGACACCTATGCCATTGGCTACTTTGGATTTGCTTACTACCAGGATAACCGGGAACGTCTGAATATCGTCGCAATTGATCCTGGTACTGGTGAGGCAATTACGCCGATGGAAGAAACCGTATCCGATGGCAGTTATCCGCTGGCGCGCCCGCTCTTTATTTACAGCAGTTCCAGGATTATGCAGGCACAACCGCAGGTGGCGGCGTTTATTGACTACTACCTGGCGAATATTCCCGAGTTTATTGAGGAAGTTGGCTACTTCCCAATACCACCCGAAACGCTGGAGGAGTCGCGGCAGAAATTTCGCGATGTTATGCAAGCGACTGCCGAACAGTAAGTGTGGCTTACAACTGCTCGCAGGTTCCAAACCTGCGAGCAGTTGAGTAGTAGTAATCGATAGTAACAGGACGTACGCAGTTCTCCATCTGGAGATGTATTTCGCCTCCGGCAGGGCGGAACAGACCATCTTTTTCCCAACATTTTTGCACAATGTGCAAAAATGTTGGGAAAAGGTCAAAACGTACCACGCTGCCGCAGGCGAATCGGGCTTTCATCCGGTCAAACGTCCAGTTTGCATGTCAACTGCGTAAGTCCTGAGTAAAATAACATGACAGGAGCGCGGGCACTGGAAGTGGCTCCTCACCCGGCGGCTGTACGAGCGGGGCTATCGCCGGGAGGATATTCTGCAACTCTTTCGCTTTATTGACTGGATCATGCACTTACCCCATGAACTCCAACTATCATTTCGCCGGCAAGTGTATGCATATGAAGAGGAACAACGGATGCCATATATTACCAGTATTGAACAGATGGGGATTGAAAAAGGCCGCGCTGAAGGCCGCGCCGAAGGTCAGTACGAAGAACTGCTGTCGGCGATTGAACTGATGCTCAACCTGCGGTTTGGGGAGGCCGGTCTGGCGCTGCTACCGGAAATCAGCCAGGTCGCCGAGTACCCGGTATTGCGGGCTGTCCGTGACCAGATCTTGACCGTTGACCAACCCGGAGATCTGCGGCAGATCTATCAGCGCGACAACGATGGATAATGCGATAACATCGACAGAAGGAGCAGTACTGACATGCATCTGGTGATTATCGGTGGCAGCGATGCGGGGATTAGCGCGGCACTTCAGGCACGCACATCAGCCCCTGATCTGGATATTACGGTTGTCGTCGCCGATGCCTTCCCCAACTTCAGCATTTGCGGCCTGCCTTTTTATCTGAGTGGCGAAGTACCCGACTGGCGGCGGCTGGCCCACCGCACTACCGCCGATATCGCGGATGCAGGGATACGACTGCTGCTTGATCACACGGCCCGGACAATTGATCCGACAGCGCGTACGGTCACCGTTGTCGCTGCAGATGGGGAGACGCATATGCTGACCTATGATCGCCTGGTGATTGCAACCGGCGCAGCACCGGTACACCCGCCAATCACTGGACTTGAGCTTCCGGGCGTCTTTTTCCTGCATGCGATGGCGAGCAGTTTTGCCGTCGAACGCTACCTCGTAGAGCAGCAACCGCAGGCGGTGGTCATTATCGGTGGTGGCTATATCGGCCTGGAGATGGCCGATGCGCTTACGCTACGCGGGCTGCATGTGACCATTGCCGGGCGATCAGCGACGATGCTACCCACAGTTGATGGCGCGTTGGGCCACCTGGTTGAGGACGAACTGCGCCGCCATGGCGTCGATGTTGCCGGCAGTGTCAGCGTTGCCGCAATCGAGGCGGAAGGCGCGCATCTGGTTGTTTCAGGCTCAAATGGGTTTCGCGTAAAGGCCGATATGGTGCTGGTCGCCACGGGGGTTCAACCTGCTGCGGCGTTAGCCGAGAGCGCCGGCGTAGCAACCGGTCGGCGGGGCGCAATCCGCGTAAATCGGCGGATGGAGACGAACATACCGGAGGTTTATGCCGCGGGTGACTGTGTAGAGACCTGGCACCGCCTGTTAGATCACTACACCTACCTGCCGCTGGGCACAACAGCCCATAAGCAGGGGCGCGTTGCCGGGGCCAATGCGTCCGGCCGAACACAGACATTTGCCGGGTCGCTGGGCACACAGGTTGTCAAGATCTTTGAGCTTGCCATTGCCCGCACCGGACTGCGGGAAAAGGATGCCGTCGCAGCCGGCTTTGATGCCGTGACGGTCGAGAGTACCACCTTTGACCATAAACACTACTATCCCGGCGCGCAGGAGTTACACATCCGCATAACTGGTGATCGGCAGACAGGCCGCCTGCTCGGAGCGCAGATCCTGGGACACTGGCAGGCGCAGGTTGCCAAACGGATCGACATTTTCGCCACCGCGCTGTTTCACGCGATGACGGTAGCACAACTGAATGACCTTGACCTGAGCTACACACCGCCGCTGGGGAGCCCCTGGGATGCTGTACAAGTAGCTGCCCAGGCGTGGGAACAGGCCATCACGGAAATACGCTGATGGTCATGTCTTGCGCAGTCATCTGTCCGTGTGAGTGGATATCTTGCGCCGTTAGCAGGAGAGTATATTGACAATCTTCAATATATCTGCTATACTCCCCGGTAAGGAGGACGCAATGACCGAGACAATCGAACTTCAGGAGCGCAAACTGGGCACTCGCTGCTGCGAGGGGGTTGCCCAACCGCAGCTTGACCCGGCTGCAGCACAACGTCTCAGCGATGATCTGCAGATCCTGGGGCACCCGGTGCGGCTCCAGATCCTGGATATTCTGGCACAGCATGCCGGTCAGGTATGCGTGTGCGATCTGGAGGCGGCGTTGCCGGTGAAACAGCCCACGGTGTCGCACCATCTCAAGTTGCTACGCGCCGCCGGGCTAATTGCCGGCGAGAAGCATGGGCAGTGGGCCTACTATTTCATCCGCCATGCCGCGCTGGTGGAACTGCGTACTCGTGTCAGCCAGTGGCTGAATGTTCTGGGGTAATCTCTTTTTTAGTAGATATATCGAAGTTTATCAATATGGTACATTTCTGTTCCACCCTGCCGGAGGCGAAAGACACCCACTCAGGGAGAGTCGCATAATGCATGTAAATGACATGTGTTACGCGGTCGCTTCCGAACCAGGTGGTTGCCTGGATGCAGGCCCGACTCGCCTCCGGCAGGGCGGAAGAGACCTTCTTTTTGATGAGAACTTTGCACATTGTGCAAAATTCTCATCAAAAAGCTACATAATGTACCATACTGCCGCAGGCGAAGCCGGCTGCCACCAGGTTAGATACCCGGTTTGAATATCAACCGCATAACTTGTACAAGCTAAGATCAGGAGGAATCCGATGAGCGATAACCAGGAAATCACGGACGCGGTACGCGCGCGCTATGGCACAATTGCAGCCCGGGTAGCGGTAGATCAGTCCGCCGACTGCTGCGGTGGCACATCTTGCTGCGATCCGACAACATCCGGTAGCGGCAGTGACACAATTTCGCAGAACCTCTATCTGGCCGAGGAACTGGATGGCCTGCCGCTCAAGGCGGCGCTGGCATCGCTGGGCTGTGGCAACCCGACGGCGCTGGCAGAACTGCACGCGGGCGAAGTTGTGCTGGACCTGGGCAGCGGCGGCGGCATCGATGTGCTGCTCTCCGCGCGGCGAGTTGGCCCGACCGGCACAGCCTACGGGCTGGATATGACCGACGCGATGCTTGATCTGGCGCGGCACAACGCAGCCGAAGCCGGTGTCACCAATGTTGCCTGGCTCAAGGGTGATATTGCCGCGATTCCGCTCCCTGACAACAGCGTCGATGTGATCATCTCCAACTGCGTGATCAATCTGGCTGCCGACAAAGCGCCGGTCTTTCAGGAGGCGTTGCGTGTGCTCAAGCCGGGAGGCCGCTTTGCCGTGTCGGACATTGTGATCCACGGCGGCTTGCCGGAAGAACTGAGTGATACTGCCGCGTTTCGCCGCGATCTCTCCTCCTGGGCGGGATGCATTGCCGGGGCGCTCACCGATGCCGAGTATCGCGCGGGGTTAGCCCAGGCCGGTTTCACCGACATCGATCTGGAGATTACCCGACGTTACACGCCGGCTGATCTGGGTGATGTTCTGCCCGCCTGGACCACCCAGATAGATGCAGCACTGGTGGAGGAGATTGTTAGCCGCTTTGCGAGTACGTTTGTGCGAGCGCGCCGACCGAAACATAACGGGTAATGCAGGAGCCTGCCGATGCTTACACCAACTCAGTTGCATGATGCCGGGGCTTTACTGCCCTTCCTGGCCAATCCGACCACGCCGGCCGCGCGGGCCTTTACTGAACAGGCCACACTTATGCGCTTTCCGGCAGGAACAACCGTGTTTGAAGAGGGTGATATCTGTAGCATCTTTACTATCCTGGCTACCGGCCAGGTACGCGTCTTCACCATTGGTGAAACCGGGCGGGAGATCACGTTGTATCGCTTTGCGCGAGGCGAGAGTTGTATCCTGACGACGAGTTGCATCCTCAGCGCGGAACAGTTCCCGGCGATTGCCACAGTTGAACACGATGCCGAGGCGTATGTCGTGCCGAATACCGCCTTCCAGGAGTGGATCAATGCGTTTCAGCCCTGGCGTACATACGTCTTTCAACTACTCTCGCGGCGGCTTGCCACGGTGATGGCGGTACTGGATGCGGTTGCGTTTCGGCGGATGGATACGCGCATCGCCGAGTTTCTGTTGCGCCGCATAGCACCCGCACAACCTGCCCTCAGCCTCACCCATCAACAGATTGCCGCCGACCTGGGAACATCGCGCGAGGTCGTCAGCCGGATCTTGTCCGACTTTGCTGATGATGGGCTTGTGCAAATTGGACGAGGGGTGGTGACGGTCGTCGATCAGGCAGGTCTGGCGCGACGGGCGGAAGTACGTTAGCTGTGTGACTTTGTCACTGATCATCGGTCCCGGGCATGCTATGCTGATAGCAACAGAGGAATTCAGGACTTCTACGGAGGGCATAGCATGCAAGCGAATATGGGAACGATTGATCGGGTTGTGCGGGTGGTGGTGGCGGTCGTGATTGCGGCACTGATTATCACGGGACAGATCGGCGGCGTTCTCGCTATTATCCTGGGGGTACTGGCAGCCGTTTTTGTACTGACAAGTGTGGTCAGCTTTTGCCCACTCTATGCGCCATTCGGCATCCGCACCTGTTCAGCGCGAGCATCAGATAATTAAGTAGCACGCGTTACGCGGTGGGCATTTGGACCACGAACAGCACGACATGAGCGAACACCGCGAAACGGCCAATGCTGCCCCATGGATCAGGTAATCCTGCGTTTGGTGGGGAATATCGCCTCCGGCAGGGCGGAAGATACCGATCTTGTTCACAAACATTCGCACGTTGTGCGAATGTTTGTGAACAAGATAAAACAATACCACGCTACCGCAGGCGAATCGGGCCGTTCATAGAACCAAACGCCTGGCCTGGATTATACCGCGTAAATCTTATCAGAAAGAGAACAAAGGAACAGAGAAGAAAGTGCGCCGGGATCATAGTTATAATATACTATTCTTTTTTAAGGGTTATCTATTCCTTTTTACTACATCGTTTCGCGGCCTGCACTCAGGTGAAACCACCGGGCGCAGGCTACGCGTCATCAAACAGGCGACTAACCCGACAGGCAGAGCCGGGTAACAGCGACGACGTCAGTATGTCCTGGGCATAAAGGGTTGCGACCAGCGTCAGCGCGGCCTGCTCACGGCGGTAGATCTCGATCTGCTGCCGCTGCCAGTTCACGATCCAGTACTCATCCACTCCGCGCCGCGAATAAAGCTTGCGTTTAGCCTCCCGATCACGGCGCTCGTTGGTGCTTCCTGGTGATAATACTTCGATAACCAGTTCCGGCGCGGCGTGGAGTTTGCCGTCAGCACCAAGCACCGTCGCGCGACGCTCCCGGCTTAGCCAGATAACATCAGGTGCTACATCGTCATCATCGGCAAAGATCAGGCCGGGAGCAGCATTCACAACGCCCATACCAGTCTGTTCATTCCACTCATCCAGAAAGCGGCCCAGACGCATGCAGGTAAACTGGTGGTGCCAATGGGGTTGCTTTGACACGTAGAGTTCTCCATCTATAATTTCGTAGCGCTTGCCATCATCCGGCAGGACTTCCAGGTCCGCCGAAGTCCAGCGCAGGCTGGTCTCACTCATTGGCGTGGCTCCCTTTCACGGCATGTTGCGTATGTTATGCTCAGTGTACCACAATGGTGAAAGTCTCTTCACCCGGATTGCTTGCCTCCACCTGTTGACATATTCAAAGAATGGAATATACTGAAAACACGTAGAAATGCGAGTGAGTGCAGGAACGACCGATGAACAGATCCGATGAACCAACAACTGCCCTCTTCCGGGCACTGATGCACCCCACCCGGCTGGCGATCCTGGATCTGTTGCGCCACGGCGAGCAGTGTGTCTGCCATCTGGAGGCGCATCTGGGCAAGCGGCAGGCGTACATTTCGCAGCAGTTGATGGTGCTGCGTGAGGTGGGCCTGGTGGACGATCAGCGCGATGGGCTGAATGTTTACTACCGTGTTATTAATCCGCAGGTGTTTGCATTGATTGACACTGCCCGGGCCATGCTGGGCGTGACGGTAGATACCGATCAGGCAGAAGGTTCGCAGGGCAACTGCTCATGCCCCAAATGCAGCCCGGTTACGGAGATTGTTCTGGTCAGGTGATCGTGGTTTCTTTTTTTGAACGCTACATTCGGTTTTTTGAATGTATTACGAATGCACCCACCAACCGGAGCGCACACTTTTTGCCGACGAGATCACAGAGCACACCGAGGGTTGAGTTCTGCATTACCTATCG
The DNA here is from genome assembly GCA_034437035.1 of Chloroflexaceae bacterium. Lineage (GTDB taxonomy): Bacteria > Chloroflexota > Chloroflexia > Chloroflexales > Chloroflexaceae > CAKZQX01. The sequence continues at coordinate 45,858 of DAOTUI010000098.1, forward strand.
GACGTTTGGGTCCGGCACGCGGACGGAACAGTCCACAGCGCGTAACTCGTGTCATATGACACGAGTTACGCGGTTGACATGCAAACCGGACGTTTCACCCGATGGAAGCTCGATTCGCCTGCGGCAGCGTGGTACGTTTTGATCTTTTTCAAGAAATTTTGGCGCATAGCGCCAAAATTTCTTG
>DAOTUI010000099.1:0-20972 GCA_034437035.1 Chloroflexaceae bacterium
TGTCATACCACATGACGGCTCATTTTGTTGAAATGCTTTACACATCCCGGTATCGTGTAGGCCGTAGTGGGGAACATGTCCCAAAATCAGCCGGTTTTTCGTGTTCAAGTGGGGCCAGAATTTCATTTAGGAAAGCGGAAGGAAATACTCATCCCTTCTGTGTTCCATCGTCCAGTGGGCGTGGCAGCACCAAGCGGGGGAGAGCAGACCAAGGGATGGATTAAAGTTTCCGCTTCCCTTAATGCTTAAAAAAATAAGCGAACGGGAAGTACTACAATGAGAATTTGCTAAAACCATGCGTGCCACAGCCACCGGGCAACCTGATCCGGAAGATAACGGACGTGACCCGCTTCCAGGCGCTGCGCACGGACATCCCGGATGTACCGGATGTTGCCACGCTGGAGCAGCATTTGCGCGACGCGGCAGTGTAGATAGCCAAGCAGATCGGTGAGCGCACGAAGATACCCCCTGGACGGGTCGTCATGCTCCAGGGTCGCCGGATCGAGTGCGGAGCCGGGATAGCCCGTTTCGGTCGGCGCTACCGCGCTCAGCCGTTCGAAGGTTGTTCGTAGCAGCGGTTGGTACTCTGATGAATTCAGTGGTTGGGTCATAACGTTGTTTTCCTCATTTACACGCATTACGTGGTCATGAACCCGGAAGGAAATCGCGCTTCCGGCAGGAAAGTACCATGCTGCCGCAGGCGAAGCCGGCTTTCGGGTTTGGCATGCGGACGGAACAGCCCGCACCGCGTAACGCGTGTTACACTATTGCTCTTTTAATGATACAATCCGGGTGCAGGCAGACGGTTGCATATCAGCGGAATGGATAGCATATCCCGATAGAGCTGTTTGTAAAACTGTACGAACGCCGTGTGACAGCTTTTATATGTTCCAACAGTTGACGAGTGTGCCTGCGACGTTGTACACTGACCCTGATACCTCTATCAGGTCTTTGTCAGCCTCTTGTCAGACTCTTCAATGGCGAGTAGCGTCTGGCCGATGATCAGTGCCGATCTGGAACCACGGAAGGAGCCCGTAACAATGGATAGCGTACGTAGATGGATGAGCAGCCCGGCAATTGTTGCTCCGGAGACGATGGTGTTACCGGAAGCCCGCCAACTGATGCAGAAGCGTCACATTCGGCGGCTCCCTGTAGTAGACGCCGATGAACGGTTGGTTGGAATCGTATCGCAGGGGGATATCGATAGAATCTCCGACTCGCACGCAACTGATGTGCGTGAATATAACCAGCGCTACCAGGTAAGTGATCTACCCATCAGCGCGATTATGACGCGTGATCCGGTAACGGTCACGCCGGATACCCAGATCATGGAGGTAGCGCAACTGCTGCTGCAGCATAAAATTGGCGGCGTTCCGGTTGTCACTAGTGGCCGGGTGGTCGGGGTCATTACCGAGAGTGACCTGTTCCGGATGATTATCACGATTGAGGAGGCCGTGCAGCCGGTGGTCGGCGTGGCCCGGCCCATTGAGCTTGAGCGACTGCCGCGTGGTCTGCGCCAGCGCATGCGGCTCTAGGTAGTACAACGAACTGTCCACGCACATAAGACACGGGTCGGAGGAGATATATCTCCTCCGACCCGCGTTGTTGTATTCGTCGCCGTGTGCCGGAACTGTTGCGCCGCCGGCTGATCGGTCGTCTGGTTGTATCTATGGTTACGCCGCCAGAGCCGGTTCACGCACGGCTTTTCCCAACGGTTCGCCTACAGCTGCTTCGTTCACCTTATTCCAGCGCGCAAGCAACGGCTTGCGCTGCTGCTCCATCCACTCCGACAGCACCTGCCCCTGATCCAGCACCGACTGGTGATAGTCGGGAGCGCCTTCGGGTGTCGAAATCACGCGCCCCAGTTCGCCCTGCAGCCACAACAACTCGACCATCGCCGGTAGTGCCGTAATCTCCCCCGGTGTCAGCGGGGCAACCTCGGCATAGGCGGCCAGAAAACGCGTAGACTGCTCCTCGTCCAGCGGTCCCTGGAACAACCCCCACATCATCTTGCCACTCTTATCGGTTGCCGTTGCAAACGCAACCAGCGCGTCGGCAATATCTACCAGGCGAGCATCCCAGGTGGTCTGGTCAAAATCCAGCAGCGCCAGTACCTCATCATTGGCGAAGAGGATATTGTCGCGGTGGATGTCGCCATGGATGACGCAGTGCGGGAGGCTGGTATAGACTTTTTCAGACAACGTCTGGCGCAACTGGGCAGTACGTTTTGAGTACCAGGACAGAGGAACATAGAGTTCCCCCATGATGTCACGTACCAGCAGCGTCTCGATCAATGCCATCGCATTCATCGGGCTGTAGCGCGCGGTTGGCTCTTCCAGCGGTGGCGGCATATCCTGGACGATCTGATGATAGTGCGCCAGCGTCTTGCCGACACTCGCCAGTTGCTGCGGTCGCTGCGGGGCGTAGTCCGTCCCCTGAACAAAAGTCAGGATCTCGTGCAACCGGCCATCAAGCCGGAGTAGTGTTTCGCCGTCACAGGTGGGCACCAGCGCGGGTGTCGGAAAGTCATTCGCAACCAGCCGGTTGATCAAGGCATGACGGTAGAGATGCGCCGCCTCACTCAGTCGGCGATGATTGCGCCGTACCACAAACCGTCCGGCGCTGGTGTTGATAAACGCCGTCTCGTTCACAAATCCCCGATATGCCTGGGTGACACCATAGAGTTCACCCAGATCATAGAATGTTAAGATCTGTTCGATGTCTATTAAAGTAAGCAACGTTGGTCACCTTTAGATATAGTGACAAACCGCGTATTCAATACAACGCAGTGCTGATTGGTAGCTGTACACGATGGTCACTAATCGCTATGAGCCCGCCGCCGCCACACAGCTTCTTTGCTGAGTTCGTCTACCATGACAACTGGTTGTGCGGTGTGGTGGTGTATCAGGAGACAACATTGTAGACGCGCGAACGGATATTTCTCGTGTGAGTGGTCAACCGGGTGACCTGCTCCAGCGTGTGTTGTGCGTGTATAACTCCGACCATTTCTCCCTGGTGTGCTCTGGAATGTGGGTTGCGTTGTGCTGACAGGATATTGTCATCGTCGAATCTGACACTGCTGTCATTCTTTATCCGTTCGCAGTGGCGACACTGAGCTATTGTGCGCGTATAAATCTTGTTAGTGAAGAATGACACAATACCAGTCTCCTCATGGTAGTTACGTCGGAGTTACAGTACCTGTAATCCTGCGGTCGTATTATATCCAAAAAGGGCTTGATGTCATCTGGTATCTGACGACAACGCGGCAATTCAGTGTTGCCGAATGATAACGCCGTGTAGTCTTCCCTTTCCACCGCTGATAAGAGTGGCCCGTTATACTAAAAAGTGATGACAACCAGCGTTTGTGAATGTTTTGGATCTTCTTCTCTGCCACAACATTTTGACATACCAGACCGGGAAGGCGATGAATATTTTGTGGAGGAAACAGGATTATGACACGTGTACGCGCAACCATTGACGGCAATGAGGCCGCAGCGCGTGTTGCTCATAGCTTGAGTGAGGTAATCGCAATCTATCCGATTACCCCCTCGACCCCGATGGGCGAACTGGCAGATGCCTGGTCGGCTGTCGGTGGGAAAAATATCTGGGGGACGGTTCCATCCGTGGTCGAGATGCAGTCCGAGGGTGGCGCGGCCGGTGCAGTGCATGGCGCGCTCCAGACGGGAGCCCTGACCACGACGTTTACGGCCTCGCAAGGGCTGCTCCTGATGATTCCCAATATGTATAAGATCGCGGGTGAGCTGACCTCCGCTGTGCTGCATGTTGCTGCACGGTCGCTGGCGGCGCAGGGACTCTCGATTTTTGGGGACCATTCCGACGTGATGTCGGTGCGTTCGACGGGCTTTGCGCTGCTGGCCTCGGCTTCCGTCCAGGAGGCGCAAGACATGGCATTGATTGCCCATGCTGCAACATTGGCCTCCCGCATTCCGTTTATTCACTTCTTCGATGGATTCCGGACCTCACACGAGATTAACAAGATTGAGCAACTCGACGACGATGACCTGCGGGCAATGATCGATGATGACCTGGTGCGGGCCCACCGCCGGCGCGGGCTCTCGCCGGATCATCCCTTTATCCGGGGCACCGCACAGAACCCCGATGTCTACTTCCAGGCCCGCGAGACGGTGAACCCCTTCTACCTGGCCTGCCCGAATATCGTACAGCAGGCGATGGATAAATTTGCCTCCATCGTCGGGCGGCAGTACCACCTGTTTGACTATACCGGCGCGGAGGATGCCGAGCGGGTGATCGTCATTATGGGCTCCGGCGCGGAGACGGCCCAGGAGACGGCGAACTATCTGGCCGAGCGCGGCGAGAAGGTCGGCGTCGTTACGGTGCGGCTCTATCGACCGTTTGCGGTTGAGCAGTTCCTGCAGGTGCTGCCGGCCGGCGTGAAGAAGATTGCCGTGCTGGACCGCACCAAGGAGCCGGGCAGCGCGGGCGAGCCGCTCTACCAGGATGTGCTGACGGCCGTCATGGAAGGCGTAAGCCAGGAGATTGCCCCCTTCTCCAGCATGCCACGCATCTTTGGGGGGCGCTATGGCCTCTCCTCGAAAGACTTTACGCCCGCGATGGTCAAAGGTGTCTTTGACGAACTGAGCAAGGATAAGCCCAAGAACCACTTCACCATCGGCATTACCGACGATGTGACGCACACCAGCCTGGACTTCGATCCCGATTTCTCTGTCTCGCGCAAAGAAACGGTCCGCTGTGTCTTCTGGGGGCTCGGTTCGGACGGCACGGTGGGCGCAAACAAGAACTCGATCAAGATCATTGGTGAGGAAACCGAGAATAACGCCCAGGGTTACTTCGAGTATGACTCGAAGAAATCCGGCTCGGTGACAATTTCGCATCTGCGCTTCGGCCCTGCGCCGATTCGCGCTCCCTACCTGATCACTCACGCCAACTTTGTTGCCTGCCATCAGTTTACCTTCCTGGAGCGCTTTGATGTGCTCAAGGAGGCCATGCCCGGCTCGATCTTCCTGCTCAACAGCATCTACGGGCCGGATGTGGTCTGGGATCATCTGCCGCGCGAGGTGCAGGTTAACATTATTGAGAAGAACCTGCAATTCTACGTTATCGATGCCTACAAAGTGGCCCAGAAGACCGGTATGGGCGGGCGCATTAATACGGTGATGCAGACCTGCTTCTTCGCTATCAGCGGGGTGCTGCCGCGTGAGCAGGCGATTGCCAAGATCAAAGAGACGATCAAGAAGACCTACGGTAAGCGCGGTGATGCGGTGGTCCGCCAGAACTTTATGGCCGTTGATGAGACGCTGGCGCATCTGCACGAGGTCACAGTACCGGGGCAGGCCAATAGTTCGTTGCTCCGGCAGGCACCGATCCCGGCGGAAGCGCCCGACTTTGTGCGGAATGTCCTGGGCAAGATGATTGCCCGCGACGGCGATGCGCTGCCGGTCAGTATGTTGCCGATTGATGGTACCTATCCCTCCGGTACGACCCGTTGGGAGAAGCGCAACATCGCGCTGGAGATTCCGGCCTGGGAACCGGATCTCTGTATCCAGTGCGGCAAATGTTCCTTCGTCTGCCCGCACGCCGTGATCCGGCCCAAGGTCTACGAGGAGTCGGCGCTGGAGAATGCACCACCGCAGTTCAAGAGCGCCCAGGGTCGCTCCAAAGAGTTCCGCGAACTGCGCTATACCATCCAGGTGGCCCCGGAGGACTGCACCGGCTGTAGTCTCTGTGTAGAGGTCTGCCCGGCCAAGGATAAGAGCCAGGTGGGGCGCAAAGCGATCAATATGGTGCCGCAACCCCCCCTCCGCGAGCAGGAGCGGGTCAACTGGGACTTCTTCCTCTCTCTGCCGGAGACGGATCGGGCACAGTTCAATCTGGGGACGGTGCGCAACTCGCAACTGATCACGCCGCTGTTCGAGTTCTCCGGAGCCTGCGCGGGCTGTGGTGAAACGCCTTATATCAAGCTGGTTTCACAGCTCTATGGCGACCGCGCACTGATTGCCAATGCCACCGGCTGCTCCTCGATCTATGGCGGCAACCTGCCCACAACCCCCTGGACCTTCGACAAGGAGGGGCGCGGCCCGGCATGGTCCAACTCGCTGTTCGAGGACAACGCCGAGTTTGGGATGGGCATGCGCATGACCATCGACAAGCAGGTCGAGTATGCGCGTGAGTTGCTGCCCCTGTTTGCCGACAAGGTCGGCGAAGATCTGGTTGGCGCAATCCTAAATGCCGATCAGATGGACAACGCCGGGATCAATGCGCAGCGCGAGCGGGTCGCCCTGCTCAAGCAACGGCTGGCCGACAGCAACGACACCAAGGCCCGCGATCTCTTCAGCCTGGCGGATGTGCTGGTCAAGAAGAGTGTCTGGATCATCGGTGGTGACGGATGGGCCTACGATATCGGCTACGGTGGGCTAGACCATGTGCTGTCCTCCGGGCGCAACGTTAATGTACTGGTGCTCGACACTGAGGTCTACTCCAACACGGGGGGGCAGGCGTCGAAATCTACCCCGATGGCGGCAGTTGCCAAGTTTGCGGCACGCGGCAAAGGCACACCCAAGAAAGACCTGGGCATGATTGCCATATCCTACGGCCATGTCTATGTGGCCCGGGTGGCGATGGGCTACAGCGATGTGCAGACCTTGCAGGCCATCCGCGAAGCGGAAGCCTTTGACGGCCCCTCGCTGATTATTGCCTATAGCCACTGTATTGCCCACGGCATTAACATGCGCAAGGCGCTGGATCAGCAGAAGCTGGCGGTGCAGACCGGTCACTGGACGCTGTACCGCTACAACCCGATGCTGATCGAGCGCGGCAAGAATCCGCTCAACCTCGACTCGAAGGAGCCGACAGTGCCGCTCGACAAGTATGCCTACAACGAGACCCGCTACCGCATGCTGTTGCAAAGTGATGAAGAACGCGCCGAAGAGTTAATGCGGCAGGCACAGGCCAATGTCCGCGCAAATTGGGATCAGTACCGCCATCTGCTGGATGTACTGGAGCCGGAGAAGTAAGTAGGTAGGAGTGACAGGCAACAGGTAACGGGTAGCAGGCGACAGACTTATCGTTTCTGTTCCTGTTTCCTGTTCCCTGTTTCCTGTTTTCTAACATATCACGTTCAATGACGTGCGTGAAGGAGAAACTGCATATGCCTGACCTGTCAACAAAATATCTGGGACTGGAACTGAAAAACCCCATCGTCGCCTCATCCTCGCCCCTCTCGAAGAAGGCCGACAGCGCGCGCCGCCTGGAAGAGGCCGGGGTGGCGGCGATTGTGATGCACTCGCTCTTTGAGGAGCAGATTATCCACGAGAGCCTGGAACTGGACTACTACCTGACGCGCGGAACGGATCACTACGCCGAGGCGCTCTCCTATCTGCCGGATATTGGCACCTACAGCATTGGCCCGGAAGCCTATGTCGATAACCTGCACCAGATCAAGGAGGCGGCCAATATTCCGATCATCGGGAGCCTGAACGGGGTTTCGACCGGGGGTTGGATCGAATATGCCAAAAAGATCGAAGAGGCGGGCGCGGATGCGCTGGAACTCAACATCTACTATCTGCCGAATGACCCGGAGTTGACCAGTGCGCAGATCGAAGATGCCGATGTCACCCTGGTGCGCGATATCAAGACCCAGGTCAATATTCCGGTGGGCGTCAAACTTAGCCCCTACTACACCGCGCTGCCTAACTTGATCCGGCGCATGGTCGAAGCCGGGGCGGATGGCTTTGTGCTCTTCAACCGTTTTTATCAGCCCGATTTTGACCTGGAAAGCCTGGAGGTTGTGCCGCATCTGGTGCTGAGTAACTCGGACGAGATGCGCCTGCCGCTGCGCTGGATTGCCATGCTCTACGGTCAGGTGGAGGCCGATTTTGCCTTGACCAGCGGTATCCACACCCACGAGGATATTCTCAAGTCGGTGATGGCTGGAGCCGACGTAACTATGATGACTTCCGAACTGCTGTGCAATGGCCCGAAACGTGTCACCCAGCTGTTGGAGGATCTCACCTACTGGATGGAAGACCACGAGTACGAGTCGATCACGCAGATGAAGGGTAGCATGAGCCGGCGTGCCGTCGCGGAACCCGCCGCCTTCGAGCGCGCCAACTACATCAAGGTGCTGACCTCGTTCGACGAGCGCTCGATCTTCTCGCGCGGCGCGATGTCAACCAAGTCGGGGTTAGTTGCCTCGGAAGAGGATTCATTCTGGAGTGAACCCTAAGCCACAGGTGTTACCCGGTTCAGGGAAGGTCCGTGTAACTCGTGTGAGTACCATGAGTTACACGGGCGCGAACCTGGAAGGAAATGTTCTGCCCTGCCGGAGGCAAAACCGATTTTCGGTTTCGGCACGCGGCCGGAACAGTCCGCACCGCGTAATGCGCGTACGTGATCGAACGCAAATCAATATCGCAGTCTAGCCCGCGAGCTTAATCTCCATCGCCAATTCGGGCTTCTACACGAAACGACATGTGATACGTTGCTTGTAGCTATATGTCGTGGCAGGCATCCGTGACGACGTGAGGTTGCTCCAGTCCTACTGGATTGCGGGCAGGGGCCTTGTATGTCGCACGGATGCCTTTTCTTTTTGGGTAACCGCATCCATGGCCGGACCAGGCCGGATGCATAGCAGAACAGCGACACACTGAGGTGTCAGGAGGGAACAATGTCGGTACCCGCAGGAAAAAAACTCAAACTTCCCCTTCCGTCCGATGATCGCCGCTGGCGGTTAGTCGGCGCAACGATGCGCCGCCATGGGTATCGCCCCAGCGCGTTGATCGAAACCCTGCATACCGTGCAGGAGTCGTTCGGCTATGTTGATAACGATGCCCTGCGCTTCGTCGCAAATGGGTTGCATGTGCCCCTGAGTCGCGCCTATGGCGTGGCAACGTTTTACCACTTCTTCTCGTTTAAACCGCCAGGGGAACACACATGCGCTATCTGCCTGGGAACCGCCTGCTACATCAAAGGTGGCCCGGATAACCTGAAGGTGCTCGAAGAAACGTTTCAGGTGCAGGCCGGTGAGACAACCGCCGATGGTCAACTCTCGCTGCTGACGGCCCGCTGCCTGGGAGCCTGTGGCCTGGCCCCGGCTGCCGTTCTGGATGGTGAAATGGTCGGACGGCTGGATCAGACGGAGATCCGGCAGAGAGTCGAAAGGTTGCTCAACGATGACGCCTGAAGAACTTTATGAAATTGCCACAATCGAGCGCGAAACCACCCGGCAGTTTCAGCATCGTGTTACGGTCTGTGTTGGAACCGGCTGCCACTCGGCGCATAGCGAAGAGGTTAAAACCGCGCTGGAACAAGAAGTCAGCCGCCAGGGATGGGAAAACCGGTGCCAGGTCAAGGGCGTGGGCTGCCGCGGCCTTTGCGCTTCCGGCCCAATGGTGGAAGTTGACACCGCCGCGCGCCTCTACCAGGGCGTTGCTCCCGAAGACGCGGTCGAGATTGTCGAAACTCTGGACACCGGCTCCGTGCCGCGCCTGGAATGCCCGACCGATCAGCCCTTTTTTACGCGCCAGACGAAGATCGTCCTGGAGCATGCCGGGCAGATTGATCCCGAACGGATCGAGGACTATATCGTCGTGGGCGGCTATACCGCACTGCTCAAAACGCTGACCGAGATGACCCCGGCGGAGGTGATCGAGCAGATTACCGCCGCCGGGTTGCGCGGACGGGGCGGCGGCGGCTATCCCACCGGCTTGAAGTGGCGCACGGTAGCGATTGCCGACGGCACCCGGAAGTATATCATCTGCAATGGCGATGAAGGCGACCCCGGTGCATTTATGGACCGCAGCATCCTGGAGAGCGACCCGCACCGCATCCTGGAGGGGATGGCGATTGCCGCCTACGCCGTCGGAGCAGATGAGGGCTACGTCTATGTGCGCGCCGAATATCCCCTGGCGATCAAGCGGCTGCGGGCAGCGATTATCCAGGCCGAGCGCAATGGGCTGCTGGGCAAGAATATCTTTGGCACACCGTTTAGCTTCCATGTAGAAATCCGCCTGGGGGCGGGCGCATTTGTGTGTGGTGAAGAAACCGCGCTGATTGCCTCAATCGAAGGCCGGCGCGGAACGCCACGGCCCCGCCCGCCCTACCCGGCCGAGTTTGGCCTGTGGGGATGCCCCACGCTGATCAACAATGTGGAAACCGTTGCCAATATTGTTCCGATCATTCGTAACGGCGGCGCATGGTTTGCGGAAATCGGCACCGAGAACAGCAAGGGCACAAAGGTCTTTGCGCTGACGGGGCGGGTTAACCATACCGGCCTGATTGAAGTACCGATGGGCATCACCCTGCGCGAGATTGTCTTCGATATTGGCGGCGGCATTCCTGATGGGCGCAAGTTCAAAGCGGTGCAGACCGGCGGACCCTCGGGGGGGTGTATCCCTGAAGAATACCTGGATATGACCGTTGACTATGCATCGCTGGCGCAGGTCGGCTCGATCATGGGCTCCGGCGGGATGATCATTATGGACGAGACCTCCAATATGGTTGATGTTGCCCGCTATTTTATGGAGTTCTGCATGACCGAGTCCTGCGGGAAATGCATTCCCTGCCGGGTGGGCACCGTGCAGATGCACGAGTTACTCTGCCGAATCGCGGCAGGGCAGGCCACTCCCCATGATCTGGAATTGCTGGAGGAGTTGTGCGACCTGGTGAAACAGACCAGTCTGTGCGGTCTTGGTCAGTCCTCCCCGAATCCGGTGTTGAGTACGCTACGTTACTTCCGCAATGAGTATACGGACCAGCTTGCGGTGAAACCAGGCGAATAATCCGGCTTCAATGGAGAAGCAAATAAGGAGATAGATCGATGGCACCTCCTACACGGGTAAAAACCCTCAAAATTGATGATCGTGATGTCGGCGCACGCCAGGACGAGACGATCCTGGAAGCGGCGGCGGATGTCGGCATCACCATTCCCACCCTCTGCCGGTTGGATGGCCTCTCCAATGTGGGAGCCTGCCGCCTCTGCCTGGTTGAAGTCAAAGGCTCGTCCCGGCTCTACCCGGCGTGTGTGACGCGCGTCGAGGAGGGGATGGAAGTTCTGACAAATACCGAGCGGCTGGCAAACTACCGGCGCATGATCCTGGAACTGCTCTTTGCCGAGCGCAATCATATCTGCGCGGTATGTGTGTCCAACGGGCATTGCGAACTGCAGACGCTGGCGCAGGATCTGGGCATGACCCATGTGCATTTCCCCTATCGCCACCCGCACATGGTGGTAGATGCCTCGCACGAGCGGTTTGTGATCGATCATAACCGCTGTGTGTTGTGTACCCGCTGTGTCCGCGTGTGTGACGAAGTCGAAGGCGCGCACACCTGGGATATCATGGGGCGCGGCATGGATGCGCGGGTCATTACCGATCTCAGCCAGCCGTGGGGCACCTCGGATACCTGTACCAGTTGCGGGAAGTGCGTCCACGTTTGCCCCACCGGCGCGCTGTTCGAGAAGGGCAAATCAGTAGCCGAGATGCTGAAGAAGCGCCAGTTTCTACCCTACCTGAAGCTGATGCGGGAGGAACGATCATGACGAAGGTAACACTTGCAACCGTCTGGCTGGATGGATGTTCCGGGTGCCATATGTCGTTCCTGGATATGGACGAGCGGCTGCTCGATCTGATGGAGCATGCGGAACTGGTCTACAGTCCATTGGTCGATCTGAAAACGTTTCCCGATATGGTTGATGTGACGCTGGTGGAGGGCGCGGTCAGCAACGAAGAAGACCTGGCGAAGATCCGCAAGGTGCGCGAACATACCCGCATCCTGGTCTCGCTGGGTGACTGCGCGGTGACGGGGAATGTGCCCGCCATGCGCAACCTCTTCGGCGTGGCGGCGATTACCGAGCGCGCCTACCAGGAGAATGTCGATCTGCATCCGCAGGTGCCGCGCGAGGTTATCCCGGCGCTGCTGCCACGCTGCTGCCCGGTCCACGAGGTGGTCAATGTGGATGTCTTTGTTCCGGGATGTCCGCCGGCTGCCGATACGATCTTTTTTATTGTGAGTGAACTGGTCGCCGGACGCCGGCCTGATATCAGCGGCCTGACACGGTTTGGAGCATAGGGGGCGTTATGGCACAGCAAATTATGATCGATCCTGTGACCCGCGTCGAGGGTCACGCTAAAGTCTCAATTCACCTGGATGATACCGGCGTGGTGGATGCTGCGCACCTGCATATCACCCAGTTTCGCGGATTTGAGAAGCTCTGTGAGGGCCGGCCCTTCTACGAGATGCCCTCGCTGATGGCGCGGGTCTGCGGCATCTGCCCGGTCAGTCATCTGGTAGCCTCGGCCAAGGCGTGCGATGCAATTCTGGCGGTGCGTATTCCGGAACCGGCGGCCAAACTGCGGCAGGTTATGAACCTGGCCCAGATTATCCAGTCGCACGCGCTGAGCTTTTTCCATCTCGGATCGCCCGACCTGCTGCTGGGGATGGACAGCGATCCGGCCCAGCGTAATCTCTTCGGCGTGCTGCAGAAGTACCCGGAGCGGGCGCGTGACGGCATTCGTCTGCGGCAGTTTGGGCAGCAGATTATCGAACTGCTGGGGGGCAAGCGCATTCACCCGGCCTGGATCGTTCCCGGCGGCGTCAACGAGCCACTGAGCGAAGAACGGCGCGATCAAATCCTGGCAGCCACTCCGGAGGCGCTGCAGATTGTTCAGCGCACCCTGGACTGGTTCAAGCGCGGGTTGGATCAGTTCCGGGAAGAGATCCAGAGCTTTGCCAATTTCCCCTCGCTCTTTATGGGTCTGGTGAATGAGGGCGGTGGGCTGGAGTTATACGATGGTCATATCCGCATTGTCGATGCCACCGGGCATATCGTGGCCGACCGGCTTGATCCAACCGCCTATCAGGAGTATATCGCCGAGGCGGTCGAACCCTGGACCTATCTCAAGTATCCCTACTACCGACAGGTAGGCTACCCGGAAGGCATCTACCGGGTGGGACCGCTGGCCCGGCTGAACATCGCCGACTACTGCGGCACGCCGCTGGCCGACCAGGAGTGGGCGGAGTTTCGTGCGCTCCAGCGGGGTGCGGTGCTCAGTTCCTTCTACTATCACTATGCCCGCCTGATCGAAGTTCTCTACAGTATTGAGCAGATCGAACATCTGCTGCATGCCCCCGACATTCTGAACGAGCATGTGCGGGCATCGGCGGGGCCGAACAATGCTGAGGGCATCGGGGTTTCGGAAGCGCCGCGTGGGACGCTCTTCCACCACTACAAGATCGACGCGCAGGGACTGATTGTCTGGGCCAACTTGATTATCGCCACTGGACATAATAATATTGCCATGGACCGGGGCTTGCTCCAGGTGGCCCGCCATTTTATTACCGGCGAGCAGATCAGCGAGGGCGCGCTGAACCGGGTCGAGGCGGTTATCCGCGCCTTTGACCCATGTTTTAGCTGTTCAACCCATGCGCTGGGTCAGATGCCGCTGCAGGTGCAACTGCTTGGGCCGAACGGCGCACTGCTCGATGAGGCACATCGCGGGGCGTAATCGAATGCGAGTGTAGAGACACGCCATGAACGTTGAAAAATTAATCCGGATATCAATACCACAGCAGCCAGCAGTAGCAGTAGGGTGCATTCTATGCACCATCCTTCTGCCGCACTCGATATCCGGATTATTTTCTAAAACTTCATCAGCGCGTCTCTACGTTAAACGGGCAGTTCGCCGCTCCAAAAAAGCATTTCCCACATCGGGACGGGCGGCGGACGCACAGAAGCGCGTCCCTACCCCAAAAAACCCTGTACCTGAGCGGAGAGTAGCATGCACAGCTTACTGATTATTGGCTATGGCAATCCGCTGCGCGGTGATGACGGGGTCGGGTGGCATGCCGCGCATGAACTGGCCCGAGCGATCTGTGCGTCGCATGTGGAGGTACGGGCCTGCCATCAGTTAACCCTGGATCTGGCCGAGCCGATCAGCCAGGCCGATGCTGTCATCTTTATTGATGCCTGCCGGCCCGTAACATGCGCGACCGAAACCATCCCCACTCCTGCCGGGCAGATATTCGACGGCGACCGGCTCTTCCTCCAGTCGGTGCATCCCGATCCTGCCACACCCGGCATCTCCTCGCACCATCTCACCCCGGCCGCCCTGCTGACCAGTACCCACGTTTTGTATGGCACCTGCCCGGAGGCAGTGCAGTTCGGCATTGTTGGAACCACCTTCGACTATACCGAGGCGCTGTCAGCGGATGTATCCGCCTGCATTCCCCGCCTGGTTGCGCATATTCAATGCATTCTCCAGATGATGCAGCACCCGAACTTCTCCGTTGTTGCCTATAATCTGAGATGACCCAACTTACGCAGTGGGCATCCAAACTGCACGTTTGATACCAATCTGACTTCCAAACGGCAACAATCAGACCAACCACGAAGCACACGAAGAACCACGAAGGAACACGAATGGCTGCATCGTGGGTGCGAGCGCGTGTATAGGTAGGTGTACTGCGGCACGCGCTGCGTGGCCTGCGTGGGTTTCTTGCACGTTTGGCGGCAAATTGGTATGATCAGAAGGTTTCTTCTGCCCTGTCGGCGGCGAAGCGGGCCATTCATCCAGATGAACACCTCATTTGGAACCGACCGCGTAAGTCCTGTTTTTTACACGAGTTACGCGGTCACAAACCCGGAAGGAAATTTCGCCTCCCGTAGGGCGGAATAAGCTATCTTTTTTCACAAAAAATTGGCACTAAGTGCCAATTTTTTGTGAAAAAAGATAAATTTGTGAAAAAAGATAAAAAAGTACCATGCTGCCACAGGCGAAGACGGCTTTCATCTTGTCAAACGTGCAGTTTGAGTGCCTACCGCGTAACGCATGTTTTTTACAAAAAAGAAGGGAATCTTCTGCCCAGACGGAGGCGGAAGTCCCCCACGCCTGGAGAACAGCATAACTCCTGGAGGATGAATGTTGCAAAGCGCGGCAGTATGGCCCGTGCCCGCCCAGCGGCGTGATCCTGGGTGGACGATTTGGTACTGGTAGATCGCGCCCTGATGTGGTAAAGTTATAAGTGCGAATGTTAGAGTAGTAACAGACCGCCAGGCAGTGTAACGTGTACACTTGACAGGCCATTACCGGGGCTCCCGGGCCGGGTTGGTACCACCAAAGTTTCACACCGCTGAGATCGAGCTATGAGGCAACTATGACCGATGCGCAAAATAGGCAACCAATTCGAGTGCTCGTTGTGGATGATCATCCGATGATCCTGGAGGGAACGCAGGCATTACTCAGACGCAGCCCCAATATCGAAGTGGTTGGCGCGGCCATGTCCGGGAAAGCGGCAGTCCGGATGGTTGAGGAACTTCAGCCCGAAGTGCTGCTCCTTGATGTACGTCTCCCGGACATGAACGGCGTTGAGGTCGCACGCGCGGTAAGGGCAGCATTTCCCGATGTGGCCGTGCTGGTACTGACGGGCTATGACGATACCGGGATGCTCCGCTCGATGCTACAACTCGGCGTGCCCGGGTACCTGCGCAAGACGGCCACCGGGGATGAGCTTATCGCAGCGGTTGAGGCAGTTGCGGCCGGGCAGAAGGTGCTGGAGGCGGAACTGCTACAGGTTGGCCTGGCGAGTATGGAGCAGTCCTTTACTGAGCGGGAGATGTCGGTGTTGCGGTTAGTCGCCACCGGGCTGCGCAATGCTGAGATTGCCGACCAGTTAGAAGTATCGGTTAAGACCGTTGAGTTCCATATGCGCCATGTGCTGGCAAAACTGGGAGTACGCTCCCGCACCGAGGCGACGGGGACAGCGGTACAGCGGGGGATTATCTCGCTGGACGACGAGGGAAATGTTATCTAAACGGGGCTATCCGTCCGGTGTCGCTGTTGCCGCTTTAAAACAGCCCTGAATATGATCATTCACCATCCCGATGCTCTGCATCAAGGCGTAGCACATGGTTGGCCCCACCATTTTGAACCCACGCCGGCGCAGGTTCCGGGCCAGCGTGTTTGACTCGGGCGTGTGCGCCGGAACATCCTCCCAACGCGGTGGGGCTGCGCGCAGCAGCGGCTGTCCTCCCACAAACGCCCAGATATACCGGTCAAACGATCCCGCCTCCTCCTGAACCGCCAGAAAGCAGCGCGCATTCTGGATCGTCGCCTCGATCTTGCGGCGATTGCGAATAATCCCGGCATCCTGCATCAACCGCGCGACATCGTCTGCGCCGTACGCGGCGATGTGCTTGATATCCCAGCCGGCGAACGCCTGCCGGAAATACTCCCGCTTCCGCAAAACCGTTGCCCAGGACAACCCGGCCTGGAAGCTCTCCAGAACCAGCCGTTCAAACAGCGCCTGATCATCGTGGCACGGAATACCCCACTCATTATCGTGGTAGGCGATCATTAGCGGGCTACTGCCGGCCCAGGGACAGCGCGGCTGGTCGGCATCGCTCGGCACCATACAGTTATCCTCGTCTATGGCTTCCGGTTGCCGGCACGTTCCCGTTCATCACCTCTGCGTTCTCTGTGGACTCTGTGGCTATGACAACAAATCAGTACTACTTATCGTGATCATCCAGCTTTGCCAGCCCGCGCCGTAGCGCATAGAGCGCCGCCTGCACCCGGTTATTCACATGCAGCTTCTCAAAAATAACCGTCATACGGTTGCGCACGGTCTTCTCCGACAGGCCCAGTCGGTCGCTGATCTCGTTGTTGTCCATGCCCTGCGCTACCAGGCGTAGAATATCCTGTTCGCGCTCGGTGAGTTGAGTAATTCCGTCAGCGCCCGATGGATCATTCTGCCGGCGGCGAAACTCCTCGATCATGCGCAGCGCAATCGCCGAGGTAAGGACCGCTTCGCCCGAGGCTACTGTGCGGATGGCCTGCAGCAGATCGTCGCTGTCGGTATCCTTGAGCATATAGGCCCGCGCGCCTGCCTTGATCGCCTCAAACACATACTGATCCTGGCGGTGCATCGTCAGAATAATCACCCCGGTGTCGGGCAGGTCGGTCAGCAACTGGCGGGTCGCCTGCACCCCATCCAGCACCGGCATATTGATATCGATGACCACCACATCGGGATGGTGTTCGCGCGCCAGACGGCAGGCTTCCTGCCCATCGGCGGCCTGCCCCACCACCTGCATATCCGGCTCGGCGCTGCAGATCCGGCTCAACCCCTGGCGCACAACGGCGTGATCATCGGCGATCAAAATGCGAATGGAGCGGGACATTGATTCTCTCCTCACAGCGGAATGTCGGCGCACAACAGCGTGCCCGCCTCTGCACTACTCTCAATCCGAAAGCTGCCGCCCAGTTTGATAACGCGCTCACGCATCTGGTGCAAGCCCATTTTTCCACTGCCACTTGCCGGCAGCGCCTCCGGTTCAAAGCCCATACCATCGTCGCGGATCGTCAACTGCCCCGAACCGCCCGGATTAATATCCAGGTCGATCCAGACCGTGTGGGCATGGGCATGCCTGGCAATATTATTCAACCCCTCCTGGATCAGGCGGAAGAAGGCCAGTTCCAGCGCGGTTGATAGCTTCGCAGTATCCCCCCGCACATGCAGCAGCACATGCAGGTCCATATGCTCACCAAACTCTCGCGTGTACTGCTGGATTGCCGGCTCGAATCCCAGGCGCTCCAGGTCAACCGGACGCAACGCAAAAATAGTACGGCGCACATCCTGAATGCTGGACTGCGTGATGTGCTTCAGGGTCAGCAGTTCATTCACAACACCATCGGGGTCGCGCGTCACCTGTTTGCGCAAAAAGTCGAGTTTTAACCCCAGGAAGTAAAGGCTCTGCGCCAGTCCATCGTGCAGGTCGCGCGCAATACGGGTGCGCTCCTCCTCCACCAGGGCTTCGCGCGCCTTCCGCTCGGTGATGTCACGCACAATCGCCAGGACTTCGTTCGTGCCACTCAGAACCAGGCGGGCTTCGTAGTGAAGCATTGCCCCATTGGTGGGCGACTGATACTCGTAGATCTGGGGTGCGCCGGCATGCGCCGCCTGCTCAACATAGCGTAGTGCAGACCGGGCCACATCCAGCGGCAGTATGTCCGTCAGGTGCCGCCCGACAAAATCCTCGGGCGGCACTGCGGGGTTGAAATCCTTATGCGCCTTTAAAATCGAGCAGCGTACCATCCTGCCCGATCCGCCAGATGATATCCGGGATGGCATTGACCAGCGCGCGATTAGTGAACTCACTCTTGCGTAGCGCCGTCACCGCCCGCTCATGCGCGACGATTTTGCCCAGACGCTCGGCAATCGCATTCAGCAGGTAGCGCTCCTCACGCAGAAATGGCCCCTCGTAGGCGGGGGGGCGATCTTCAAGATAGCAGACTTCGAGCCGCCCGACCGGCTCGCCATTGATCATAATATCAGCGAACTGCTGCCAGGGTGTGTCGGCAAAATTGTCGGTCTGGCAGCTATGCTGCTCCAGCACTACCCGTGCGCCGGTAATATCCGGGTATTGCCAGGCAGGCGGGATCAACTTCACCGTTGTCTGAAGCAACGCCGGCAGGGGGGAATACGTCTGCTCACGCAGGGTCGAAATGGCAAACAGGCAGTTCAGTTCCTTCACCCGATTGCGCAGATTCCGCTCGGAGCGCAGATTCTGCTCTCGGAGGATACCAACGGTGCCACCAATAAGCATAAACATAATCGGCTGGGGAAAATACTCCTGCGGCGGCACATCCGACCCGGCAAGAAAATAGGCCACCATCCAGGTTGCCGCCACAAACACCGACACCAGCACGCCGCGCAAGCCCCACCAGACCCCGGCCAGCGCCACCGGCAGGTAGAAGAGATGCGAGAAGACCATCTCGCTACGCAACACCAGCAGAATAACATTTGAAGAGAATGTCGTTGTGACGCAGAGCAGCGCAAGCAGCAGCAGCAGGCCGATC
Organism: Chloroflexaceae bacterium; assembly: GCA_034437035.1. GTDB lineage: Bacteria > Chloroflexota > Chloroflexia > Chloroflexales > Chloroflexaceae > CAKZQX01. The sequence goes on from DAOTUI010000099.1 coordinate 18,855, forward strand.
TTCAGAAAGTTATTCCCCGACAGGCGTGTTTTCGTCCATTTTAAGCTGCTCTTAACCACCATAGTTCGCTCTCAGTATATTGCAATGTAATTGTCGGGTAACATAACATGATTACATGTGTCTCACATGCGTGAGGAGGTAATGCCGCACGCGCAGAAGATCCGGCGGCGAGGTGATAACGGGTGATCCCACAGTTGTAGACTATCGCCGGCTTCACTGCCTGGTTCGGTTGCGTCAATGCAGATGCACCTATTCTCACATAACCCGCATACAACTGCCTGCGGTACAACGCAGCCTGCGCGGGACGAGAACTCAACCGGGGTTGCCTGACCACCCGGCATTTGCACCGGCGGTTCGGACGGACAACCCGGCATACGCGATCAAAAATCGAGTTTTATTGGAAACAGTGTACTTTATACCACAAATTACGTTCTACAACAATCCCGGCAGCTACAACAGTTGGCGCGCCGCCACGATGATCCCATCCTCGTCGGCATACAGATAGTGCCCCGGATGCAGGGTAATCCCGGCGAAGGCGACCGGAATATCACGTCGGCCCTCGCCCCGCTTGACGCTCTTCAAGGGATGCGTATTTAGTGCCCGGACACCGATAGCAATGCCGGCAATCGCCTGCGCATCACGGATGCAGCCGTAGACGAGAATACCGGCCCAGCCGTTGGTCTGCGCCAGTTGGGCCAGTTGATCGCCAACCAGGGCACAGCGCAGGGAGCCGCCGCCATCCACCACCAGCACCTGACCCGCGCCCGGTTCCGTAAGCGCCGCGCGCACTAGAACATTATCCTCGAACACCTTCACTGTGACAATCTTGCCGCCGAAGGCACGCACAGCGCCGTAACCGGTAAACAGCGGCGCAGCAACCTGAATCTCCGAGGCATACTGGTCGCAGAGATCGGCTGTGTGAATTTGCACATCTTTCTCCTTCTACATGCTGTCATTAACAGGACTTACGCGGTACGCATTTAAATGGGCCGTTTGCTCCCAATGATGGCATATTTCGCCTGCGGCAGCGTGGTACGTTTTGTCTTTTTCCGGAAAAAGCATGTCCCATTCCGCCCTGCCGGGGGCGAATCGTGTCGGTTGTCCAGGCAGATGCCTGGTTTGGAACCGACCGCGTAACTCCTGTCATCAAGCCCAGGGGACGATTCCATGCCGCCGCATCCGCTGGATCAGCGCGTGGTCGCGCCAGAAGAGATTCCAGCGCACGCCATAGTAGATCAGACGGTAGAGCCGGCCCTTGCGCACCGGATCATAGTCGATCAGGAAGACCCGATAGTCGGGAGCGTCGGTCAACAACAAATTGTGCGAACGCAGCAGGTTGCGCTGCACCAGAAAGCTCCAGAGCCGCCAGGGCAGCATGCCGGGGGTATTGAGCCGCTCCCGCTCCGACTTGTTGGTACTGGAGCGCCCATACAGATCGGGCATGCTGCCGGTTTTGCGGTAGAACAGCAGCGCCCGCCGGATAATCTCGCGCAGTTGCGCCGCGATATGTTCCCGCTCGCTGCTGCTCAGGCCGGCGTAGTCAATCGCGTACAAGGGCCGGGCATGCTCAATAAAGGGCTGAACGACCAGCACCTGCACGCGGCCCTCGCTATCACGCGCCACAAGGTAGTGGCTGGGAATAGTGTACTCCGGCCCCAGCGCGGCCGCAAACCGCTCGGCAGCCAGGCGCATGGTCTCAGTGGTTGCGAGGGCGGCGGCCACATCCCCACCCAGATCGCTCTTGAGTTTCACCACAAACCGGCGATCATCGGTACAGTAGACCTCAGTTTCGTTACCCCCGCCGATCCGCTCCAGGTGCAGATCATGGTCAAGCGGGGCAAAGACTTCATCTGCATACAGTGTCATAGTGCTACCTCGGAGGCTAACTATAAAAGAACAGATCCATAAAAAACAAAGAACAAACATATCACAGCATAGCGACGCGTCCGCTGCCGGTTGTTCGCTGTTCCTCTGTTCTAACTTTTCTATATGACACGAGTTACGCGGTTGACATGCAAACCGGACGTTTCACCCGATGGAAGCTCGATTCGCCTGCGGCAGCGTGGTACGTTTTGATCTTTTTCAAGAAATTTTGGCGCTATGCGCCAAAATTTCTTG
>DAOTUI010000100.1:0-41813 GCA_034437035.1 Chloroflexaceae bacterium
AAAAAAATAAAAAAGTACCATGCTGCCGCAGGCGAAGACTGCCTTTGTAGGAGTACGTGTCTGATTTGTACGCCCACCGCGTAACTCGTGTTAATGATAGGAGTTACGCAGTAGGTTCCAACCCAGGCGTCTACCTGGACAAACGACCCGATGCGCCTCCGGCAGGGCGGAACCGGACATCCTTTTTGGAAAAACGTGGCTCTCCGAGCCACGTTTTTCCAAAAAGATACGAATAAAGTACCTTGCTGCCGCAGGCGATTCTGCCTTTTAGAGCCGGCACCAGGCCAGAATTGGCAGGACCGCGTAAGTCGTGTTTTTTCAGTAGTGAAATACGTAACGTATGACATATCAGACAGTGACAATATCGGCGCTACTCCGGTACAAAATCGCGGACCTTCTCGTTTCCACGGGCATACGTTACAATGAAAGTCATACCCGCAACCTTCCAACCCGCCGAGGTACGCTGGAGCGTGTGATGATAATCGCCCCAGACCTCCCATAGATCTGCGCCGTGGGTGCGTGGCAGCATGTTGAAAGCATAGCCCTTTGACGACACCTCCGCCTGATCCCCGTTGATCGTAATCCGATGATTGGTGCGCATATGGTGGCTCAACTTCTCGCGGTAGAGGTTGTGCTGCCACGCTGCGATCAGATCGTCGGCCGGCATGCGCCCGGGGGAGCCGCCCGCCAGCGAGCTAAAATCGACATCAATCTCCTCAAGAAAATAGCTGCGGCAGGTTGTCCAGTCCTTTGCATCAACCGTATTGTCAATTTCATCAACGACATGCCGGATCGCCAGTTCATCACTGAGCCGCTGGATGGTCTGATCATCAGCCATGATACATGTATCTCCTTGCTATTACTCGGTGGCTCGTAGCCCGGATGCCGGCAGATGCCCGGTACACCTCCTGGTGAATGTTCCGGCGCGTTATGCTGCGCCGGGGCTATTATACGCGAAGATAGGGCATCCGATCATCACTGTCTAAAGCGGCGGGCGGGCAGTCAAGTCACAATCCTCTGCAAACATGTGTTATCTCAATATTGAGCTAAATAGTGTTATAATACTCTCACATTATCAAAGAGCTTAACCCGGTATTCCATGGGAAAGGATAAACTGATGCGCCTGCGTTCCCCCTTCAGGCCATTTTTTATCTCCAAACGCGAGTTTGAGCCGGCTTACCTGGCACTCTACCGTAGCGGCGAACTTGAGCAGCGCGCACAGCAGGCCATTCAGCGACTGGAGCAGTGTACGCTCTGCCCACGGGGCTGTGAAGCGGATCGCCCCGCCGGGCAGACCGGTGTCTGCCAGTCAGAGCGCTACGCGCGCGTAAGCAGTTTTTTTCCGCATCTGGGCGAGGAGGACTGTCTGCGCGGGTGGGAAGGAAGCGGTACGATCTTTTTCACCAGTTGCGGATTGCGTTGTGTCTTCTGCCAGAACTATGATATCAGTCAGGAGGAGACGGGGCCCGCGGTCCGCCCACGCCAACTGGCAATGATGATGCTGGAGTTGCAGGTCGCGGGGTGTCATAACATCAATCTTGTGACACCCGGGCATATGGTGCCACAGATCCTGGAGGCACTGGTAATTGCCGCCGCGCAGGGGCTACGGCTGCCACTGGTCTACAACACCTCCGGCTATGATGGACTCGATAGTCTGCAGTTGCTCGATGGGGTGGTAGATATCTATCTGCCGGATTTCAAAATCTGGGACGCGGATCTGGCGCGGCGCTACCTGCGTGCCGCCGATTACCCGGAAGTAGCCCGCCAGGCAATCAGGGAGATGCATCGGCAGGTGGGTGATCTGAAACGTGATGAGGATGGGCTGGCAAAGCGCGGTGTGCTGGTGCGGCATCTGGTTATGCCGGGGTTGCTTCAGGAAACGGCCGCGATTATGCAGTTCCTGGCGCGGGAGATCTCGCCCAGCATGTATGTCAATGTGATGCGCCAGTACTACCCGGCCGGCAAAGTCGATACCAGTCACTTCCCGGAGATTAACCGGCGTCTGACCAGCAGCGAATATCAGGAAGCGCTCAAGGTGACACACGATGCCGGACTGTGGCGACTGGATGAACGGCAACTCAGCCAACAGTGGGTTTGGGATTAAGAGAACCGAGAACCGGAGAACAAAGAACCAGACTAAAACGCAATGAAGGATCTCTTTCCGATATGGAGAGATCCTTCACTGCATTCAGCGTGACACGACACGTTTTTAATAAATTGTGATGGATTGTGGTCGTCCGGTTTATTCCAGACGGTCTACCGTCTGCTGTCTGCCGTCTACCGACTACTGCTTCGGCCGGCGCTGGTTTTCCTGGAGCGTCTCCACCGGAACCGGCGCATAAACCCGCTCTTCCATCTCCAGCGGAAAGAGCAGCGGCTCGCCCCGGTCATGCCGGACCTCATCGACGATCTGCCCGTCGGCGACGGTGATCGCCCGCGTCACCCGGTTCGCCAGGTCGTTATCGTGCGTCACCATCAGGATCGTCTTGCCCTGCTCGACCAGTTGCTCAAACAGTTCAAAGACGGCATTGGCCGTGCGCGAGTCCAGGTTCCCGGTCGGCTCGTCCGCTACCAGGATGGGCGGATCGTTTGCCAGTGAGCGGGCAATTGCCACACGCTGCTGCTGACCACCCGATACCGCCGAGGGCAGTTTGTTGGCCTGACTGTCCATCTCGACCTGCTGCAACAGGTTCATTGCCCGGTCGTACCGTTCACCGGGCTTATACATATTGCAGAAGTCCATGGGCAGCATCACATTCTCAACCAGCGACAGCGTGGGCAGCAGTTGGAAGAACTGGAAGATAATCCCCAGGTTGCGCCCGCGCCAGACCGCCATCTGCCCCTCATTGAGCTTATGCACGGCACTATCACCAACCAGCACGTCACCGGAGGTGGGCCGGTCAATGCCGGTAATCATGTTGATCAGTGTGGATTTACCACTTCCCGACTTCCCGATGATGCCGACAAACTCGCCGGTACCGATTGCGAGATCAATCCCCTTCAGGGCCGTGAATGTCCCGGCGGCGCTCTGGTAGGTCTTTACCACCTTGCGCAGTTCAATGAGTTCATCGTTGCCGTGTTTATAGCGACTATTGGTGTCATCACCGGCTTTGTTGCGCCGGAACCAGTTGGTAATCACAAATTCCTCCCTTTCGGGTTGTTGTCATACATATAAGTTCAAGTTGGGCAGGCAGCACATACCCTGTTCCGCCCTCTCATCGTACGTTGATGCTGCCCGGAATGTTGCACATGGTGCAGATATGTATTCACATCTTTTGCAAAGAGCTTGCACATTCATTGTACACCTGTATCCCTATTTCTGCAATAGGGAGTTTACTCCGTTAGCGCGGACGGTGTGGTATTCGGGCAGGTCGCCAATACATGCTATACTTTCACCACACAGATATGCCAAGGACTTACGCAATTCTCCACCTGGAGATGTATTTCGCCTCCGGCAGGGCGGAACAGACCACCTTTTTCACGGAATTTTTGCACGTTGTGCAAAAGTTTCGTGAAAAAGACAATAGCGTACCATGCGGCCGCAGGCGAATCGGGCCATTCATTTCAATCAAACGTCCGGTTTGTACGTCCACCGCGTAAGTCCTGATGCTAAAGAATGTGCAATGTTTCTCAGAACTGAGCGGTTGATCCCTGCCCCTGCCGGTGCGGGCAGGGTGACCTGAACTGGTGCAGAAAGCGAGGAGTAGTTTGGATCTGGCAATTGAGCAGCCCAACATCGGCATGGTCATCGTCGGAGTCATTGCCCTGGTGCTATTACTGGCCGTGGTGATCGGGGTCTTCCGGCGTACATGTTCGATTGTGATGGGACTTATATCGACACTGGTGATTTTTGCGGTCGTCATTGTGATTATATTGAACGGTGACATCATTCTGGCATGGCTCCAGGATCTGCCATTCTGGCCGCAGTAGCTCCTGGTTGCCCACCGCCCGGCAGTTCTCGCGCCAGTGCAACCTTCCAGGCGGCATGCTATACTTGAGGCAGAGGGAAAGAGGAATGCCTTGCAGCGGAGGCGCAGCAACACGTCTCTACCAAGAAAGCTTATCGGCAGAGCGGTATCGGAGTGGAATTATGCGCGCTATGGTTGATCAGGCTGAGTCGGCGGTACACCTGGCGCTGTTGCTGGAGCAGCAGCACGAGGCAATTGCAACCGCCTGGGCCGAACGGATCTATCACGAGGTTGATGCACACTATGCGGAGCAGTCGCTGGAGGCGCTCCGCGCCTCAACCCGGATGGGTCTGAATGCCATTATTGCCGCACTGCAGACCGGCTCCGCTGCGGCCATGGACGATTATCTGGCCTCGTTGAGCCATAAACGGGTGCGCCAACAATTCACTATCGGCGAGGTGCTGAATGCGCTACTGCTCTGCAAAGAGGCGGCCCTACCGCTTATCCGGCAGGTATCCGATCGGGAAGCAGCTGAAATCTATGATCTAAACGCCCAACTGGACACCTGCCTGCGCGGTATGGTCAGCCGGTTTGGGCAGCAGTATGCCGTGGCAATGCAGCAGCATCTGCACGAGCAGCAGCAGCGTACCGCGCGCATGCTGGACATGGCCCAGGTCACAGGCGAGTCACCCGAGCTTGATCATGTGTTGCAGCGCGTGGCCGAGCGCATGGCGGCTGCCGTCGGCGTTCACGATTGCACGATCTATCTGGTGGAGAGTGTGCAGGGCCGGTTCATCCCCCAGGCTACGGCTAAACCCTGGGCCAGCGCCTGCCCGGAAGTGCTGCGCACCCACCCGCTTGATCCCGCTACCGATGCCCTGTTCCGCGAACTGATCGAGCAGCAGCGCCCGGTTGTCTGCTTTAATGCTCAGACCGACGCGCGCCTCAGTCGGGAAACACACCAACTGCTGGGGATCAAATCCCTGCTGGCAGTGCCGATCCGGGTAAATGGCCCGGTGCTGGGGGCGGCCCTGATCTACACCTGCAATGACTACCGGACATTCACCTCTGCTGAGATTGAGACCGTGCGCGGCATCGCGGGCGCAGTCGCGCTGGCAATCGAGAATGATCGTCTCTATGCCCGCATGCGCCGGCAACTGGCCGAGAGCCAGAGTCTGCAGCAGGTGACAACCGCGCTGCTGCACAAGCTGGAACTTGACGATGTGCTGGAGATCGTCTGCTCCCATGCGCAGCAGTTCACGGATGCGCTGGGTAGTACGGTGTTCCTGGTCGAGGATGACGGCTGGCTCTGGCGCGCCCTCAGTACCGGGGAAGCGCCCCCCATCTCCGACCGTATCCCGGTACAGGGATCGCTGACCGGAGCGGCGGTGTTGCGGAATGAGCCGGTTTTGATTAACGCGCCCGACTCAGCCGCCAAGCAGCTCTGCTGGGGACCGGAACTGGTAACGCTGCTGGCGGTGCCGTTGCGCGTGCCGGAGGGGGTGATCGGCGCGCTGAGTGTGGTCAACAAGCCGGGCGGCTTTACCGGCGAGGATATGCGCATTATCAGCCGGTTTGCCGACCAGGCGGCGATTGCGATTGAGAATGCCCGGCTGGCACAGCAGGTTGAACATCTGGCGGTGATGGAGGAGCGGCAGCGGCTGGCGCGCGAATTACATGACTCGGTCACGCAGGCGCTCTACAGTGTGACGCTCCACTCGGAAGCAGCGGTGCGGCTGCTGAATGCCGGAAAGAGTGCCGCCGCAGTGGAATATGTGCGCGATCTACGGATAACCGCACAGCAGGCGCTGCGCGAGATGCGCCTGCTGATCTTCGAGTTGCGCCCACCGATCCTGGAGCAGGAAGGGCTGGTTGCCGCGCTGCAGGCCCGCCTGGATGCGGTGGAAGGGCGCGCCGGCTTGCAGACGGAACTGCGGGTGCATGGCGAAGAAGAGTTGCACTACACCGTGGCGGAAGAACTCTACCGCATTGCGCAGGAGGCACTCAACAACGTCCTCAAGCATGCGCATGCCCGCCATGTGACGCTCCAGATAATCTGCAAGGAGGCAACCTGTTGCCTGGAGGTCAGCGATGATGGGATGGGCTTCGATTGTGCCGCCACGTTGCAACATGATGGCTGGGGGCTCCAGGGGATGCAGGAGCGGGCCCGGCGGGTCGGCGCGGAGTTCACCATCAGCAGCACGCCGGGCCAGGGTACCACGGTGCGGGTGCTGGTAAAGCAGCAGAGCGAGCGCATGGCCCAGCGCACCTTTGGCGTTCTGGAACATCCGGCCTGGAAGCAGAGAGAGAGCTAACCTATGTCAGCGTCACTGATTCGTATTCTAATTGCCGATGATCAGGCGATTGTCCGCAAAGGTATCCGCGCCTTGCTGTCTACCGAGTCCGGAATGGAGGTGGTGGGTGAGGCACGCACAGGTACCGAAACGGTGGCCCAGGCGGAAGCACTCCAGCCCGATGTAATCTTGATGGATCTAGTGATGCCGGAACTCAGCGGGATTGAGGCTACACGACAGATCACGGAGCGCCTCCCGGCTGTGCGCATCCTCATCCTGACCAGTTTTGGCACCGACGATAAAGTCTTCCCGGCGATCAAGGCCGGGGCGCTCGGCTACCTGCTGAAGGACTCCGAGCCGGAGGAACTGGTTCAGGCGATTCGCCAGGTCTACCATGGCGAGTCCTCCCTGCACCCGACGATTGCACGGCGGGTGTTGCGCGAACTGGCCCACCCGGCGGAGCGCATTCCCGCCGTCGAACCACTGACCGAGCGCGAGGTCGAGGTACTGCGCCAGGTGGCCCAGGGCTTGAGCAACCGTGACATCGCCGAACAACTGGTGATTAACGAGGCGACGGTGCGCACCCACGTCAGCAACATCCTGAGCAAGCTACACCTTGCCAGCCGCACCCAGGCCGCCCTATATGCGTTGCGTGAGGGATTAGCTTCACTCGAGGAATAAAATAATTAACAGGACTTACGCGGTGGGTACACAAACTGGACATTTGCCCAGATGGAAGCCCGATTCGCCTGCGGCAGCATGGTACGCTTTTTTCTTTTTTCCTCCCTGCCGGAGGCGGAATCTCCTGTCGGGTCAACGACCGCGTAAGTCGTGTAATTAAGCGCAGCCAGGCTATCACAAGTATCCAGCCAGACGCTATGAAATTACCGCCAGATGTGATTATTGCTCAGGAAAAGTTGACGGCATACCTGCTCGTGTTTCGTCCGGACAGCGATAAATCGCAATTCCTGGCCCAGGCCGGATTTACCCAGGCCAACCCGGACGCACTCGAAGCTGCGCTGCGCGAACTTATCGCCACGCACGATGCCATTCTGGAACGCCAAGATCAGTATGGTATTTTTTATCGGGTTGAGGGAACACTCAAAGGTGTTCACACGCGTGATTTGCCTGTCGTAACTATCTGGATGCTACGAACGGAAGAAAATGTCTATCGGTTTGTTACGCTAAAACCCTGGAGAAGCAGCCATGGGGCAACCTGAATTGTATACACGCGTGGTGCTCGTTCGTGACGTACACGATGCGCACCTCAAACGGGACGATACAGCAATGTACATTGATTATGTGCCGGTTTCTGATGGTGAAGACGGCGCAGTGCTGGAAGTTTTTAATGCCCTTGGCAAGTCGATTGCAGTGGTCACAGTGCCCATCAGTGCGATCACCTCACTCCAGGCCGAGCATATCCCTGCAGTACGATCCCTGAATGACGTGCAGGCATGAGGGCATGCCACCATACCGTCCAGACAAGCGCACACAAAGCCGCAAAAGTATGCGCTTCTTAGCGACCTTTGCGGCTCTGCGCGAGGAGACGATAGTATGCGCCACGTTTCTCGTTCGTCTGCCGTCTGCGCTTACAGCGGTCCTGCCACCACCACCACACAGTTCTCCGTTGAGAGATACTTCCGCGCAACAGTGACGATATCCGCGTGAGACAGGCCATTAATAATGTCCGGGTAGCGGTCAATATAGTCCAGGCCCAACCCATAGCGCTCAATCGCCAGCAGCGTCCCGGCAATGCCGTCGTTGGTCTCCAGCCCCAGCACCAGGCTGCCGGTCAGGTAGGCCTTAGCATCAGCGAGTTCCTCGTCGGTGGGGCCCTCCTGCTTAAACTGCTCGATCTCCTGCAAGATCGCCTGAATTGCGCGCTCGACATTGTCGGGATTAATGCCCGCCACCGCCGCCCAGGGTCCGGCACCCAGGTCGGCCTCCAACCCACTGTAGACATAGTAGGCCATGCCCTGGTTCTCACGCACATTTTCCCCCAGGCGGCCACCCATCCCCAGACGGCCCAGGATCATATTGCCCATCATCGCCGGGTAGTAGTCGGGGTCACTGCGGGCCAGGCCATGCACACTCCAGATCACATCCGACTGCACCTTCCCCGGCACATCGACATCGCGCCGCTGCATGCCGGTAAGCGGCGGTACCGGTGGCAGTTCCGGCACGGGTGGTGTCGCTGTGGTCTCCCAGACACCAAAAGTGCGCTCCAACTCCGCAATGACGGCAGCCGGTTCGACATCGCCCACGACGGCGATAGTGGTTGCCGCCGGATGGTACTGCTGATGGAAGGCGACCAGATCATCACGCGTGATGGTTTGCACCGTCTCGATGGTCCCACTGGAGAGGCGGCTGTAGGGATGCCCCTCAGGGTAGAGCAGCGCGCGCGCTGCCCGGCTGGCCTGCGAGCGGGTGTCCTGCTCATTCTCGCGCAGGCTCATGAGGAACTGACCGCGCAGCCGGGCAATCTCATCGGGAGGAAAGGTCGGATTGATCACAATATCGGCCAGCACTTCCAGCACCAGTGGCAGATCCTCAACCAGCGCCTTGCCGCTGAAGCCGCTGCTGTGCTGCCCACCGCCGGAACTGACGCTACAGCCACGCTCTTCCGTCTCGGCGGAGATCTGCTGGAAGGTGCGGTTGGGGGTGCCCCGAATCAGCGCCGCGCCGGTAAAGACGGCCAGGCCGGCATGGGTTGCCGGCTCGTTGATCGCGCCCACGCGCATTTCCCCGCGCACCCGCACCGTCGGGTTGCTCGGGTTGCGCTGGATCAGCACGACAATGCCATTGGATAACTGGTGGCGGGTGGCCGTGGCAATGCCACTCGCCCCGCCCGCCGGATTTGCCGGATTTGCCGCGGGTATCGTAGAAGGGAACAGTTGCATGAAAAACTCCTTACAGTCCGCTCAGGCCATATCGGTGGGCAGAAAATGCCCGACCACCCGGCGCTTCTCGGTCAGGTAGGTCTGGGCTACCCGCTGAACATCGTCGGCACGCACGGCGGCGATTTCGTCCATCAGCGTATCGACCCGCTTGTATGTGTCAAGCACTTCCCACATGCCCAGCGAGAGCGCCTGGTTGGTGACACTCTCGCGCCCGAAGGCCACCTGCGCCCGCAACTGCTTGCTGACCTTCGCCAGTTCTTCCGCGCTGATGCCGTCGCGCTGGATGCGGGCAATCTCTTCCAGCAGCGCCAGTTCAACTTCGTTGGCGCTGTGCCCATCACGCACCGTGGCGGCCAGTTCAAACAGGTAGGGATCACGCGAGGGCATGTAGCTGCTCCCGGCACCGCTCGCCAGTTCGCTCTCAACCAGAGCTTTGTAGATCCGGGCGCTACGGTTGGTCTGTGCGCCGCCCATCGAGGTGAGCGCCTTTGCGCCACTCAGTACCGCGTCGAGCACCGCCATCGGCGCGAAGTCGGCGCTGCGGCAGTCGGGCGCAAGATAGGCAATCTGCACATACTCGGCGGGACCGGGGCGCTGGATCTTGACGCGGCGCTCGCCCTGGGGCTCCGGCTCAACCGCGTAGAACTGGGGCAGCGCGGGACCGGCGGGCAGTTCGGCAAAGTAACGCTCAACCAGCGCCAGCATTGCCTCGGTCTGAAAATCGCCGACCAGCACCAGCACGGCATTGTTGGGCATGTAGTAGGTCTGGTAGTGGCTGTAGAGATTCTCGCGGGTCATCGCCAGCAGGTCATGCTTGTAGCCGATCACCGGGTGGTGGTAGGGGTGCGCGGTGAATACCGCCGCTTTGACCGCCTCGTCGAGCCAGGTTTCGGGATAGTTGGCATAGCCGTCCAGTTCCGAGATAATAACCGTGCGCTCGCTTTCAACTTCTTCCGGTTCAAACAGCGAGTTGATCATGCGATCCGCCTCGATCTGCAAACCCAGTTCGATCCGGTCGGCCGGCAGTGTCTCAAAATAGGCGGTAAAGTCAATCCAGGTAAAGCCGTTGAAGGTGCCGCCATTCCGGGCAATGATGCGGTCGAGGGCGCCCCGGGGGACGGTGGGCGTACCCTTGAACAGCATATGCTCAACCCAGTGGCTGATCCCGGTGAGGCCACCCGGTTCGTTCCGGGCCCCCACCCGGTACCAGATCCAGCAGGTGGCAACGGGTGCGGTATGCACCTCTTTCGTCAACACCAGCATACCGTTGGGCAGGGTGTGGGTCTGGACTTCATTCGTGGTCATAGGTCTTCCTCTAATTGTGTTCGGCATTTATGTGTAAGTATCATACCACAGCCACGCCCGTGTATCCGGTTCCACCAGCCCCAGCAGTAGGCTTTGTATTGTTGGGACGCACTTCTGCGCGTCCGCAGGCCGAATAGCAAGACGCTGCCCAGCAGCAGCGCCAGGTAGCCACGTAGCCGGAGAGCGACACTGTTCCAGGCGGCAGAGAGGGTTTGCATCATAGTCCTCCATACGTTCAAGCGCTCAGTCTGCATAGCTTTCACGTCTGCCACCCCCACCAGCCGCTCTGCCGACGCGTCATCGCATCCTCACATTCTCGCGTCATCGCATCCTCACCTCACTACACCCGCCTGCATCAATCCACGTAGACTCTATGCTATACTGTTCTGCAACAATCCCGCCCAAACCCGACAACATACGCTCTATCCGGTTACGCCGAGTAGCTCTGGGAGATAAACCTGGTGAATGCAGAACCCGCTATGTCCACCCCGCATCCGATTGATCCCGCGCTGGTCGCCTACCTGGGCGCGGCCATGGCGCTACTGAAGTTGTGGCACGCGGAGAGCCGGCAGGCCGCCGATGCATTTAAGGCCGGCGCGGCGGAAGCAGAGCCGACGTATGCCCCTCGCCGCGAACACCTGGAAGCCATCCGGCAAACAGCGACCACCCTGCCGGTGCCGCAGTCCTGTCAGGCGGTGCAGCAGGCATTTCTGGCAGCCATGGACCGGGGGTTGCTGGCCTACCGCGCACTGCTGGAACCGGGCGCGCGCGACGAGCAGAAGGTGGCGATGTTGAGCGGCATGGAAAACTTTGCCTATTTCGATGCGGAACTGGCCCGCCTGGAGCAGCAGTTTGGGCCGTTTGCGTTGGGATAACCTGTTCGCACATTCCCTGCGAAATCAGCGCACTGTTGAAATACACCGGAGCACCGGATATGCCACAACGCCGCCCACCTTCACGCCGCCGTTCACCCAAGGTGATCTACGCGGTCGCTGCCGCTGTACTCTGGGGCGTGGCGGTTGCCGGCCTGGTCGTCCTGACCGACTGGACCTTCTACGCTGCCTGGCTCGCGGGGGGCTCGGTGGTGACGCTGCTCCTGTATGCCTTTGATAAGTCGCAGTCGCGGGCCGGTGGTGGCCGCGTACCGGAACTGGTCTTGCAAGGGCTGGCCCTGCTCGGCGGGGTGGCCGGTGGATGGCTGGGCATGCTGGTTGTGCGGCACAAGACCCGGCATGTGTCGTTCTGGGTGATTATGGTGCTGGCAACCATCCTTCATCTGGGGATCGCCTGGTGGTTGTACCGGGGGTGAGAGTGCAACCCCGGTCAAATAAACTCGCGCAAAGACGCAAAGATCGCCAAGAATTGTTTGTGCTTTGCGCCTTTACACCTTTGCGCGAACCAGTTGTATCGCAATTAGAAAGGCACCGAGTTTAAACGCGAAAGTAATACAAGAAGGAAACATAACCCATGGACGAAAAAGTACAGCAGTTCCTCGAACAACATCACCACGCCGTTATGGTGACGCTCAAGGCGGATGGGACGCCCCATGTGGCACGGATTATGCTTGGTCTGGTGGAGGGGCGACTCTGGAGTTCCAGCACGCAGACGCGGGTGCGGACAAAGTTCCTCCGGCGTGATCCCCGCTGTACGCTCTGTGTGCTTGACCAGAGTAATCCTTACCACTGGCTGGGCCTGGAGACAAAGGTGACGATTCTGGATGGACCGGATGCGCCACAGCAGAATCTGGCGCTCTACCGGACGATTGCCGGGGAGCCCCAAGATCTTGACGAGTATCTGCAGGCAATGGTCAGTGATCAGCGCCTGATCTATGAGTTCAGCATTGAGCGCGCCTATGGGCAGTTTTAAGGTTCGCCCGGCAACAACTGCCACCGGGGCAGCGTCATACCCATACTCGCCTATGGCCCAAAGCAAAGCAGACATGCCTGTGTCGCAGGCCGGTTCGGCTGATCTTCTGTTTGGGAAAGGAGACGAGGGTGGAAAACTCCTCGCATAACCATAAAAATGATCCGCAGCTCTACCTGGCTTCACTGCCGGAGCGCACCGTGCGTGCCGGAGCCGCGTTAGTTGGGGGACTGTTGAACGAGACCAGCAACCTGCTGCTGCCGCGCGAACTGCGCCGCTCGCGGTTGTACCAGGCCACGGTTGCGCAGTTACTGCGCATCACGGTCGAAATGGTCGGCGATGTCCAGGGCGTGTTTCCTGGCGAGACTATTCCGGTGCAGGAGTTATTTATCCGGAAGTCGGCCGGCAACGTGATCGAAGTTGCCGGCTTCCTGGCGGTTGGCTGGTCGCCCGTCTGGCTGCTGGCGGCGGCCTCGGACCTGGTTGGCGGGACCAGAACTTACCTGCGGGCACTGGTGGTTGAACTCAAGCAGGCCGGGGTGCTCCCGGAGGATGCCAATATCTCTTCGTTTGACGAGTTGTTAACGGTGCTCGAAGGCACGTCGGGCACGCTGGGTGATACGATTGTTGTGCTGCCCTTAACCGTGCGCGATATGCGCACTTCCTGGCAGACGCTGCAGCAGCATGTCAACGAACTGCCGGACGCGCGGCAACTGGCGTCGATCTTTGCGGTCCTGCAGCAGGCCGCGCAGCAGGAGGGGCGCTCACTGCTGGAGATGTCGTCGATTGTGGGGTTGGGCGCGGTGCGGGCCGGTATCCAGATGGGCAATACCTACCTCTTTGACTACTACCGCGATGCCCTGCACCTGATCGCCGAGGAGGGACTGCTCGCCTACCTGCGGCGGGTCAGCACACCCTACCTGACGCGGGCTGTGCGCCACTTCGATCCGCGCACCGCCACCCTGACGGATCAATTCTTGAGCCGCCGGGTTAGACGCCGGCCGGTTGATGCGCCGCCGCCACACCTGCCACCGGATGAAATCATTATCGTTGATGAGCAGACATAACGCTGCCTGGCTGCTGCGCTAAACTTACACGCGTTACGCGATGAACACGCAAACCGAACATTTGACCAGGTGGAAGCCCGATTCGCCTGCGGCAGCATGGAATCTTCCGCCCTGCCGGAGGCGATATCTCCTTCCCGAAGCGGGACCGCGTAAGTCGTGTAAACTTACGTGCCCAACTGGGTAGCCAGGTCGGCAAAATCGGTGGCGACCAGGTCAAACGCCAGGTCCGGGATCAGGTCGGGCAGGTTATTCGGGCCATACTCCAGCGGACGGGTCACAAACGCGGTTTTAAAGCCAACCGCCCGGGCTGCCCGGAGGTCGTTCTGGTGCGCCGCCACCATCAGCACCTGATGCGGCACGAGGCCCAGCAACTCGGCAGCGGTCTGGTAGACGGCGGGGTCGGGTTTATAACGGCGCACCAGTTCGGCGGAGAGAATGCAATCCCAGGGTAGTCCGGCGTTGCGGGCCATATTGACCAGGAGCGCAACATTGCCGTTCGAGAGCGTGGCAATAATAAACTGACGGCGCAGGCGTTGCAACCCCGCAACCGCGTCCGGCCAGGGTTGCAACCGATGCCAGACCTGATTCAGTTCCGCCTTATCCGCTGCGCTCAGGCCCACAACCCCGGCCTCCGTGAGCAACTGATCCAGGATCATACGGTGCAGCGCGTCGATATTGGTCCAGGGCAACTCACCCCGGCGCACGCGCTCCATGGCCGGTTGGTAGCCTGCCCGCCAGTTATCGGCAAACGTTCCCCAATCCGGATCAATACCCCGACTGGCCCCAAACTGCCGGCCGGCGGCAATAATGCTGCCGCGCCAGTCCACAACGGTGCCAAAAACATCAAACGTCAATGCCTGGATCGCGGTGGGGTCGAATGTCACAGCGGGTTCCTTTTAACATCTTTGCTTTCTAGGGAGCAAAAAAGTCAGGGTGTAACGGCTCCACGTCCCGCAACGCAACCTGGATCACCACGCCATTCCGCTCAACATGGTCAATATAGCCCTGCAACCGATGCCCACGCGTCATCCAGCGCACGATATCGCCGGGCTGAAGATCGAACATCTCGGGGCGCAGGTAGGAGTCGGTACAGTCAATGGTGAACGCATGCTGATCAATCGTATCGACTGGTAGGCAGGAATACCGCCGTCCGTAGCCACGTCGCTCTACATCTATCGAAGGAAAACTCAAGTCCATCATTATCTGCGTGGGTGTCGCTCTCCCGCTTCCGGCATTGCGGCTCATACGGTAGACCTGACACAATGCCAGGTTCGGCGTACCGTTCCGAGGATGTGCAATTATACCATAAACAACCTCTCCGGCCACTGCCAATTAGCTGCGCCCCTTTTCCTCCCCGGTTCGATTGAATAACAGGAGTTACGCGGTGCGCGTTCAAACGGACCGTTTGCTCTCGATAACAGCGTATTTCGCCTGCGGCCGCATGGTACGTTTTTTTCTTTTTCCGGAAAAAGAAAAAATGTTCCATTCCACCCTGCCGGAGGCGAATCGGGCCGGTTGTCCAGACAGACGCCTGGTTTGGAACCGACTGCGTAACTCCTGTGAATAACACGAGTTACGCGGTGGGTGTAGAAATCAGAGATGTACTTCCACCACGGCTGGATTCGCCTGCGGCAGCATGGTACTTCTTGATCTTTTTCCCAAAAATGTTGCACAAAGTGCAACATTTTTGGGAAAAAGCATGGAATCTTCCGCCCTGCCGGAGGCGAGATTCGGTGCCGGGTCAATGACTGCGTAACTCCTGTGAATAAAAAACAAACCGGCATCAACTGCGGACGATCAGGCTCTCGCCGGTCATGTCCTCCGCTTTCTGTAGGCCCAGCAGATCTAGCAGGGTTGGCGCAATGTCGGCCAGGCGACCGCCTTCGCGGAGCGTCACCTGCCCCTGGCCCAACCCCAGACCGGACGCGGCGACCAGGATGCAGGGCACCAGATTGGTCGTATGCGCGGTGTGAGGACCGCCCGCATCCGGGTCGATCATCTGCTCCGCATTACCATGGTCGGCAATAATCACAATCGCGCCGTCCCGCTCCTTGGTGATGGCGGGGACAACCTCGCCCAGGCAGGCATCAACCGTCTCGCAAGCCTTGATAATCGCCTCTTGCACGCCGGTATGACCGACCATGTCCGGGTTGGCAAAGTTCACAATGATAAAGTCGTACTGGTCGCTGTGGATAGCCTTCAGCAAACCTTCGGTGACACCCGCCGCGCTCATCTCCGGCTGCAGATCGTAGGTGGGCACCTTGGGTGAGCCGACCATATTGCGGTCTTCGCCTTCAAAAGGCTCCTCCCGCCCACCGTTGAAAAAGAAGGTAACGTGCGGGTATTTCTCCGTCTCGGCGGTGTGAAACTGCCGCAGCCCCGCCGCGCTCACAACCGCGCCGATGGGATGCTGCACATGCTTGGGTGGGAAAGCAACATGCACCGGCAACCCCTCCTCGTACTGCGTCAACGTAACATAGTAGAGGTTCTCGATCTGCCGGTCGCGGTGCCAGATTGTATCGGGGAGTTTCTGCCCCTCGGCCTGCTGCTTCGCATAGTGCTGGTCAATCGCCGCATTGATGTCGGGCTGCACAAAGGCGCGGGTCAACTGGCGACCGCGGTCAGGGCGGAAGTTGAAAAAGATAATCGCGTCGCCATCCCTGACCGTCGCCACCGGCTTGCCGTCGCGCATAATCACGGTCGGCAGCACAAACTCGTCACTTACATCCTTCGCGTAGGACTGCTCAATCGCCTGGCGCGCATTCTCGGCAGTTTCGCCAACACCATTGACCAGGGCATCGTAGGCCAACCCGGTACGCTCCCAGCGCTTATCCCGATCCATACCATAGTAGCGCCCGCTGACGGTGGCAATCTCGCCAACGCCGATGCGCTCAATCGCAACCTCCAGTTGGTCCAGGAAGCCCGGCGCGCTGCGGGGCAGCACATCGCGCCCATCCAGCAGCAGATGGTTGTAGACACGCTCTAACCCGGCGCGTTTGGCAAGCTCCATCAAAGCATGCTGGTGATCCTGATGCGAATGCACCCCGCCGGGACCAAACAGGCCGATCAGGTGGAGCGCACCGCCCGTGGTTTTGACATAGTTGACGGCATTCGTCAGTGCCTCATTGGTAAAGAAATCACCATCGGCAATGGACTTGTTGACGCGGGTGAAGTCCTGGTAGACCACAAAACCTGCCCCCAGATTGAGGTGTCCCACCTCCGAGTTACCGATCTGGCCGGAGGGCAGCCCCACATCCATCCCTGATGCTCCGATTCTTGTAAATGGACACTCGGCGGACCAGCGGTCAACATTGGGCGTATGCGCACGGATCACACCATTGCCCGGCCCCGGTTCCGCCATGCCCCAACCGTCCATAATTGCCAGCACAACCGGGCGCGGTCGCTTTGCTTCACTCATACCTGTACCCTCCTTTTATTCGTTTGTAGTCCGTAATCCGTATCCTGTAGTCCGTAATCCGTATCCCGTATCCCGTATCCCGTATCCCGTAGTCCATGGTTTGTGGCGCGCTATTTCCTATCTGACGCGGGTCGGGTTTGTGTTTTATGGCGAGTAGAGACGGCACGCTTGAGCAAGCACCGGTTCAGTCGCCGGATAACCGGCGCTACCCCAGCCGCAACGCTACCAGCAGAAGGCGGCCGGCGGCCGGCAGGCTAAACAGGGCCACACCGCCGAGGAGCAGCGCCACACCGAGAATGACACATAGCAGGCCTGCCCGTACGAGCGGCGCATCGGCAGACGCGCGCCGGGTCTCGCTGCGCAACGTTACCCATCCACCCCAGGCGATCACACCCGCAAGCACCAGGAATACCAGTGCTGCGCCAATTGCAATGATGCTACCCAGGAAACTCATAGTACTTCTCCGTATGCTGTATCCCGTATGCTGTATCCCGTATGCTGTATCCCGTATCCCGTATATCCTGCAGCAGTAGGGTGCATTCTATGCACCGTTCTTCTGCTACACTCCATATCCGGACTATTTTTTCAAAATTCATTAGCCGGTGAATGCCTGCCTCGGCAGCGGCATACTGACGGGAAAACCTGATCCGGCTGAAGCCGGGCCTCCTGGAACAACATCACGGATTTAATGTTCAACGTTCATCAGCCTGTCCTCTGTCCCCTCAATCCTACAGCAGATACCTTCCGGCATTCAGGATGCCGGCGGGGTCCCATTGGGTCTTGAGCGATCGCATGAGTTCGAGCGTCGGTGGTGGCGGCCCCCAGATGTCGAGTGCCGGCCGCAGCGCCGGGGGCGCATCTTCAACCACAACATAGCCCCCAATCGGTCGCAGCGTTTGCCGAAGTTCGTTCAACGCTGCCACCAGTGCGCCGGCCGGCGTTCCTGTGGGCAACCACCAGCGCGCATACACCAGGCCAAGCCGCGCATAGGCCAGCCGTGCATAGGCCGGCCGCGCTGATTGGTTGTTCGCTCCAGCGCACGCAGCAACTCAACGCTGTGTGCGGGACGGATGCCCGTCCGTAGCAGCAGGCTCTCCCCGACAACGGCAGTATCGTTCAGCGGGCCGCCCCGGGCAAAGTCGGCAATCGCCTGCCAGAGCGGTGTATCGTCCGCTTCATCAAGTTCAATACAGATCGCGCCCGCGTCGATACAGTGCTGCGTGGCCGCGCGTACCTGCCGCTGCACCCCGGCCGGCGTTCCGGCGAAACGGGCCGCAATCAGCAGCAACCGTTCCGGCTGCCCCGTTAAAAATCGGACGAGTGGTGGCAGCAATCGGCCGGCGGTGCTGTTCAAGGCAACCAGGCTGATCGGGTTCAGCGGAGCGGTGCAGATGCCCTCTATCGCATTGATCGTTGCGCGCGGCTCCGTAAACGCAACCAGCAGCGTTCGCCGGCATGCCGGCAGCGGTGCTGGTTTGAACGATGCCGTGACAATCACCCCCAGCGTGCCCAGCGCACCCAGGTGCAGCTTGTGTGCGTCGTAGCCGGCCACATTCTTAACCACCCGTGCGCCACTCGTGACCAGCCGTCCATCACCGAGGGCCACTTGCAATCCCAGAGTCCAGTCGCGCGGCGCGCCATACCCCAGGCGTAACGGTCCCGCCGCTGCCGTTGCCAGCAACCCGCCAATCGTGGCAGTTGCGGCTCCAGGCGGATCCCAGGGCAACCACTGCCCATGACGGGCTAACTCGGCCTGCACCACACCCAGTTGTGCGCCCGCTTCCACCGTCAGCACCAGATCGGCAGGCGTATACTCCACAATCCGGTTCAGATGATTCAGACAGAGCGCGGCATCATACCGCGCCGGCGGACGCCCCAGATGCTGCTGCGTTCCCGCGCCCCAGGGTACAACCGCGACACCATCCGCCGTGGCCTGGCGCAACAGCGCGGCTAACTCATCCGCGCTGCCGGGCTGCCGGACCATACGCTGTGCATGACCATACAGGTTATAATCGTGCATTACTATAAATGATTTTAACGGTTAACGGTTAACGGTTAACGGTTAACTACCAACCGTCTCATAACTATTAACCCCTAACCTCCATACTTCTCAAATACAGCCGGATTAGCTCGCGCAAAGGCGCAAAGCCGCACCATGTATACGGTTCTTGTCGCCCTTTGCGGCTTTGCGCGAGCGTATTTGAAAGGTATTGCCCCTAACCGTTAACCCATAACCGTTAACCCATAACCGTTAACCCATAACCGTTAACCCATAACCCTTAATACCGCGCCCGCAGCATACGCTCGGCCTTATGCTCCGCATCGGGATAGCCGACGGCGTGGTAGTCCCGGGCAACGGCGTGGGCATCAAAGGCAATGCGGTGGTGCGCCACCTGCCAGGTCTGTCCATCAAACGTCAGCGTAACATACACCGCCCGCAGCACTCCATCACGCGGCAACCCCGCGCTGGCAACATTTACCAGCGTGCGGCCGTCAATTTCCCGCACAAACGGCACATGATAATGCCCAAAGGCGACAATCTCTTGCGTCACGCCCTCAAATAGCGGACGAATGATCACCGAGCTATGCTCCGGCTTGATCGAATCGCGCAGATTGCGCGGGTTGGCATGCACAACCAGCAACTCATGCCCCGGTGCGGCCGCGATGCGCTGGTTAAAGGGCAGGTTCTCCAGCCAGTGCAAATCATCGGCACCAAGCTGGGCGCGGGCAAACACGCTGTCCGCATCCTGTTCATACACGACATCCTGATCGGTGTTGCCAATAACGAACCGCGCATCCGGCAGATCGCGCAAGAGGGCCAGCGTCTCAGCCGGACGCGGCCCGTCGGCAACCAGATCACCCGCGACAATCAGCGCATCGGGGGCCGCCTCACGCCGAATCGCCGCCAGCACTGCTTCAAGTGCAACAACGTTTCCATGAATGTCCGAGAAGATCACAACACGCATACGCCAACAACCTCATGTGTGGATAAGGTGACGCGGTCGTTTGTACCACATCACATCTCTGTGTCTACCTGTCGCAATTTCGCTCTTCCCAGCGGTGTATTCCCGCGTCCATTCCCCAAGGCCGGGTTTTACGGTAGGGATGCACTTCTGTGCGTCCGCGCCGCTGTCGGGTCATCGGCAAATATCTTCCCCGGATTCATCCGCCCGGTTGGATCAAACACCGACCGTAGTTGCTGAAACGTATGCAGATCATCCGGGGTAAACATCCAGGCAAGGTAGCTGCGCTTCTCCAACCCGATACCATGCTCACCACTGATTGTCCCCCCCAGATCGCGGCACACCCGGAAGATCTCCTCGCCGGCGGCAATAGCCCGCTCAAGCATCCCCGGCACCTGCCGATCAAACAGAAATGTTGGGTGCGCATTGCCGTCACCCGCATGCGCCACCGTCAGAATCGTCAGATCATAGCGCCGGGCAATCTCCTCGCAGCGGCGGATCATCTCCGGCAGGCGCGAACGCGGCACCACCACATCCTGAATATGGTAGTGCGGCGCAACCCGGGTACAGGCCGTCAGCATACTTTTGCGCCCGGCCCAGAGTTGCGCGCGTTCGGCGGCATCCCGGGCCGGCCGTACTGCGCATGCGCCATGCTGCCGGCAGAGGGTACCAAGCTGTTGCGCTTGCTGCACCAAACTCTTCATGCAATCCGTCGATCTCGATCAGCAGTACCGCGCGCGCATCCGCCGGGTAGCCGACATGCATCTGCTCCTCCAACATGCGCACGCCCAGATTCTCCATCAACTCCATCGTCGCCGGCAGAATCCCGGCTGCCATAATCGCCGTAACACTGCGGCCGGCGGCATCCAGGTCATCGTAGACGGCCAGGAGTGTGCGGACCTCCTCACCTACCGGCGTGAGAAGCACGGTAAAATCGGTTGCGATACGAAAGGTACCTTCGCTACCGATAAACGTACCCAGCAGGTCATACCCCGGCGCATCCGGCGCAGCACTGCCCAGACGCACAATACTACCATCACTCAGCACAACCGTGGCCGCCGGCACATGGTTTGCCGTCACGCCATATTTGAGGCAGTGCGGCCCGCCCGCGTTAGCCGCCACATTCCCGCCAATCGTGCTGGCCCGCCGGCTGCTGGGATCGGGCGCAAAATGCAACCCGTAGGGCGCAGCCTGCATGCTCAGATCAAGATTGACCACGCCCGCCTGCACCTCGGCGGTACGCTCAACCGGGTTGATCTGCATAATCCGATTGAGGCGGGTCAGCGCGACAACCATTCCACCGGCAGACGGCACACTGCCGCCGCTCAACCCGGTACCCGCGCCCCGGGCCACAATCGGGTAGCCGGCGGCGGCCGCCAGACGCACAACGGCGGCAACTTCCTCAGTGCTGCCGGGGAGAACCACAAGCTGCGGCAGCGCCGGATCCAGCGTTGAGCCGTCATAGGCATAGAGCAGCAACTCTTCCGGCCGGTGCAGCACATAGCGCGGGCCTATCGCCTCGGACAGCGCGGAGACAAGTTGATCGTGACGCATACTCACTTGCTGCGCACGCGGCGCTTAAGATCAACGGCCGGTTTGCGAAAGAATAATACATCAAACATGCCCCGGTGGTAGCGCTGAAATTGCAACTTGATCCCACCCCGGACACGCCAGATAATAAATGTAACCACTCCGATAATCAACATCGCCGAGCCCAGCAAGCCGTTAATTTGCTGCTGGTAAACGGCTGCAATCGTTGCATGAATAAACAGCACCGCAAAGGCAATCCCCTGGACCACCTGAACTAAAAACAGCCGTTCATGCGTCTGCGAATAGGCATAAAGGTAGGCAATGGTCCACCAGATCTGAAATAGGGACATCATCGCAACCAGCACTAACAATGCCACAAACCACTCCTCATCGTCAAAATCATCAAAATACCGCTGCCGGCACGCAACAACCAACCGACCGCGCCGGACATACTCACGTCACATAACATTTTCAGAACTACCGGGCACCTCCATCATAGCACACTCTGGGTGAAACGTGCCAACAGGCACCGGCCAAACCAGACGCCGGCGGAACGCGCAGGACAGACATGCAGAAGCGCGTCCCTATGTAAACAGCCGACCCTGGCACGAATCTGCCGGTTTATCTGAAACCGCTTTTTACAGTCCATAGTCCCTATGCTATAATCGCCGCCTACAACGAGTTGAAACAAGGGTAATGGTCATGATCGAGCGACCTGGGATTACCGCGTTCTTCCCGGCCTGCAACGATGCCGGCACGATTGCCAGTATGGTTGTGGCCGTCGTCAAAACCCTGGAAGAACTGACCGACGATTATGAAGTGATTGTTGTCGAGAATGGCAGCACTGATTATACCGTCGAGGTGCTGGAAGAGCTTGCCCGGCGCTACGACTGTCTGCGGGTGCTGACGCACCGCGAGGCACTGGGTTATGGCGGCGCGCTGCGGGTGGGCTTTGCTAACGCTACCAAAGAGCTGATTTTTTATACCGACGGCGATGCGCAGTATGATCCGCGTGAACTCAAGCTGCTGCTGCCCGTGCTGACCGATCAGGTTGATATTGTCAATGGCTGGAAGATCGACCGCCACGATCCCTGGTACCGCATTGTTATCGGGCGGACCTATAACCGGGTGGTCAAGGTTTTGTTCGGACTACGCCTGCGCGATGTTGACTGCGACTTCCGCCTGATCCGCCGCCGGGTCTTCGATATTATCGATCTGGAGTCGGACAGCGGGACGATCTGCGTGGAATTGGTCAAGAAGCTCCAGGATGCGGATTTTCGCTTTGCCGAGGTGCCGGTGCATCATTTTATTCGCACTTACGGCAAAAGCCAGTTCTTTAATTTCCCGCGCCTCTGGCGTACGGCCATGCAACTGCTGGATCTCTGGTGGAACTTACGCATCCGGCGGGAGCATTTGCGCCGCATTAACCGGCGCCGCGCGGCCAAGACGAGCGAGGGCGCACGCCGGCGCGAAACCGATGTCACGGTGGGATAAGCAGGATGATGGCATCCTACACTGAGGCATTTGCCGGTGCGCGCGTCCTGATCACCGGCGGGTTGGGCTTTATCGGCAGTAACCTGGCGCACCGCCTGGTGGACCTGGGCGCGCATGTGACGCTGGTCGACTCACTGATCCCGGCGTACGGGGGGAATCTGCGCAACATTTACGACATCGAAGATCGAGTGCGCGTCAATATTGCCGATGTCCGCGACGAGTATTCGATGAACTATCTCGTGCAGGGGCAGGACTATCTCTTCAACCTGGCCGGCCAGACCAGCCACCTCGACTCGATGCGCGATCCCTACACCGACCTGGAGATCAACTGTCGCTCCCAGCTCTCGATCCTGGAGGCATGTCGCAAGCATAACGATCAGATTAAGATTGTCTATGCCGGCACCCGGCAGATCTATGGCAAGCCCGACTATCTGCCCGTGGACGAGCGCCACCTGCTGCATCCCACGGATGTCAACGGCATCAACAAGATGGCCGGGGAGTGGTATCACATTGTCTACAATAATGTGTATGGCATTCGCGGCTGTGTGCTGCGCCTGACCAATACCTACGGGCCGCGCATGCGCGTCAAGGATGCCCGGCAAACCTTTCTAGGCATCTGGATCAAAAAGCTGATCGACGAGGAGCCGATCCAGGTCTTCGGCGACGGCTTGCAGATCCGCGATTTCACCTATGTTGATGACTGCGTCGAGGCATTTCTACGCGCGGCTGCCGCAGACGGGGCCGCTGGGCAGATCTTCAACCTCGGCAGCGATGAGACGATCAACCTGCGCAACCTGGCCGCGTTGATGGTCGAGATCAGCGGTGGCGGCAGCTATGAGCTTGTGCCCTTCCCCGCTGACCGCAAAACGATTGATATTGGTGACTACTACGGCGACTACCGCCTGATCCAGGGGCGACTGGGCTGGCGACCCGCAGTGCAGTTGCGCGCCGGCCTGGAGCGCACCCTGGCATTCTACCGTGAGAACCGCACATATTACTGGTAGGGGTTAGTTCCTTGAGGACTTCCATGAAATTGCTGTATGGCACGCTTCCCGCTCTGGGTACGCTGCTGCTGGCAACCCTGTTCTGGCTGACGCCAACCACGCTGCGCCTCGATGTGGGCGCGCTCACCGACAGCGTCTACCTCCAGAATTTCCACGACCGCGAGTATCGCCCGCTCTATCCGGAGGAAACCTACCGCTGGAGCGGGACGCAGTCGGCATTTCGCCTGCCCGCCGTTTCTGCCCCGGCAATCGTGCAACTGCGGCTGGCCGGAGCCGGTGACGGTACTCCGGTGCATATCGCTACGCCAACGGAGTTACTGGCCCGCTTTGAGGTCGCCCCCGACATACCCCGGGTCTACCGGATGCTCTGGCATGGGCCGGTGCCCGCCGATGGAACACTCCGCCTGCTGGTTGAAGCCGGCCCGGCCCAACTGCCGAACGAGGAGCGCGAACTGGGCCTGCTGGTGGATGATCTGGTGCTGCAGCAGTACGGCATGAGTCTGCCGCCGCTGATCCCGCTAACGGCCCTGGCCCTGGTCGCTACCTTTGCCTGGGGACTGCTGCGTCTGGTCGGTCTGCCCCGGATGGCGGCCACGCTGACCGCTACCGGCATCGGGGCTGCGCCGGCGCTGGGTTGGGGGCTGGTACGCCTGCCGGTTGCGCCCTTCCTGGTGCGCCTGGCGGGTCTGGCGCTGCTGGTCTGGGCGATTGTCGGGCTGGCCCGGCTGCTGGCCCCGCCCCGGCGCAGCGAGGGTAGGCTGGTGGTGCGCCGCGCGGACCTGGGGATCTACCTGGGGCTGGCATGGTGGGCTATGCCACTCTTCCAGCTCATTCTGACCTTTGATGGCGCACGGGTTGAGTTTCCGCTGCCAATCACGCAGTGGATCGGTGTCGGGTTGGGAGTAATCATTCTGCCGGCGCCGGCGTTGCGCTATGATGCGGTACGCCGGGTAATACCGCTCGACCCACGCGAGTTGCTGCTGGGTGCCCTGACACTGGCCGCGTTTGCGCATATGGTCTACTTTGTCTGGTATGCCTATCAGCGGGGCGGACCTGATTTCTGGATTCAGTTTGCCTCAACCCAGGATTTTATCCGCGAAGGCGAGCCGCTCTACAGTCTCGCCGGCATCGAGGAGAACCACTTTGGCTATGTCTTCAAGTGGCCGCCTTTTATCGCCATGCTGTTGCGGCCATTTGTGGATATGTATCGCTGGGATGTGCTGATGGGCTACCGCCTGATCAACACCACCCTGCTGGGAGTTGCGGCGCTGCTCTTGCTGTTGCAGACGCGCACCTGGACGCTGGCGGCCTGTATCGTCATCATCTTTAGCTTCCGCCCGGCCACCGATGCGATTGCGTTTGGGCAGGTTGATGCCGCGATCCTGTGCGGCCTGGTGATTACGCTGCTGGCGCTCCGGCGCGGTTGGGACGATCTGGCCGGGGCAATTGTGGCGCTGCTGGCACTGCTCAAGATCTTCCCGATATTGCTCTTCGGGCTGTTTCTGATCCAGCGGCGCCGGCGGGCGTTTCGCGGGGGACTGCTGGCCGGGTTGCTCTATGCGGTAGTGGGGATTACGGCGCTGGGGTGGCAGGTACACGCGCTCTACTTCTTCCAGGTGTTACCACGCATTTCGGGTGGGACGGCCTGGATCGAGAACCAGACCTTTAACGGCTTTCTCAGCCGCCTCTTCACGGCCCGGATCGCCTCGGACAAGTTTGAGCATCCTGTTGTCACGCTGGCGACCTATGCCTTCTTCGCGTTTACGCTGGGGGTGGCGCTGCTGCTGGCGCTTCCGTTGCGCCGACGCCACCCGGATGGCGACGAAGAACCCGTGTCGGTAGATCAATCTCAATCTATGCGTTTGGATCAGACCCGCTCGCCCCTGCCGCTGCAGTTCAGTCTGTTTGTCCTGCTGATGGTGCTCTCAGTTCCGACGGCCTGGATGCACTACCACACGCTGGCAATCCTGCCGCTGGCGATGCTGCTGCTGCACAGCGACGACGAGGTGCCGCTGGGCTGGATTGTGCTGCTGGCGGCGGCCTATGCACTGCCGGCCTACGGCAACCAGTGGAGCTTCTTCCGAGGTACGGTGACGGGCGGCTTTGATGTGCTGGGCTACTCCTACAAATTCTATGGCCTGTTGCTGCTCTATGGCCTGACGGTCTTCCGGCTCTGGACCGTCTACCGACCCGCCTGGCTAAAGACTACCGAGCGCCCCTGGCGGCTGCGCGTTGAGCATGGAAAATAGTGCGAGGTTCCATCTGCAACAAAGCGTAAGGTGGTGCCGTCCCATAGCCAGACGATATGGCACAAACGCCACGCGAACATATGAAGGAGTAGAAGTCGTGAATAGCTCAACCCAGAAACTTATGCGCAGCCGCAGCGACAAGATGATCGGCGGTGTCGCGGGCGGCATTGGTCACTACCTGGCAATCGATCCCGTTATCGTACGACTTGGCTTTGTCGCACTGGTTTTCAGTGGTATTGGTCTACTGCTCTATCCGCTGCTCTGGATCATTATGCCGGTTGAGCCGGAGGTACCGGCATACGTGACACAACCGGGCAACCCCTCCTACGGGCAGGCCAGTGCTGCCGGCAACGATCCGGCGGACCAGGAGATACCGATCCACAATGTTAACCCGACCGAAAACAGCAGCGCCGAAGATGTCCGGGCCCGGCGCAACCGCACCCTGGGGACGATCCTGGTTAGTGTGGGCGCGTTTATCCTGGTCGGCAAAGTATTACCCTGGCTGATACCGTTTATCTTCCCGGCAGTGCTGGTAAGCGCAGGCATTCTGCTGCTCCGCCGCGCTGCGTAGCATGCATAGGCTAAAGATGTCCGGCCGATGAATAAGTTACCCGCCTGGGTGAATGGATGGTGCGGTTCGTGTAATCCGGGTGTCATCCAGGCGGATAGTCACAGCAGCGGCAGCATGGTATGCTGGTGGCGTCTGGGAGAAGCAACATACCGGCACCATTCACCACGCTTCTACCACCAGCATCCATTCACACACGCTCCATCCGCAACGTCCCCAGACGCGGCTCCGTCCCGGACAACCAACCAGCAATGGGCCGCACCATTCTCCCGGACTCACATGCAGCAGCACCGCGCAATTGCGCGGTGCTGCTTTGATTCTTAGGGGACGGATACCGTTCCTGGTATTTGGTGTCGTCCAGCGCGACAACATCAGGGGGTTTTTCGAGGCTGCAAGCAAGAACCCCGGATGGCATCCCACCGCAGTCGCAACAAACCTTCAGCAGCAAGATCTAGAAACACCATAGACCGATAGCGAGTAGATCAGTACTTTGTTCCTATTGTCTGTCCTGGCAATACACGAGTACAATAACACTCCCTTTAACATCTTTTTGACCTTTCCTGTCCGTCCGGTGGCGTGTACGCGATCCTGGTTGTTTTGACATTTCGTTAAACCCAGAAAGGATGCTCTGATGAAAGGTCCATGGTGCCGGTTGCGTTCCCTTACGCTCGTGCTGCTGCTCGCGTTGCTGGTTTCGTCGATCTATCCTGCGCCATCATTTGCTGTTCGTTCTTCGGCGATGGACGATCTGAGGACGCTGCCCAGCGTGCCCCCGAATGCAGCGCGCCCATCTACCACTGTGCGTACACCGCTGCGCTCGCTGTTGTCCGTCACACCGGATACCGGCGTGGTTTTGTCCATGACCGAACCGCTCACCCCAACCGCCATGCTTGACCTGGAATGGGATGCCGACGGGGATGGCATTCCCGACGAGCTATTTGTTGCTGTCGATCATCTGTTCACGCAGATGGAGCAGGCGGGCGATACCCCCGCTACGCGTGCGGCGCTGCTTGACCTGCAGGCGCGCCTGCCCTACGCCGCCGAAACCCGGGCGTTGCAGCAGGAGGGCGCGGCCCGGCTGACCCAACTCCTGACCGAGGACGACCCGGCGCGCCAGGGGAACTGCACGCCCAGGTGGCCGCGCTGGAGGCACGCATGCTGACTGATCCACATTATGCGCGGGTGATGGACGCGCTGCCGCTGATCCTGGCGGCCCGGCGTGACGCCGCTGAAGCCGCGCCGGAACCGGCCGCCGCTATTCGGAGCGACTATGCCGTCTTTCTGCCAGTTGTTATTCGGGGCAGTTCAGGAACGGGTGGAACGCCGGGTGGACCACCGGCCGGATTTGCGCCCCGGAAGGGTGATATATTTCTGGTTAATGGATCGGGGAGTTCCTCCGGGTTGAGCTGGACCGACTTTGTCTACAAGGTCTGGTGGGGTCATACCGGGGTGTATGATGGTGATGATTTTATTTACGAGTCCATCGACACAGGTGTAGAACTCCGGAATTTTCCAAATAACTGGTTGACGAACGGAAATGATATCTGGCAGGGACGGGCCAGGAAATCCGAACTGCGGCCCAGGGTGGTCACATCACTGGATAGTGCTAAAGCCAAATATGGCACCGATGGCAGCACACCCTACAACTTCAACTTTGTGGACAAGACCACTGATGAGGCGCTCTACTGCTCGCAACTGGCCTGGAAGATCTACCAGGACGTGAGCCTGGATATTGACAGTAATAACCCAAACTATGCCAATGCCTTAGCACTAAAGTGAGCGGGCAAGTTGCCTCCGTTTATTATCCAACAGATTGCGCAGGCAGCGGTCGCTCCCGATGAGATCTTCCTGGATAGCGACATGATTACCATCACGGCATTTACCATGCCTAAGTCAGAGGAGTGACCGGTTATGCAGCGATCCAAGAGATGTGGGCAGATCATCCTGGGACTGGTGGCCCTGCTGCTGACGGCCTGTGGCCCCGCCACGCCGTTACCGGATGCGCCGCTCTATGTTTTGGCGGGGGAGAGTATCAACAGTGGCAAGAATCGCCTGACGGTGGTTGACCGTGCCAGTCAAGAAATCCGGCATACATCCACCCTCCCGCGTTCGCTGGCGTTCAACCTGGACCGCGACCCACAGGGGCGGCTCTGGATCGGGTTTGTCGGATATCCGGGCTTTAGTGATAACCGGCTGCGCATCCATGCCCCAGACGGCAGCCGGCTTAAGGAGTTAGAGCTCTGTAAGTCGCCTACCGGGACCGGGTTTGCCGCAGGACGGGCGTTTGTGGCCTGCCAGGATACCGGCTTCCGGGGTGAACTGGTCGTTATGGATCTAGCGACCCTGGAGGTTGAGCGTACTATTGAATTAACATTTCTCAACAGTCATTTTGTAGTGAACGCTATTGCTGCCAGTGAGGACTATGTCGTCGTCGCTGGTGGTACGGAAGGGCCGGCGGATAATCAAAGTTATACTGGAGTTGTCCTGCTTGACCCCCACCGTCTGGAGATGGTGGCCCAACTCTCGGACGTTGAAGCCAGAGCCGCCTATGTTGACCGGATTATCCCCTACGACGGGCAATTTTACCTGCTGAATGGTGGTAACTGGGACGCGCGCCATGCGCATCAAGCGGATATCCTGGTATTGGAGCCGGGCAATCCACCCACTGTGACGCTCCTTGCCAGTGCGCCTGCGCCGCTCTGGGGGGATATTGCCGATGGGGTGCTCTACGCCTACCACCAGCAGAACCGGCACATGGGTGATATTGACGCGCCCTGTCTGATCTCGCGCCTGGATCTGGCAACCGGCGCGGTCCAGACCTGGCCGCTGCCGGACGGCTGGGGCGGGGGCGACCTGCGGATCATTGACGGCGAGGTGCTGCCGGCGCGGCGCGGACCGGGAGCCGATGGGGTCTACCGCTTCGACCCGGCGACCGGTAGTGTTACGCTGCTGGTGGAGGTGCCCAATGCGACCAAACTTGCGGGTGGGTAGCGGATCGCCGGGGTATCAGGATGCGGGAGCAATGCACGAGAGAGTATTGCTCCCGCATCCTGATCATGGTGTATGCTTACTACTCCATCCAGGTAACCAGTGATCTTTTTGCCAAATCCCACCTGACAACGAACCAGTCCGATGCCGTCACCACAGGCTCCCTAAACTTGTGGTGATAGCAGAAGTCCCGCATTACCCCTTGAGCAACTCACCCGCCGCCTTCTGGCCGAGTTCAACGGCAAAGTTGGTGCCCCGGTCCCAGGGATAGACCTGGCTCATGCCGGCCCAGTAGAGCCCGATGAGCGGTGTTGCTATTGGTGGAATATTGCGGCTATGGTTGAGGCCCACGATTGGCTGTGCATAGGATTCACGATGCAGCCAGGTCTTTCGCACCCAGTCGGGGCGGAAATCGGGGTTGAAGCGCGTCAGGGCCGGCAAGAAGCGCTCCAGCAGCGCCTCCTGGCTCAGGCGGAAGTATTCATGGTCCGGTGGCAGATAATCGCCACAGTAGAGCAGATGGTCGCCACCGTAATGCTCCCGCTCGATAAAGTTGGTATGCTCCACCAGGGTGAGGAAGGGAAACTCACCCTTGTGCATGCCCTGCATCCAGTAGAAGTTCTCCGTAAGCCGGCGCTTGAGCGCAATTACCATCACCACCGCCCCCATCGACCGCAGATGGGCGATCCGGCCGAGGTAGTCGCCGGGTAACTGCGGCACCAGTTTGCCGAGCAGACGCGGTGAGCCGGTGAAGATCACCCGGTCATACGCCTCGGTTGCCCCGGCACTGCGAATGCTCCACCCACCGTCTGCCTGCTCCAGGCACTCGACCGGCGTATTCAGGCGCACCGTTGCTCCCAGGCGCTCAACCGCAGCATGCAGCGCCTCCGCAAAGCCTTGAAATCCCCCGACAAAATAGCCTAGCTTGAACGAGCGCGCTTTCAGGCGAGCCCAGAGCCAGGCCATATTGACTTCCGGCGTATACTGACCAAACTTGCCCTCCAGCAGCGGCTGCCAGATCACCCGGTAGACCTTTGGCCCCATCCAGCGCGAAGTCCACGCCTGAGCCGTCGTCTGCTCCAGCGCCTGCCAGTTGCCGGTACCAAACTTGAGATATGCCCCGACCAGGCCAAACCGCAGTCGGTCAACCGGTGACAGACCAGGGAAGCGCAACACCCGCGTAACGCCATCAAGCGGGTAGAGTTGCCCATTCCAGAGGTGCGCCGTCACCGAGCGCTGAAAGAAGAGCTTATCCCCATAGCCAATCGTATCGACCAGCGCCCGGATGGCGGTATCGCTTTCAAAAATGTGATGGTAAAAACGCTCCAGCGGCCACTCCCACTGGTCATCGCGGAAACCCGAGGCCAGCCCGCCTACCTGCCCGGCGGCTTCATACACCGTTACCTGGTGTCCGGCGCGGGCCAGGTCATACGCGGCGGCGAGTCCGGCCATACCTGCGCCAATAATGCTTATCTTCACGAGGGTACTCCTCTGGCAACATCGTCCGAGTCCAGTTCTGCCGGGCGCGTCTGCGCCGTGGATGATCCACCATCCGGCAGAGGTGGGCTGAGCGGATCGGCGGCTTCTTTGATCTGAGCGGCCCGCTCGATATCGCTCCAGGAAACGCTCTCGCGCAGCATATAGAACGCGCCCAGCAGCGTAATCGGCAGCCAGAGCGTCACATGCAACACCAGCATAAAGCCGGCGGCCATGGCGCGCGCAAAGCCAAACTGCATCAGAATAGCAATGCCGGGCGCGTCAAATGTCCCGACATGCCCCGGCGTCGAGGGGATGGTGGTAAAGAGATTAATCACCGCCGTCAGCAGCAGAATGACCGCAAGCGAAACGCTGAAGGGGAAGGCCTGCAGCACCAGCCAGTAGGATGCCGCCTCAACCAGCCAGGTCATGGCCGAGATGCTGAAGATCAACATCACATCACGGGGGCTGCGCAATGCCTGGAGCCCTTCTACAAAGCGATCAAAGAGATCACGCACATGGGGCCGCAACATCCGGGGGACCAGGTGATCGACCAGCCAGGTGTAGAGCCACCCGAAGCGTGCCGGTCGCGCGGCGACAAACAGGAACACCACCAGCGCCACGCCAAACATGGCACTCATGATAATCACCAGCGTACGATAGATCGCCGGCAGCGGTGCAAACGGCAATGTGGCGAGGATAAACAGCAACATCACCAGGCCATCGAAGAGACGCTCAAGCAGCACCGTCGTCAGCGAAACGCTGATGGGGATATTTTCTTTTCGCCGCAGCACATAACTGCGCAGGACTTCACCCGCGCGTGCCGGGTAGACATTATTGCCCATGTAGCCAATGACCACGACCGGAAACAGGCGGGCCACCGGAATGCGCTTGATATGATTGAGCATATACCGCCAGCGCCAGGTCCGCAACCAGGTTGCTACAAAATAGACCCCGACACTGGGAACGATCCACCAGTAATTGGCACCACGTAGTGTCTGCCGGAAGTGTTCCAGATCTAGCCCGCGCAGGGCTACGGTCAGGAAGACAATACTCACAAGCAGACCGATCCAGAACTTCCAGCTACGCACTTGTTACTCCTTGATCTGCTCCAGATTATGGTTGTCGCGCCGGACGCGCAACCTG
Source organism: Chloroflexaceae bacterium (assembly GCA_034437035.1). Lineage (GTDB taxonomy): Bacteria > Chloroflexota > Chloroflexia > Chloroflexales > Chloroflexaceae > CAKZQX01. The sequence continues at coordinate 32,174 of DAOTUI010000100.1, forward strand.
ACGGTGAGAGGCGAGGATATCAGACTGAGGACGAGGCACAATGCTCATCCATGCCGCAACTGCAGACAGCACTACTACCGCATGTCAGCATGTCAGATGCGTTTCTGCACCCTGGCCGGCTTCATTATCACCACCCAGGCGTACCATAACATTACCATGGCATACGGCACAGCACCGGCGTGCAGTCTGCCGGGCATGATACGCCGCCGGGAATCGCCTGTCAACGTCCTTGCAAAAATAGAACACTCGTGCTACACTACTTACAGATAAAGGTGTATACCAGACAGGCGCACACTACCGGAAAGGTCAAAGCATATGTATCGTAAAGAAATCATCTACGATCCTGAGACACATGACTTCGCAATGTACCTTGACGACGAACTGGTCGGGTTCGCGCGGACCTATCAGGAAGCCGAGGTGACGCTTGATCAGCTTGTGTTTGAGTTGATGAGCGGGCAATACTTTCGCGAAGCCGCCTGAGTCCCGCCGCCAGAGTGATACCGGTTAGTGCCAATACCTTTCAAATAACCGGGCTTAGGTGATTCTTTACCTGGAAGAGGATACCGCCTCCGGCAGGGTGGAAGAAATCATTCTTTTTTCACAAAAAACTTTTCACAAAGTGAAAAGTTTTTTGTGAAAAAAGGTAAAAACGTACCATGCTGCCGCAGGCGGAACTGTTCTGTATCGGAACAACCACCCGGTTTGCCATGCTACCGCGCAGGTTCTACTATTTGCAAGGTATTGGGGCTAGTGTCGTTCATCCATACCATCATATGGAGAAACCAGGCAAATATAGGACACAGAACAAACACCGTGGGTGATAGCCATGCACCAGGTGCGCTTTGTTCTGTGTTCCTTTGTTCTCTATTTTATATGTGTGAACTGCCCAGCTTTTGTCCAGCATGCTCCGCAAGGGTTACGCTTCCTCGACCGTAATCACGCGACCCTCGGTTGCGCGAAACAGACGATCCCAGATCGCTGCTCCCAACCCGGTGCGTTCAAACCCGCGCACCAGAATCACCGCCACCTCCAGTTGATCCAGTGCGCGAATACCGGCAAACAGGTTGCGCCCAATCTGCGCTAAATCATCACGCGACCCCAGCAACACCACCTGCGCGGCTATGTCATCAAAGCAGGCCCGTTCCTCGTCCGGCACAAGTATCCCGACCGGTTGCGTTGCTGCCCGCTCCCGCGCCAGCGCCTGCATAGCGGTCAGCACCGGCTCAAGCGGCCCCGTGAACAGGAGCAGTTCCGCGCGCGGTGAGTAATGACGGGCCAGCATCCCCGGCGATCCGGCGGTCGCCATTGCCGCCTCGAGCGAGAGATGCCGTGGCTCAAACTGCAGCTCTGGAATAATCTCGCGCAGCGCCTCAATCGGCACCCCACCCGGACGCAGCACGGCCGGCGGTGTGCGCGTCACATCCACCACGGTTGACTCCAACCCGATCACGGTCGGGCCACTGTCGATCACCAGATCAATCCGTCCCTGTAGATCTTCCAGCACATGCCACGCAGTTGTGGGACTGGGCCGGGCAAACAGGTTCGCACTCGGCGCGGCAACCGGTACATTCGCCGCCCGCAGCAATGCCGCCGCCACCGGATGCCCCGGCATCCGCACGGCCACCGTATCCAGCCCGGCCGACACCACGGCGGGAACCTGCGCATGCCGCTGCAACACCAGCGTCAGCGGTCCCGGCCAGAAACGCTGCGCCAAAAGCCGACCCACCTCAGGGACCGCGCGCGCCACATCACTCAGTTGCACAAGCGCGACAATGTGGACAATCAGGGGATCGGACGCAGGTCGGCCCTTGGCCTGAAAGATCCGCGCTACCGCTGCCGCATCAAGCGCATTCGCCCCCAATCCATACACGGTTTCGGTTGGGAACGCTACCAGACCGCCCTGCCGCAACCGTGCCGCCGCCAGTTGGATCAGGCGTAGATCAGGCGCATCCCGATCCACCTGCAGCACCTGTGTGTCAATATCGTCTTCCAAAGAATATTTCTCCCGGCACCGCCGCTACCAACCAAAGGTTGCAAAAATCAGAGCCGCCAGCAATCCACTGCCAAACAGACCATACTCAACCAGCAGCCGCCGTTGCAACGTCCCGGCCAGGTGATGCTGCACTAGACTCGTCGCCACATAGAAGAGCACCAGCAGCAGCGTTCCACCCAGCAAAAAAGGAGCCGGCCAGTAGTTCAGCGCCCAGATCGTCTCTGCCAGCACCAACCCGATGATCAACGCTAACCGCCGTCCGCCCTGCCGCGAAGTCCAGCGCAGTACTTCGTACGCCAGCAGCGTTGCCGTACCGCCAACCAGGGTTGCCGCATAGAGCGTGCGCAACCGGGTGAAGTAGATAGCACTGAAGCAGCTAAAGGCGAGCAGATAGGTGATAACCAGTAAGACCAACCGTGCCCGCTGCGCCGTTGCCGGGTGCCGATCCAGACTGTAGTGCTGGGCCACCAGGACGGCCAGGAGCAGGCCGCCGGCAGCCACCAGCGCCAGGACAAATGCCAACCCCTGGAGCGTGGCACTAAACAGCCGAAAAAAAGCAAATGAGCCAATCACACAAAATGACGGCAAAATCCAGAAGCCCGGCACAACCTCAACCGTCATAAAACCCAGATTGAACGTGGGTAGCGTGCGGGTTTGCATCTGCGGATGCGAGCGCACCAGCAGATCCGCGCCGGCACTGGTAATCACAACCAGTGACGCAATAAGCAACCAGGAGACGGTAATCGTCGGCAGGTCACCAACGAGGCGGGCCCGCAAAATATTCGGGTTGATATCGATCCAGAGAATCACAGCCAGGCCGAGCACGACAATCAGCACCAGCGAGGTGATGCGGTCGTACCGTGGAAGAGGCGATGTCATAAAAACCTACTCCCTCCTATCCCGTTCAAGGAGCATACCCATGCGTTCTGGCGGCACTCCGGCCAATTGTACCACAAAAGCTGTGCATAGCATTGACACAGCTTGTACATCATGGTATATTGCTGTGCATAGTGTTGATACAGTTGGTGCATTGTATTCACATCATGCAGTGAAACTAATCGTAAGGAATAGAACCAGATATGTCCACCACCGTTCATCTTGATCCAAGAATGTATGACCCGGAACTTGAGGCTTACACCCTGCTGCGGCAGGTCAACTCAATCATGGATACATACAATCGGTACGATTTGCGCCGTGAGGGGTTAACGGTGCCGCAGTTTACCATTCTCAACCACGCAACGCCGGAAGGTATCCCGCTGAGCGAAATCAGTGCCCGCATGTTATGCGACAATAGCAACCTGACCGGCATTGTTGACCGACTGATCAGCAAGGGGTTAGTTGAGCGCAAACCCGATCCACAGGATCGGCGCGTCAGTCTGATCTGCCTGACACCGGCAGGTGCAGAGAAGCTGCGAAATATCCGCCCCCGGCACCATGCCAGCGTCAGCCGCCGGATGCAATCCCTCTCGGAACATGAAGTGCAGCAACTGCGTGACCTGCTCCGCGCACTCTACCAGGGACTGCAGGAGCCGTCGCAGCAAAAAGAACATATCGCATAGTACGAAACGAAACTGCTGGTCGCTGAACATGTGCATCCGGCACGCGTAACCAGTGCATACTGTAGCGGCTGTTCCGGAATGTTCGCATAGCGGTTATTCGTCATCCTGGCGTTGGAGTTGTTCTACCCGCTGCTGTTGGACATACAACGGTGGTACACCATACAGCGCACGCTCGGTGTCGCTAATCTTTGGCTCTACGTCACCGAGCGTCCAGACCCCTCCCTTCTTGATGATCTGCGTACCAAAACGTTGCGGCTTGCGTAGCGCTATCAGCAGACGATCCCACGCCATTGCCTGCACGGTCCACGCCCGCCCGTCGCCCAGTGCCGCCGCCCGGCGTGCAAACATGCGCGCCAGTTCGAAGTGGGATTGTAGTTCGCCATACAACAGCACCAGTGCCGCATGAAAATTACCCCGCGCCTCCTGGATAACACCCCGGGCATAGAGATCAACCACGCGTTGACAGCGTATCCGGGCCTGGGCCGGATCAGGCGTCTCCGACTGCGCCTCAATGGTCTCCTGGGCTAACCGCGCCAACTCGGTCCCTGGATCTTCATCAAATGGTTGCTCGTCAGCTTCCATATGGTTCTACTCCATCCTTCCAACAATCGCTGCCACAAACACTGCGCAGTTATGCCAATAAAAACTACCACTTGATACCAGCAGTGTACCATACCTTCGTCGGCACAGGCTAATGCGGTGGGAGTGCCGGTGTGTTCCAGCGTTGTATCCGGTTCAGCCCATTCTCAATCAGATCAAGCGCCAGGTGCAAGGTCAGACCCTGCGCAACCGGACGTAACGCTGAATGTTGCCGGCTTAGAAACCAGATAGTGGGTAACACCAGCAGCGGTTGATGCAGCCAGGAACGTAGTTTTCCATAGCGTGGACGGGTATCTCCCGGCGCAATTGTCCGATGACGGTAGCGATTGTAGCCGATTGCACCAACCGGACTCCAGTCACCCGTGCGCCATGCATAGAGCAGGAGATGGTCGAGATCGATCAGCACTCCCGCCGAGGTAAAGAGCGTGGCCTGGAGCGGCTTACGCGGATAAAGCAGCAGTGCCGTCAGGGTTGAGGTCCAGAGATGAGTTCGTAAACGCATATCGTCAGATAGTCGTGTAATTCAGGCAAATAGCTCAACAATCTCGGCAACCGGGCGAAAGGTCTTGCGGTGCAACTCACACGGCCCCAACTGACGTAGCGCGCGCTGATGGGCCGCCGTGCCATAGCCTTTGTGTGCGGCAAAGCCATAGCCGGGATACACCTGCTCCAACCCACGCATCAGGCGATCACGCGTAACCTTGGCAACGACCGAGGCGGCGGCTATCGAGAGACAGCGCGCATCCCCCTTGATCAACGACTGCTGCGGGAGCGCAATCTCCTCCAGCTTAACCGCGTCGATCAGAAGCGCCTCTACCGGGCAGCCGAGACTCAGCAGGGCAATGGTCATCGCCAGCCGCGTGGCCGGTACAATCCGCAGCGCATCAATCAGGTAGGCGGGCACAACCCCGAGGCCCACCCCATCGGCCAGCGCCAGCACCTGCGCATAGTTGCTTTCCCGCTGTTCCACCTTCAGCAGTTTGGAGTCATCCAGCCCGGCCAGCAGGGCCGGCTGGGCCAGCACCCGTGGGGACAACACCACCGCTGCGGCCACAACCGGCCCGGCCCAGCAGCCGCGCCCCGCCTCGTCAATCCCCGCGACCCGCTGATATCCGGCAGCATACAGATCCTGCTCAAACTGTACATCCGGCGGCATACGTTATCGTTCCGGCCGCGTGCCGACGAGCACCAGCACCTGACTGGGGCCGACCGTCTCCCAATGTCCAGTAACCGCGAAGCCGGCCTGTTCCAGCAGTACCAGGTAGGGCTGATAGTCCGGCGTGCCCCGTACCGGCCGCTGAAAGGTCAGGCGGTAGGCAATATCGACCAGCCGCGCATAGAGCCCATCGTGCGTAAACCAGGCGGCATCAACAATGACCAGTTGGCCGGATGGTTCTAGTACGCGCTGAATTTCAGTCAGCGTCTGGGGTTGGACGATATACTCACTGGGGAAGGTCGCCAGCACGGTTTGAAACGCCGAACCGGTGAGTGGCAACGCCTGAGACACTCCTCGCACCAGCCTGGTATCAACTCCCCGGCGTTGCAGTCGCCGCTGCGTGAGCGCCAGCATCTGCGGTGAGGCATCAAGCCCGACCAGACCACCACGCTGCTGCGTCGCCGACGCCTCCTGCACATACCCGGTGCCACACCCGACCTCCAGCACCCGCCCCCGAAGGTACGGCAGCGCCGCCAGTGTCCAGCGACGCCACAATCCACGCGAAACAACCCACGCAACAAAATTATATGTCCAGGCAAACTCGCGGTAAAAGCGGGCAAATGCCCAGCGGATCAGCGCAGGGTACCAGACCGTACCTGCCCGCTGGAGCAACCCACGCCGCTCATGCTGCGATCGCGGTGTTCGGCTGCGCGGCAACACTATCGGCGGCGCTCCTTAATGCGCGCGGCCTTCCCGGTGCGTCCACGCAGATAGTAGAGCTTGGCCCGCCGAACCTTACCACGCCGCACCACCCGAATCGCCTCGACCCGTGGCGCATGCAGCAAAAAGGTTCGCTCGACGCCGATACCGTGGGAGGCAATCCGCCGCACCGTAAAATTCTCATTGATGCCATCGCCCCGCCGCCGGATCACCACGCCCTCAAAATCCTGCACACGCTCGCGGCTACCTTCCACCACCTTCACACCCACCCGCACCGTATCACCAACTTGAAACTCCGGAATCTCAGCTTTGTACTGGCGCTGGGCCAGATCTTGCAAAATCTGTTGCGACATCTGCCATCGCTCCTTTCTATCGTGAGTGCCTCCCGCTGCGGAGCCACGTCATGCCACACGCAACGAACTTCCCGGACACCTGGACCGGGCTGATCTCAGCCGGATACCCATGAAGACGGCAGGCAGCCCGAGGCCACCTGCCGGAAATAACGCACAATGCAGGGGATTGTAGCATAGGCCGCGCAACGGGGCAAGTGCCGGCATGTGACCCGACCACCGGCAGCAGAAAGCCCGGAATACCCAGACGCTCCCCCACACCAATTGTAAAAAACATCCAACTACATGCCCTTAACTTTTGTATAACCTTACCGTAGCGCAAGAGGATATTACCCAGGTACCATATTATGAGTAGTTCCCAAACATACACAGCCGCATCAGGAGACCATCGCCGGTGGCTCGCATAGCACAGAGTACCTTTACTTCTGCGAAGAAGCAGCGAGTCAATTGCAGAGTCCCCAGCTTTTTTTCTATCACTGCGCGGATGAGGTGCCCAGCCTCACCTGACCGGGTCAGTTCTGTGCGGTATCCAGGTGCGCGATATGCCATAATCCCTCACGGGTATGCCCGCACTGTCGCAGGTGATACAGCCACGACGCTTTCCCGCAAATACTCTTTCCGGTACTGCCTGTATCCCGGATCAGGCAGTGGTGTGCGGCATACAGCGTCGGCAATGCAACATCCCACCCATCAGCGCAGAACGCTGACCGGGTGTCCGTGGGAACACAACAACTACTTCCGCTTTTATCAAATCGCATAGTATGCTAATATGCTCGGTGTATCCGCAGGACCACGTTTGTTCTGGAATGCAACAAGGAGGCAGATGCCATGACATTGGACGCAAAAGGTGTGCTCGAATTGATCAAGGAGAAGGGCATCCAGATGGTGGATGTACGCTTCACCGACATGCCCGGTACCTGGCAACACTTTTCTGTTCCGGCCGGCATGTTCGGCGAAAGTGACTTCACCGATGGGATGGGCTTTGACGGCTCGTCTGTCCGGGGGTTTCAGGTAATCAATGAGAGCGACATGCTGGTCTTCCCCGATCCCAGCACCGCGTTCGTTGACCCGATGCTCAAGATTCCTACCCTGGCGATCTTCTGTGACATCCGTGATCCAATCACGGGCGATCCCTATTCCCGCGACCCACGCTATGTGGCGCGCAAAGCCGAGGCCTATCTCAAAGAGACCGGATTGGCTGATACTGCCTTCTTTGGTCCGGAGGCCGAGTTCTTCCTCTTCAATGATATCCGGTATGACCAGAACGCCAGCAGCGGCTATTACTTTGTGGACAGCGACGAAGCGATCTGGAACAGTGGCGCAGACCGTGGCGGGAAGAACCTGGGCTATCGCCCGCGCCACAAGGAGGGCTACTTCCCCACCCCGCCCCTGGACTCATTCCAGGATATTCGTTCGCAGATCGTTCTCAATATGATACAGGTGGGGATTGAGGTTGAGTTGCATCACCACGAGGTGGCAACGGCGGGGCAGGCCGAGATCGATATGCGCTTTGGGCCCTTGTTGAAGATGGCGGACAATATCATTCTCTACAAGTATATTGTCAAAACAACGGCCAGCGAACTGGGCTATACCGCAACTTTTATGCCCAAGCCACTCTTTGGTGATAATGGGAGCGGGATGCATACCCACCAGAGCCTCTGGAAGAATGGCGAGCCGCTCTTCTTCGACGAGAGCAAATATGCCTACCTGTCGGATATGGCGCGCCACTACATCGGTGGTATCCTCAAGCATGCCCCGGCTCTGCTGGCGCTCTGTGCACCGACCACCAACAGCTATCGCCGCCTGGTGCCCGGCTTCGAAGCACCCATCAACCTGGTCTACTCGCAGCGTAACCGCTCGGCGGCCGTTCGTATTCCGACCTACTCATCAGCACCGAAGGCCCGCCGCATCGAGTTCCGCGCGCCCGATCCAATGTGTAATCCCTACCTGGCCTTCGCTGCCATGCTGATGGCCGGCCTGGACGGGGTGAAGAACCAGATTGAGCCGCCTGCTCCTGTCGATAAGGATATCTACGAGTTGTCACCGGCAGAGAAGGCCGATATCGCCAGCACACCCGGCTCACTCAGTGATGCGCTGGATGCACTCGAAGAAGATAACGCATTCCTGATGGAGGGCAATGTCTTCACCGAGGATCTGATCAGCACCTACCTGGACTACAAGCGCACCGAGACGATCCAGATGTCACTGCGACCGCATCCCTATGAGTTCTTCCTCTACTACGACGGTTAAACATTCCAGCGTAGATTCGGAGATACAGAAACAGCCGCCCTATCTCAGGGCGGCTGTGTATTTTGTCTGCCGGTACGTTCTATGGTTTGGTCCGCCAGCGCGCACCACTGAGCCACACAAACAGCGCCATTGCCAGTGTGGTGCTGACGCAGTAAAATGCGGCTGAGTTGATATCTATCAGGTTGCGGTAGACCAGGGCCCCCAGGGCCGGGATCATCCAGAGTGTCCAGGTAAACACGGTCAACGCGCGCTGATCGGCTCGAGTCAATTTTGCGGAGTTCGAAATCACCACGGCTGTTGCCGCCCAACCGATCAGACCGATCAAAAACCCCTGAATTTGTGCTAAAACTTCCATACTTGCCTCCTGTTTGCTGCTTCACTGCTGCATTCACCCTGCAGCACATCGTTGTGCTTACGTCCGCAATATCACGCAACACTACGTGATAATCATCACTCTGCCGGGTGTAACTGCGGTGCTTCTACGTCAATCCCGACATTCCGCTCCCCATCACCCACGTTCTCGTGCCGATCCGGGGATAACGGTACAACTCCCTTCAGCGAGATCGTAACACACTTATTGGACAATTTCAACAACTTTCGGCTATTTCTTGTTGTACGTTTTGCACAAATCGTGCCAGGTCTCGCCGGAGTACACGGTGAGGCGAACTGCGGACATGATCGCACAACGCAATGATTAGGCCATCAGTCCAATGGCCTGATACTACGTGAGGCAAAATACCTATGCCGGTTATGCGACATGAGTTACGCAGTCCCGAACCCGGAAGCGTATTTCGCCTCCGCAGGAAAGTACCATGCTGCCGCAGGCGGTCTGTGTTTCCTCTGGTGAAACGCTCAGTTTGATCGTCCACCGCGTAACGCGTGTCACATAACACGCGTTACGCGGTCGGTTCCAAACCAGGTGTTCGCCGGGAAGAACGGCCCGATGCGCCTCCGGCAGGGCGGTATCGGACATTTTTTTGCTAAAAATTTTGCACAGAGTGCAAAATTTTTA
>DAOTUI010000101.1:0-2542 GCA_034437035.1 Chloroflexaceae bacterium
ATCCGGCCCACCCTGGGTTCGGCATGCTCTCCGTGTATCTGGTTGGGGTCTGGTTCGACACGCGCGCGCGCGCCGGCTGGACGACCCCTCCCTCTCTCAAGTGTAGACTTTTTCGTCAGAGCGCATTGGGACGGGCTGCGGACGCGCAGAAGCGCGTCCCTACCATAAAAAGCCTACACCTGAGGGGGCCGGGGGGTGAGGCCATACCACATCGGAATGGGCTATCTGCCTCTCGTACAAAGGTTCTGTCCGCTCTTAAAATGCTGAGGAGAAGGAGTTCTGTTGCGGGAAGAGCCGGACGGCACTCCCTGACAGCATTATTGGCAATGAAGCATGGAACCAAAGGAGGTATACCTTGCCGGATCTGCAACTTGGAACTATCGACATTTCGATTATTATTGGCTACATTGGGTTAACCCTGATCATCGGGTACCTGGTTGGGCGCGGCAAGGAGGATAGCGAAGGCTACTTCCTGGCGGGGCGCAAACTGACCTGGCCGCTGATTGGGCTCTCGCTCTACGCCTCGAACATGTCCGGCAGTTCGTTTGTCGGGTTAGCCAGTGGCGGCTATGCCGACGGCGTGGTGATCTACCACTATGAGTGGCTGGCAGCCGTAATCCTGATTTTCTTTCTCTTCTTTATCCTGCCGTTCTATCTGCGGTCAAAAGTCTTTACGATGCCCGAGTTTCTGGAGCGGCGTTTTGACCGGCGCTCGCGCTATGTGTTCTCCGGGCAGACGCTCTTACTGAACCTGTTTATTGATATGTCCGGTGCGCTCTACGCCGGTGGGATCGTGATCCAGACGATCTTTCCCAGCCTGCCGCTCTGGCAGACCATTCTCACGCTGACGATTATTGCCGGTGTGTATACCGTTTTTGGTGGTCTGTCGGCGGTGGTGATTACCGACGCGATCCAGGCGGTGGTCTTGCTCATCGGGGGCACGATCGTCTCGGTGATGGGCTTTCTGGCGATTGGCTCCTGGGGCGAGGTAGTGCAAGCTGCGCCGCCGGGTGGTCTGACCCTGTTCAAACCTGCCGGTAGCGCGAGTGTGCCCTGGCCGGGGTTACTCGGCGTGATGATTATCGGCTTCTACTTCTGGTGTACCAACCAGGTGATTGTGCAGCGGGCGCTGGGCGCGAAGGATGTGAACCATGGACGCTGGGGCGCGCTGTTTGGCGGCCTGCTCAAGATCCCGGCGCTGTTTATCCTGATTTTCCCCGGTCTATTTGCGCGCGTGCTCTACCCGGGCCTGGAGAATCCCGACCAGGCTTTCCCGGCGCTGGCGTTTGACCTGCTACCGATTGGTCTGCGCGGGCTGGTGGGTGCCGCCCTGGTCGCCGCGATCATGTCGAGCGTTGACTCCACCCTCAACTCGGCCTCGACGCTGGTGACGATGGACTTTGTGAAGAACCTGCGGCCTAATACCAGCGATAAGCAACTGACGGCTATCGGGCGGATGGCTACCGGAGCCTTTATGATCTTTGCGGCCGCCTGGGCTCCCCAGATCGTCAACTTTGAGACGCTCTGGACCTACCTGCAGTCGATCCTGGGCTACCTGGTGCCGACGACCGTTGCGGTCTTTATCCTGGGGATCTTCTGGAAGCGGGCCAACCGCCATGGCGCATTCTGGACATTGGCAATCGGTATTCCAACCGGGGTCATCCTATTTATTCTGTTCCAGGTGCTGAATGTGGATCAGGCCTTCAATGTCCACTTCCTCTATATGAATATGATCCTGACGGCGCTGGCGTTTGCGCTGATGATTGGCGTCAGCCTGGCGACCAGCGAGCCGATTACAGAGAATATCGAGAACAATACCTGGACGCGCGGCGTCTGGCGGGCCGAGTCGCGGGAACTCAAGCAGATGCCCTGGTACGCGAACTACCGCATTCTGGCGGGCGTGCTGATGGTGCTGGCCCTGGCGGTGGTGCTGTCATTCGTGTAGCATGACAAGGCGCGTTCGATTGCGTGTAAGCAGTTGAACTGATGGCAGGAAGGGTCACAGCGCGCGGCGGTGTGGCCCTTTTACGCCACGTCAAACGTGCAGCGGCAACCACACTGCAGATCCAGCGTGAGCGGCATCGCCAAACTTCTGCTGTCCGCCCCACGAAAATGCGTAACCCGGCGCTGGTCGGCATCGACGACCAGCACATCCAGCACGCCATTTGCCAGATAGATCGGCGGCAGATCTTCCAGATCTTTGGTTTCGTAGTTGGGACTCACCACCTCGATGACAACGGGCGGCACCAGCGTCAGTGCCTGGCGTTGGCGGGGTGGACGGGTGCAGAAGATGCTAATGTCGGAGCGCACCAGCGAGCCATCCGGTAGGCGGATGTACACGGCGGCGAGATGCCGGCCTGCGCAATCAACCCCACCGGCAGTTTCTGCTCCAGCGGGCTGAATGGTCGCACGCATCTCATCAACGATCATCTGGTGCAGCGGACCGGGGGAGGCTTCCCAGATGCGTTTGCCGTTGCTCAACACCAGCAGACGAATGGCGCGATCCCGAATGAGCGCGTCGAGATCCTGTTCGGTCAGTGGC
>DAOTUI010000102.1:0-3823 GCA_034437035.1 Chloroflexaceae bacterium
CAGGTGTAGGCTTTTTGTGGTAGGGACGCGCTTCTGCGCGTCCGCCGCCCGTCCTGGTGCGGGAAATGGTTTCTGGAGCGGCGGTCGTTGTCGGTCGCGCCAACCGCATTCCAATGCGCTCTGGCGAAAAAGTCTACACTTGAGAGGATGAGGGGCGAGGGATGAGTAATGGATGACGAGTGATGAGTGAACACGCCACTCGTCTCATCGCCTCACCTCACCATCTCATGGAGTAGTTTGCCAGTCTTCGAACACTAGCCCCGTTACGCGTCTGAACTCGCGGATGTTATGGGTAACAAGGGTCAGGTTGTTGGCAATGGCGATAGCAGCGATATAGACATCCGCCAGTCCAATCGGCAACTCCATCGCGTCAGGTTCGGCCTGAATCCGTCCGGCTTCTTCTGCTGCAGACACATCAAATGGCAGCATCACAAAACGTACTACAAATGCCTGGACACGCGCCTGCTCGCCTACCGGATCGTTACTACGGTGGATGCCCCGCACCAGTTCGGCCAGGACAGGCGTGCAGATGAAGATACTGGCCGCAGGTAAGGCATTGATCCGCTGTTTAATGACAGATTGCCGCCGTCGCAGATAGGTAATACACACATTACTATCAAGCAGGTAGGTCATTGTTGTCATTGTTCGGTTGTGGCGTTGGTATGGTTGGTCGCGGCAGTTTCTTCCTCTTCTTCCTCATCCCAGATGAATCCCTCGTCAACATCGAGCGGGAAGTCGGGGATCGAGCCGGCCGTTTGTTCGATAAATGCTTCCTGCTCTGGATCGGGAGGCATATCGGGAAGCGGCTCGTCAAACTCGACGGTGAAGGTCCGCAGGACGTTGGCGAGTTCTGCGCCGGCGGGAAATTCCAGCCGAATGCGCCCATCCGGGCCAACGACGGCATTGATATACACCCGCCGCCGCCGGGTCGGCGTGTCGTCGGGGAGAATCCGATAGGGAACTGATGCACGTCTGGGCATACCTGGTACTCCTCTCATTTGCTCTAGCTACCTTCAGTATACCGCAATCCGCGGCACCCCTTCACCCTTTCACCTCCTCCGGGACCGGGGTGAAGATGTAGCCCTCGGTGAAGTTGCCAAAGACGCGGCAGCGTGCCATGCCCCAGCGAAAGGCGTAGAGCGCGATATAGGCACAGAAGAGGGCATCGACCCGGTCTTCATACTGCTTGAGCCGTTTTCCGCGCAGTCCGGTAACATCCTGGGCAAGCAGCTTTTCCTGACCGTGCAACGCCGGGTCGGCCCGGGTCAGTGTACGCAGGTAGTCCTGGTAGCGCTGCCACTCGGCCTGGCGCAGGGCCAGGGGGCGCTGCGGGCGGGCTTTGTACTTGAGCGTACGCTCCAGCCCGAAGATCGCCACCATCGCCGGATGCGGGAAGACCTCGATCACCTGGCGCACCGGATCGCCCGCTGTAATCGTCGGTTTGTGAATAAAGCCGCGCCGTTCCAGGGCGGCAACCAGTTGCTCGCCACGCACTCCCCCGTCGCAGGCCAGCCGCTGTCGATTGGCGGGATGCGCGCCCGCCTCGTACTGCCGAAAGACCCGCGCAAGCTCGGCTTCGGCCGGCCGCCGCCCGGTGGCATTCGGCACCTGGAGCGGCGCATCGACGGCCACGATTGCCGGGCCGTCGCCCGCATGTAAATTGACATAATCAGCTATCGTTGCGTCATCGAGGAGCAGCACAACATTGGTCAACGTCCCGCCGGTTGCATCTCCGGTGATGACCGCTCCGCCGGTCATGTTGCGCGACGACCAGGCCAGGTCCAGTCCGATGAAGGTGAGCATACCTGTGGCTCAGAATTTGCTCCAGAGATACTGATTTGTCACCTCGTGGTGAAACTGGACTTCAGCGCGTTTGATCCGGGAGCCGAGCAGGCGCGGGCAGCGATCGGCCACGGTTGTCTTTAGATCGGCATATTTGGTCTGAACCTCCGCGCCCAGGAGATCGGCGATGGTGGCACTTCCCTGAAAGGTTTGGAGCGCGTCGTTGATATTATCCGGCAGGATGGTGGTGCCGTGCCGCATCTGCGTCGGCGGTAGTGGACCCTCCAGCCCGGTCTTCAACAGGGTGTAGATGACCAGGTAGGGGTTGGCATCGGGCGCGGTTGAGCGCACTTCGACGCGGGCCGAGCGCGCGTTCCCAATCGGGATACGGATCATCGCGCCCCGATCAACCGGTGAAGCCATAACCTGGTTCGGCGCTTCAAAATTGGGGTCCAGCCGGCGGTAGGCATTGACACTGGGGTTGAGGATCAGGCAGAGATTCTGCGCGCGGTGGAGAATGCGCTCAACAAAGTTCCAGGCAAAGGACGACAGCCCCGCATCGCCATTCGGGTCGTGAAACAGGTTGACATCATTCTTTGTCACCGACAAATTGGTGTGCATGCCATTGCCGTTGACCTCGGTAACAGGTTTGGGTAGGAAGCTGGCGGTCAAATCGTGGCGGCTGGCGACCTGGCGACAGATCAGCTTGTAGAGCAGGATCTGGTCGGCGGCGATACCGGCCTCGGTATGTTCATAGTTTAGCTCAAACTGGGATGGGGCAACCTCCGGGTGATCCTTCTCGTTGCCGAAGCCCATCGCGCGCTGCACTTCGGCCACGGCGTCGATAAAGATCCGCAACGGATCATCGGGTAGCGAGTGGTAGTAACCGGAGGTGCTGACAAATGAAAACGCGCCGGTCTCCCGAAAGCGCTGCTCGGCATTGCGCCCCTGGAAGAGAAAGCCTTCGATCTCGCCGGCGACGTTGCAGGTCAGCCCCTCCCGCTCGTAGAGTTCGTTGGTGTAACTTTTGAGACGGGTGCGCATATCAGAGGGATAGGATGTGCCGTCGCGCCCCTGCACCTCGCCAAAGAGCAGCACCTTACCGGGACCGAAGATATCCGAGGGCAGCCAGTAAAATGCCGACCAGTCAAGTTTCAGGCGCAGATCCGACTCGGCCTGGCTCGCAAACCCCCGGATGGATGAGCCGTCAAAGGTCAGATTATCGGCGGATTTCAGGAGGAATTTCTTGTCATAGTCCAGCATGTGCAGGCGGCCCTCCAGATCGGTAAAGCAGACGGTGATGGCCTTGAGCCGCTTCTCGTCGGTCAGGTAGCGCATCCGCTCCTCACGCAACTGATCGCGAGGCACGCGAGCCAACCGCTGGGCCTTGACTTCCAGGTTGAGTTCTTCCAGTTGTTCATACGGAATTTCGAGAAAATCGCGTAAAATGGTTGCCATAGGATCGGGTTACCTCTCTTCAAAAGAGTACAATCGGGAAGGGGTGCTGTTTGTGCAACATTTCATTGTACCATGCCATGCTGCCGCTGATGGTCAGGCAGAAGGCCGTCCCTACCGGGGATGGGCGGCGGACGGGCAGAAGGCCGTCCCTACCGGGGATGGGCGGCGAATGGGCTGAAGCGCACCCTACGAGGAACATTATATTTGTGTGAAAGTGAGGATATACTGCATGCTACAGGTGAAAAACAGCGCCCTGCTGGTGGTTGATGTGCAGGGCAAACTGGCGCAGATGATGCATGAGCAGGAGCAACTCTTCGGCAATCTGCAGAAGATGGTTCAGGGCGCGCAGGTGCTGGGGTTGCCGATCATTGTCACCGAGCAGAATCCCGAGGGCCTGGGGCCAACCATCCCGGAACTGGCGCAGTTTCTGACCGACACTCCGTTGATCAGCAAAATGAGCTTTAGCTGCTGCGGCAACTCCGAGTTTATGCAGGCGATCGAGGCGTTGGGACGCAAGCAACTGCTGATGACCGGCATCGAAACCCACATCTGTGTCTACCAGACCACGCGGGAACTGCTGGAG
>DAOTUI010000103.1:0-24729 GCA_034437035.1 Chloroflexaceae bacterium
GGTAGGGACGCGCTTCTGCGCGTCCGCCGCCCGTCCTGGTGCGGGAAATGGTTTCTGGAGCGGCGGTCGTTGTCGGTCGCGCCAACCGCATTCCAATGCGCTCTGGCGAAAAAGTCTACACTTGAGAGCACCACCCCGGCCCCTGAGAGCGCCGCCTGCTCCACAACCGGGAGCAATAAAAACTCCGGCAGCAGCAGTGGCACAAAGTTAATCCAGGCCGGCAGCACCCGCAAATCAGCCTGCTGCAGGTTCTGCACCAACGTCGCGGGCTGCGCAATATCCGGCAAGACCTGCGCCGGCGCAGATGCAACCCGGTCACTCAGACTACGGATAAGAGGCGCGAGCGAGAGGCGTGTCCCCAACCAGAGGTAGAGATCCGGAACAATGGGTATCACTATGACCCAGAGTCGCCGGTTCAGAGCCACATAGCCTGCACTGACAGCGTCGATGAGACCTGGGGTTTGAGGCTTTACAACGGCCAAGGCGACCTCCTCGTAACATCTTTATTATACCACATCCGGGCTCTTCTGAGAAATAATTTCGTACATTTGTGCCTGAAATTCGGGGAGGTATTATACCGCAGAGCAGCACCCGCAACTTCTAGCCGCAGCTACGGACCACTACCGTCCACAGACCAGTCAGGTCTCTCCGCGGATCTGGACGATTTTCTCAACCTGTCCCCTGTCCCCTCTCTTACCTGGCAAGTCCAAAATTGGAACAGCACGAAAGTTTCTGGTACAATCTGGATGAGAGCGCTCTGCATAGCGCGCCACATCTACCCGGATAGAACTGCACTATTCCGCAGCCATACCCCGGTGAAAAGCGCGGCAGCGTCGGGCCGGTGCGCCGGCCTGGCCGGGGCTGGACGATACACGGAGAGGTATCACGAGAATGGGGACGATGAGACAAGTATTCGCGCTGGCCCGGGGGCTCCGCTGGTGGCTCGCCCTCAGCGTGTTGCTGGGCCTGTGCGTTTTTGCGCTGAATGCGCTGCAAATTACCCTGATTGGCCTGGTCATCGATCAGGCGCTCCAGGCACGCATACCCTGGTGGTGGGTGCCGGTCGGCATTGGCGTGTTTGCGGTCGTCTTCCTGGTGCGGGCCGGGTTTGCCTGGCTGGCACGCATGACCGCCCACCGGGTTGCCACACGTACCCGCACCGTGCTGCGTGACCGGCTGTACACGCATATTCTGGCGATGGGGCCGGAGTTTACCTCGCATGAACGGACCGGCGCGCTGACCAACCTGGCGGTTGAGGGCATCGCCGGCATGGAGGGCTACCTCAGCCGGTATGTGCCCCAGATTATCCTGGGCTTTACCGTGCCGGTGCTGCTCCTGGGCTATGTGGCCCTGCTGGACCCGCTGGTCGCCCTGGTGCTGCTGGCAGTGCAACTGCTGCTGCCGCTGGTCTTGCTGCTGCTCCAGCGGGCCTTTGGCACGGCGGGCGGGCGCTTCTGGGAGACGGTCAGCACCCTGAGTGCGCAGTTCCTCGATCTGCTGCAGGGCATGACCACGCTCAAGATGTTTACCCGCAGCCGGGACTACAGCGAGAGCGTCCAGTTTCAGTCGGACAAGTTGCGCTGGATCACGATGGACCGCATTTTTATCACGATGTTTTCGCTCTTCTTTCTCGAGTGGATCGCCACCCTGGGAACGATTGTGGTTGCCAGTGGGATGGCCGCCTGGCGGCTCGAAACCGGCGCGATTACGCTGGGCATGGCATTTGTGATTGTGCTGTTGAGCGTGGAACTGGCGCGCCCGCTGCTGACGCTGGGCGGCACCTTCCAGACCCTCGCGCGCGGTTTCCCGGCCGCCGACCGCCTCTTCGCGCTGCTGCGGACGCCGCCACTGGTGCAGGATGCGCCCGACGCGCTTGTGCCGGAAAGCTGGACGCCGCATATTCGCCTGGAGCAGGTCAGCTTCTCCTATGCGGCGGTGCCGAACAATGCGCCCGAGGCGCTCGAGACACCGCAGGAGCAGCGCAAACGACTGCGCGCAGAGCAGCAAGCCGAGCGCGAGCACCGCAAGGCCGAACGTGCGCAGCAAAAGGCCGAGCAGCAAGCCGAGCAGCAAGCCGAGCGCGAGCGCCGCAAGGCCGAACGTGCGCAGCAAAAGGCCGAACGTGCGCAGCAAAAGGCCGAGCAGAAGCGCTTGAAGGCTGAGCAGAAAGCCCAAAAAGCCGAGCAGAAGCGTTTGAAGGCCGAGCAGAAGCGCTTGAAGCGGAGGGGTGCGGCCACGCCGGAGGAGATTACGCCGGAGGAGGTTACGCCGGACGAGGTTACGCCGGACGAGGTTACGCCGAACGAGGTTACGCCGGACGAGGTTACGCCGGACGAGGTTACGCCGGACGAGGTTGCCCCCGCTGCGGACGCAGCCGGGCCGGAGAGCACTCCGGACGAACCCACAGTTGAAATTGCCGGTCCGCTGGCGCTGGACGCAGTCTCGTTTGAAATCAGGCCGGGTGAAACCGTGGCCCTGGTGGGATCGAGCGGCGCGGGCAAAAGCTCCGTGATCAATCTGCTCTTCCGCTTCTACGATCCGCAGGCCGGGCAGATTACGCTGGGCGGCTACCCGCTGACACAGATCTCGCAGGACTGGCTGCGCCGCCAGATGACCCTCGCCGCCCAGGAAACCTATCTCTTCTATGGCACGATTACCGAGAATCTGCGGCTGGCAAAACCCGACGCAACCCAGGCCGAACTGGAAGCCGCCGCGCGTTCCGCCAACATCCACAACTTTATCGCCACTCTGCCGGAAGGCTACGACACCCAGGTCGGTGAACGCGGGGTGCTGTTGAGCGGTGGGCAGGCCCAGCGTATCGCCCTTGCCCGCACCCTGCTCAAGGATGCGCCCATCCTGGTGCTGGATGAGGCCACCTCGCAGGTGGACGCCGAAACCGAGGCGATCATTCAGGCGGAACTCAAGCGCCTGGCGCAGAGCAAGACCGTGCTGATGATTGCGCACCGCCTGAGCACGGTGCGGCATGCTGACCGCATCCTGGTGATGGACCAGGGCCGGATCATCGAGGTCGGAACCCATGCGGAGTTGCTGGCGCGGTCCGGTCCCTATGCGCGCCTGATCGAGGCCCAACGGGTTGTCACCGCACTGGTTGAGGAAGAATAAGCCATGAACCGACGAGCAATTATTTTGCGGCTGCTGGGGCAGATTCGCGGCATGTGGGGCTTTGTGATCGTTGCGATCCTGGCTCGCCTGCTCAACCAGATCGCCGGGATTGCGATCCTGGCAATGGCCGCCTGGGGCCTGGGGCAGGTGATCCTGCAAACCGACCCCGGCCGGCAGTCGTTTATCCAGTCCTATTTTATGATCAACCTGGTGCTATTTGGCGCGGCCAAGGGCATCTTCTACTACCTGGATCACTACCTGGGCTCGTACATTGCGCTGCGCCTGATCGAAACCTTGCGCGTCCGGCTGTTTCAGCGGCTGGAACCGCTGGCCCCGGCCGGCCTGACCCACATGCGCAGCGGCGATCTAGTCTCGCGGGCAATCGCCGATATTGACCGGCTGGAGATGTTCTACGGGCAGACCATCGGCGCGGCGGTTGTTACAGTGATGATCCCGCTGGTTGCACTGTTTGCCATCTCGCTGTTCAGCGGCTGGCTGGCGCTGCTCTTCCTACCCTTCCTGGTAGCTGTCGGGTTGGTTGTGCCCTGGCTGATCGATGACCTGAGCCGCACGGCCAGCCTGCGGTTGCGCACGGTAGCGGCGGATATGAATGCCTACATCACCGACAGCATCCAGGGGCTGCGCGATATTGTCGCCTTTGGCGATCAGGAGCGGCGGCGGCAGCAGGTGCGCGCCCGCGATGAGCAGTTGACCCGCATTCAGGGCCGCCTGTCGGATGTCTCCGGGTTGCAGGACGCACTCAACGACTCGCTAGTCTCCACCAGCCTGGTCAGCCTGCTGATTATCGGGATGATCCTGGCAAACTGGGGCCAGTTGGCGCTGGTTGAGATCCCGCCCATCCTGGCAATCGCGGTCGCCGCCTTTGGTCCACTGGCCGGGCTGCGCAATGTGGTCGGCGGGTTTAACGAGGCCGGCGCCAGTGCCGGCCGCCTCTTCGCCATCATGGACCAGGAGCCGCTGGTGCAGGAGACGGCTACCACGCCGCCGGAAGAGCCGGTTGAACCCTCCATCCAGTTTGAGTCAGTCTACTTCAACTACCCGACGAACGGCCAACTTACGCTAATGGACGATATGATCCAGTTGACGCCCGGCCAACCGGCTGCAACCAACGGGCATAGTCCCAACGGCGGACAACCCGCGCCCACGGGCCGGCAAGCAGCCACAACCGCGACCGACCAGGACGCCGCGCCAAGCGAGCGCAAAGCGCGGAAGGCACGGCGCAAAGCCGAAAAGACAAAGCCGGAGGCGCGGCGCAGATGGTTTGGCCTGTTCGGGCGGCGCAAGCCGAAAGCCGCCGCAACCAGCGCTGAAACCACGCCGGAAACGTCGGAGCCCACCGTCCAGAGCCCGCCCGGACCGGGGCCATGGGTGCATCACAACCTGAACTTCACCATCCCCGCCGGGCAGACGGTCGCGCTGGTGGGGCCGAGCGGCGCGGGCAAGACCACCGTGATCAACCTGCTGTTGCGCTTCTGGGAGGCGGACGCGGGGCATGTACGCATCGGCGGGGTAGACCTCCGCGACTTCCCGCTGGATGATCTGCGGCGCAGGATCGCAGTTGTCTCGCAACGCACCTACATCTTTAACGCCACGATCAAGGAGAACATCCTGATCGGCAAGCCCGACGCCACCGACGCCGAGATCGAGCGAGCAGCGCGGCTGGCAAACATCCACGACTTTGTGGCCTCGCTGGTGGATGGCTACGATACCCGCGTGGGCGAGATGGGCGCGCGGCTCTCCGGCGGGCAGCGGCAGCGGCTGGCAATTGCCCGCGCCCTGATCAAAGACGCGCCCATCCTGATCCTGGACGAAGCCACCTCCAGCCTGGATGCCGCCACCGAGCGCGAGATCCAGATGGCGGTGCAGCAACTGATGCAGGGGCGCACCACGATCATTGTTGCGCACCGCCTCTCAACCGTGGTCAACGCCGACAAGATCCTGGTGATTGATCAGGGGCAGGTGGTGGAACATGGCAAACATGCCGAACTGCTGACGCAACGCGGCGTCTATACCCGTCTCTTCGCCAGCCAGCAGGATGATCTGTTGTATATTGAGTAGGTAACAGGAGTTACGCAATGGAAGCCCGATTGGCCTGCGGCAGCATGGTACTTTTTTCTTTTTCACACAAAAATTCACGTTGTGAATTTTTGTGTGAAAAAGATCCGGTCGCTTCCGCCCTGCCGGAGGCGGAAATACCTGCCGGGTCAGTAACCGCGTAACTCCTGTAGATTACACGACTTACGCGGTGGGCATGCAAACCGGACATTTAACCAGGTGAACGGCAGAATCGCCTGCGGCAGCATGGTACTTTTTTATCTTTTTCACAAAAATTTACACTTCGTGCAAATTTTTGTGAAAAAGAATAGAATCTTCCGCTCTGCCGGAGGCGAATCCCAATCCGCTGGATGGACGACCACGTAAGTTGTGTAGATTACAGGTTCAGGTTACAGATTTCAGGGAACGACACCACGTAAGAGCGCAGCGTACTACGCCCTATCACTATCCCACGCCCGCATCCTGCACCCGCCTTCCCGGATTTCGTATCACCCCATCCTGACAACATACACTCTGGATGTTGGAGAATGCGCTATGATGCACGAACATATCCCGCCCGATGCAACGGACAACCGGGTCGAAGTTGCCCGCCTGCAGCAGCGGGTGGCCGAACTGGAACAGCAGGCCGCCGCTGCCCAGGTAGAATGCGCGGCGCTCTACCAGGGCATGTTTGTAAAAAACAATGCCGTCAAACTGCTGGTTGATCCCCAAACCGGCGCAATTGTTGATGCCAACCCGGCCGCCGGCGACTTCTACGGCTATCCGCCGGATGTGCTGCGCCGCATGCATATCACCGATATCAACACCATGAACCCCAGAGCGATGCAGGCAGAACTGCAGCAGGCCCAGAGCGAAGCCCGGCGCTACTTCCGCTTTCACCACCGACTGGCCTCCGGCGAGATCCGCGATGTGGAGGTCTACTCCGGGCCAATTACGCTCCAGGGACGGCCCCTGCTCTTCTCGATTATCCACGACATCACCGAGCATAACCGGGCCGTGGAAGCTCTGCGCGAGAGTGAGGAGCGCTACCGCACCATCGCCGATTGGACCTACGACTGGGAGTACTGGCTCGATCCCACCGGACACTACCGCTATGTCTCGCCCTCCTGTGAACAGATCACCGGCTACCACCCGGCAGAGTTTATCGCCGATCCGGCCCTCCTGGAACGCCTGGTCCACCCGGCTGATCAGGCGCGCGTGACCCGGCATCTGCATGCCGAGATGACCGATGAGGAAGCGGCCGAGTTGGAGTTTCGGATCATCACCCGGAGTGGCGTAGAGCACTGGATCGGGCATGCATGCCGGCCGGTGTATGCCGCCGATGGCCACTGGTTGGGGCAGCGCGCCAGCAACCGGGATATCACCGCCCGCGTTCAGGCCGAGGAGACACTGCGCCAGACCCATGCCGAGCTTGAGCAGCGGGTCGCCAGTCGTACCGCTGAGTTGCATCATACCAACCAGATTCTGCGCGCTGAAATTATCCAACATCAACGTACCACCGCAGCCCTGCAGGAAAGCCAGGCACTGTTCCAGGCATTTCTGGAACACTCACCCATGCTGATCTTTGCCCGCGATCTGGAAGGGCGCTACCTGTTTGTCAACCACGAGTATGAAGCCATGGTGGGACGCCCCCAGGCCGAGATTGTGGGGAAGACGCCCTATGATGTTTTGCCGGCACCGATTGCCGAGCAGTTCCTGACCCAGGATCGGAATACTCTTGCCACCGGGACATCCACGATACGCGAGTACTCGTTGACCCTGCATAACCGGACGTTAGTCTATCTCAAATATCGCTTTCCGCTCTATGATGCCCAGGAAACAATTTATGCCATCGCCGGGATTTCAACCGACATTACCATACGCAAACGTATGGAAGAGGCACTGCACGAGAGTGAAGCGCGCTACCGACGGCTGACTGAGAATGCCCCGGATATTATCTATCGTTTTCGGCTGCAGCCAACCCATGGCTTTGAATATGTTAACCCAACCGTTACACAGATTACCGGGTACACGCCGGAAGAACACTATGCCGATCCGGACCTGGGGAGCAAACTGATCTATCCGCCGGATCAGGCCATCCTGGCCGCAATCATGCAGAGCGACGTACCCTTCGGCACCCCGATTGAACTGCGCTGGGTGCATAAGAATGGCACCATTCTCTGGATCGAACAGCGCAATGTGCCCATCTATGATGCCGTAGGCATGCTGACGGCGATTGAAGGCATTGCCCGCGATATTACCGCGCGCAAAGCGGCCGAACACGCGCTGGCGGCCGAGCGCGCCAACGTCGAAGCCCTGGTCGTCGAGCGTACCCACGAGTTGCAGCAGGAACGGGACCGCACCCGGGCCATCCTGGAAGCGCTGGGCGAGGCGGTGATGGTGATCGATATGGACGGCATTGTACAGTATCTCAATCCGGCGGCGGTGGCGTTGACCGGCATGCCCAACAGTGATCCCGCCCAGGGCCGACACTGGTGGCAGTGGCAGCATCTGGCTTCGCCCGAGTTGGTCGAAGAACTACGGACGGCCATCCGAGGCGGGCAGACCTGGCGCGGCGAGGTGATGCTCAAGCGCGTTGACGGTACCTGCTACGATGCTGCGCTGGCGGTTGCCCCGCTGTTCGATCCCGATCAACCGGGGCAGCCGACCAGTTTTGTCAGCGTGCAGCGCGATATTACTGCTATGAAACTGGCTGAGCGTATGAAAGACCAGTTTGTCTCCAATGTCTCGCATGAGTTGCGTTCGCCCATGTCGTTGATTACCATGCTTACCGGTAGCCTGGAGTTGCTCTACCCGCGCATGGATGATGCCCGGCGGCTTGAGATTATTCAGGATATTCGCAAACATACGCGGGTGCTGAGTGATCTGATCGGTGATGTGCTGGAGATCTCGCGCATCGACAGCGGGCGCATCGCTACCGATCAGCATCCGCTCAACCTGGCGCGCCTGGTGCTGGACGAGATTGAAAGCCTGGAACCGATGGCCCATAAGAAGGCGATCACACTCACGCTAAGTTGTGCGGATAACCTGCCGGTACTGGGTCACACCGGACAGTTGCGCCAGGTGATACGCAATTTGCTAAACAACGCGCTCAAATATACGCCCGATGGCGGCTGGATTACCTGCGTCTGCCAGGTGGTGACCACACCAATACCCCGGATGGAAGCACCGGCAGCCATGCCGGGCGCGCTCACCTGGCCGGGCAACCAGCGCCTACCGCCCGGCCGCTGGGCCGCCTGTCTGGTCAGCGATACCGGTATTGGCATCAATCCAGTTGACCTGCCGCATATCTTTGAGCGCTTTTACCGGGCGCAGACCCAGGGGGATATTCCCGGCACCGGGCTGGGCCTCTCGATTGCCGGGGAACTGGTCAGACGCCACGCGGGCTATCTGGAAGTAAGTTCAAAACTCAATGTGGGGAGCAGTTTTGCGCTGTATCTCCCGCTTAAGGAGGATCAGTGTGACACCTGAGGCACACATTCTGGTTGTGGATGATCAACGGGATCATCTCAAGGCGGTGCAGTTGATCCTGGAGGGTATGGACTACCATGTTACACCATGCACCCATGCAACGGAAGCGCTGGAAATCCTCCGGGGGCAACCGGTTGATCTGATTCTGGCCGATATCGCCATGCCGCATATCAATGGCTATCAATTCTTCGAGGAGGTGCGCCGGCAACCGGAGTGGACGACCATCCCCTTTATCTTCCTGACGGCACGCGCGCTGGATAGTGATATCCGCTATGGTAAAGCCATGGGTGTAGACGACTACCTGACCAAACCGATCCAACCGGAGGATTTGCTGGCGACGGTTGAGGGAAAACTGCGCCGGCACCAGGAACTGCAGCAGAGCATACCGGCGACGCCTGCAACCGCGCCGGATACCACGGCACCGCTGACGGTCGGGGTGCTGCAGATTGACTCCATCGGGCACCAGGTCTGGTTTGCGGGCGAACTTGTAAAGCTTTCGGTGCGCGAGTTTTCCCTGCTCGAATATCTGGCGCGCCATGTCGGGCAGGTTGTGGATACCTGCGATCTGCTCGAAGTAACCCATGGCGTAACCACCGAAGATGCGCAGGAGGCACGCGAACTGCTGCGCCCATTTGTGCGCGCGGTGCGGCGCAAACTGGGCTATGGCGTGGGTGAGCCGGGCTGCATCGAGACCGTACGCGGGCTGGGCTATCGGCTGGTTGAGCCAACCGCCACGGCATAACGTACATCACGTACCGGCGATTGTCCACAACTTCCCGCAAATATCCCGCCCAATCGAGTTGATTGGAAAAGGTTGATCTGGTAGGCTAAGTTCACAACGTACGTGGGCGTTCAAACTGAATGTTTGACCGGACGAAAAGCGGTCTTCGCCTGCGGCAGCAGTGCGCGACTCTCGTGAAAGAGAATGTCCGGTTGTGCCGGACGAAACTGGCGTTCAGGTCTGAAACCGGTCCGAAACCGGCCCGACCGCATAATGCGTGTACGTCACACGCATTATGCGGTCGGTTCCAAACCAGGTATTCACCTGGATGAACAGCCCGATTCGCCTGCGGCAGCATGATACTCTTTTTTCTTTTTCATAAAAAGCTTGCATAAGGTGCAAATTTTTTATGAAAAAGAATAGAATCTTCCACCCTGCCGGGTCAACAACCGCGTAACGCGTGTACGTCAGAATTGGATCATTTCTACGCTGGGGAGGAGCAGACCGCGATGCAAGAACCGGCAATGCTAACTGAGCATCATAATCGGCGTGAAGCCCCGGCAATGCGGGCCACGATCGGGCTCAACGGCTATTTTGTTGCGGTCAGTGCCGCCTGGCAGCGCATTCTGGGCTGGAATAGTGCCGAACTGGTAGCGCAGCCGTTTATCGAGCGCATTCACCCGGATGATCTGGACACGGTCATTGCTGCTGTGCATCATCTGCAAAAAGGTGGCGAGCAGGCCAACTTTTGTGGCCGCTTTCGGCGGCGGGACGGCACCTATGTGCAGTTGCACTGGCACGCTCAGTTTCAACCCGACCAGTTGCTACTCACGGTTGTGGTTTATCTTGAACACACTGTTGAACAACCCGAGGCAACCCGGCTATGTGGCTTCGGCTAATTTCCGCTAATGTCCCGCTTTGTCCCACCCGGGAAGCCGGCCGCTACCCAAATCTCCCACTTTTCTCCATCGACATACAGATAAATTTTCATTAAACTGAGAGCAATCCCAATACAAATGATATGCACCTGATATGCACCTCTATGCTGATGCAGAGCATATCACGACATACTATGGTTTCAATGGCGTAATCCCGACAATGCTGTCGCAGTAACAGGCACAACGCAGTGCCGTACAACAATGCCCCCAGGGAGCCGCGACACCGTGGTTGCGGTTCCCTGATTGCGCTTTACGAGAAGAAGGAGAGCGGACATGAGTGTAAGTATGAATGAACAGCGGTTTCAGGTTGCCCGCCACATTGAAGAACTTCTGAGTGAAGAAGCCCGGCATGATCTCAACATGCTGTTTGTCATTGCCGAGTTATCCGAAGAGGAACAGCAGTTTCTTGAGGAGTTTGGCCGGCGCTGTCAGACCCAGCGGCACTGCGAAACGCATGAGTTTGGCTGGAGAGTGCCGGAGCCGGCGTAGAAGCGCCCGCCGAACAACGTGCCGGTGTGAGAGAGGAGCGATATTCATATGGCAATCGTCAACATACGAACTGAGATTAAACCGGAGATCGTCGAGAAGGCGATGAAACAGATTGATTCAGGTTACTGCCGGGCCGCCCGGGGCGAGTGGTTTGTGGCTGATGGCGAGAAGGTCATGCACCATGGGCATACCACCTGGACCCCCTGGCCGGGGACGGCTAACGTGATCAGCGTTGAAGATCTGGTTTTTGGTCTGGGCGGCATCACCCGCGACGAAATCTACCTGGCGGCTATGCCCCGCGTCGGTGAAACCGACGAGCAGGCCCACGAACGGGTAACGGCACTGCTGCTGAACGCTATTCCGCCCTGGTATGACACCGCGACGCTGGAGCAACTGCTGCATCCCGCCGAGCGCGGTAGCAACGAGCAGGCCCGCATGGTTGGCCGGGAACCGGCGCTGTAGCTGAGTGGAGGTGCCGGATCAGAACAGAACGGTATGCGGACGCGCAGAAGCGCGTCCCTACCGAAAACAGCATCCGCCGGAGCCGCCCCGTGTCGGCCCATGGCGACCGGTTTTGCATGACAAGGAGGTCGATGATGACCGCAGTGCAGCATGAAATCGATATTGATGTACTTGATAAAGCTATCGCATTACTTGAAGATATTCGTCAACGTACTCGTGAGATTGACGGCGGCGAGTACCAGATTTACCTGGACAAACATATGGTGCAGCAGATTGAGCAACTGCTGGATACCTATTATGGTGATCTGCTCCCGGAAGCTGCCTCCCCGGAAGCAACCCCGGCGACAGCGCCGGAGCGGGAGGAGAGCGCCTTCTACAGCGCGCTGCTGGAAGAGTTTCCCGCTGAGAGCGACAAGTTTGTGATGCTGACGCTCTCGCTGAACCGCAATACCGAGGATCAGGTTGTGGCCGATCTGCCCTGGGAACATGGCGAAACATGGCACTTCTGGCGCGAAGAACCCTCCTGGCGCATCCAGCGCCCCGATGGGCAGGTGATCGCGGCTCCGCATGGATGGCTGCGCCGCGCCTTCTATACCGCGGTTAATCTCCGCGATATGCTTCCGGGGTGAGACGACCCGCGCATGCACGATCGCCTCCTGCATTGGCACCAGGACGTATACGTTTCCCCAGGCAGCGCAGCCATAGCCATCTGCGCTGCCTGCGGCTCCACCCAACACTGGCCCTGAGCGAGGTAAGGACATGCCATACAACGACGGGCATATTTTCACCAGAATGTACGAACTGAATACCGCCAGGATAGTGTGATGACTCTCGCATACTTTGAACAGCTACAGGAAACCGTGGAACAACAGCCGGCCGAGTTACCTACGGCACATTCAGCGCTTGTGAGCGAAGATCAGCGCTGCCGCGAAGGTCAACGCCGGTTAAGTGAACGAGTGGCCTATCTTGAGTCACAGTTGCGCCGGCAGGACCGTCTGCTCGCCCGCGCGTATAGCGCCCGCAGCAAGGCCGAACATATCTGCGAACAGCAGGCATTCCTGGCCGAGGTGAGTCGGGTGCTGGCCTGCTCGCTGGACTATAACGACACCCTGGAGCAGGTGGCCCGGCTGATTGTGCCCTACCTGGCCGACTGGTGTGTGATCAACCTGATTGCGGACGCCGGCGAAATAGAGCAGGTGGCCGCCGTCCATCGCTACCCCGAACAGGAGCAACGCTTGCATGCGCTGCATTGCCACTATCCGGTCGAGCCCAACCTGCCGCACCCGGTACTCAAGGTGATCCAGACCGGCCGGCCGGAAGTGATGTCGGATCTTTCGGATACGGTGCTGGAGGTGTATACCCGGGATGCCGCGCATCAACATCTGATGCGCGAACTGGGTACCCGCTCGGCTATCGTTGTGCCGCTGCTGGTACGGGGCAATGTGTTGGGAACGCTGACGCTGGTTTCGTCCCGCGCGGATCACTACCAGAGCCAGGATCTGCCCCTGATCGAAGATCTGGCCTACCGGATTGCCATGAGTGTCGATAATGCGCGCCTCTACCGGCAGACCCAGACCGCCATCCGGGAACGCGATCAGTTCCTCTCGGTTGTGGCGCATGAGCTGAAGACCCCACTGACCAGCATGCTGGGCTACTCCCGGCTGCTGACGCACCGCGCCGATCCGGCCTCACCGCTCACGGACCGCGAGCAGCGCGCGCTCCAGGTGATTGCTACCCAGACCAACTGCTTTAAGGAGCTGATTGAGACGCTGCTTGACCTGTCGCGGTTACAGATGGGCCACTTTTGTATTCAGCAGGTGCCGCTTGAACTGGGTACCCTGGTGAACCAGGTTGTGGAGGAGTTGCAGGCAACCCACACCGATACGCTACTGATATACCAACCCGCGCCGGAGTCCCTGTTTGTTGGGGGTGACGCGGTCGCCCTGCGGCAGGTGGTGCGCAACCTGCTCCAGAATGCGATCAAGTACAGCCGGCCCGGCGGCCGGGTGAAGGTGTGCGTTGAGCAGCGGGCCGCGCAGGTCTATGTAAGCGTTACCGACCAGGGCATCGGTATTCCCGCCGAAGCGCTACCGCACCTCTTCGAGAGCTTCTATCGTGCGCCCAATGCGGTGCAGCACCAGCAGCATGGCATTGGCGTGGGTCTCTACATAGTTAAGGAGCTGGTCACGCTCCACAGCGGTTCGATTGACGTTACCAGTCAGGAGGGGGTCGGTAGTAGCTTTACCGTGACGCTGCCTCTGGCTGCCGAACCCCGCGCCACGCGCAGCGTCGGGGAAGCCACCGCGCCGGTTGGTAGCCGGCAGTTGTAGCTCAGGGCGTAGGCCGGTCACTCTCCCAACGCAGGTGCTCAATTGTTGTGATCAACTGCTGCAGGCTGATCGGTTTGCTCAGATACTCATTCGCGCCGGCCGCCAGACAGCGCTCGCGATCGCCGGGCATTGCCAGCGCAGTAACGGCGATAATTGGAATATGCGTCAGCGTGGCATCGGCGCGAATATACTTGATGGCATCAAATCCATTGAGTCCCGGCATCTGAATATCCATCACGATCAGATCCGGGCGGCTCTCCTGAGTACGCTCGATGGCCTCGACCCCGTTGCAGGCGATGATCACCCGGTAGCCCCGGAGCAGCAGATAGTCTGACAACAGGGTCATCGTTACCGGATGATCTTCGGCCAGGACAATCACTGGTTGCCCGTTGAGGGGTAGATTGCGGGTTGCCGGCAGTGCCTCTTCTTCATCCAGTTCCGCCCCGACAGGCAGATCGACCGCCGGCGTCCAGGGCAGCGTCACCGTAAACCGGCTACCTTCACCCGGCGTACTGCTGACCGCAACACTCCCGCCATGCAGTTCCGTCAGATGGTAAACCAGCACCAGCCCCAACCCGGTACCATCATAGGCCCGTGCCAGACTGCTATCGATCTGGACAAACGGCTGAAACAGCCGGGGCAGATCCTCCTCGGTGATGCCAATCCCGGTATCCCAGACGATAAAGCTGATCGTCTGCTGCGCCACATCACCCGCGACCGTCAGCCCGATAGTGCCGTTGGGTGGTGTAAACTTGACCGCGTTGTTCAACAGGTTGACCAGGATCTGCGTCAGCCGCCGTGAGTCGGCCAGCGTGGTCGTCACCTGGGAGTCAAACCGGGTGACAATGCGCTGGGATTTGCTCTGCGCCGCCTGGTCGATCAGTTTCAGGCTGGTCTGGCAAACCTGGGGCAGATTGGTCAGGTGCTGATCCAGTTCCATCTTCCCGGCCCCGATTTTTGCCAGATCCAGGATATCGTTGATCAGCGCCAGCAGATGCCGCCCGCTGGTCTCAATCTGCTGCAACCGCGCGTCCTGCTGATCGGTCAGCGGCTGGTAGACACCCGAGCGCAGTGCCTCGGTCAGCACTAGAATCGCATGCAGCGGCGTGCGCAGTTCATGCGACATATTGGCAACAAAGTCATCCTTGAGCTGATTTGCGCGCAGCAGATCGGCGTTTGCCTGGCGCAGTTCGGCGGTACTCTCAGCCACGCGGCACGCCAGGCCGGCGCGTTCGGCTTCTAACGCAGCCTGGGACTGTTCCCGTTCGGTGACATCAATGGCGACCACGATCACCTCGTTGACGGTGCCGTCGGCGTCAGACAGCGTTGTAAAGTGGGACTCATACATCCGGTCGCCAAACGTCGTCACACTGGTGAACGACTCGCCGCCAAGCGCCCGGCGGTAGCGCTCCAGGCTCATTGGGCGATCGGCAAAGAATTCGAGGAAGGACTGGCCCACCAGATCCTCGCGCCGCAGCCCGACCGCAGCCAACCCCCGCCCGGTTGCCAGGGTAATAACGTTCTCCCGGTCAATTGTCAGCAGGATCAGCGGCGCATTAGCCACCACCGTCTCCAGGCGCAGATTACTGGCCTGCAACGCCAGTTCGGCCTGCTGCCGGGCCGCCAGCACTGCCTGGCGAAAGATTTCCTGTTCGGCCAGCACAACACTCAACATCCGCTGGGTAAACCCGGCCGCAATCCCGCCAAGCAGGGCCGGCATACGCGCCGTCAGCAGGGGCAACCCGGCCGCCGGCACCTCTGCATACAATGTCTGCCCCAGGATTAGCAGCGTATGCTCCAGGGCATCCGCCCGGGTGTAGTGCAGATCGATTAGTGCCGCGCCGATGCTCCGCGCCTGCGCCGGGGCAAAAGACTCGGCCACCAGTAGATCGAACACCTGATCGATAAGCGCATCCAGCCGCCGGCAGACCTCGGCTTCACTCAACGGACTAAACCCGGTCGTGATGAGGCCGGCATACCACTGGTCGATCAGAGTTTCGCGCTGACTCCGAACTACGTCTGCGAGATGCGTGCGCGTCGCAGCGTCCATGTGTATCTCCATCTATTCCGTCATTAACACAAGTTACGCGGTGGGCGTCCAAACCGGACGTTTGACCAGATGAACGGCCGAATCGCCTGCGGCAGCATGGTACTTTCTTTTTCTTTTTCACGAACATTTGGCTCTGTGAGCCAAATGTTCGTGAAAAAGGATGGTCGGTTCCGCCCGATCGGAGGCGAAGTACATCTTCCGGTGGAGCACCGCGTAAGTCGTGTCATTAACACAAGTTACGCGGTGGGGTTTGTTCCGGCCTGGTGCCAGGCCCGAAAGCCGGTCGCGCCTGCGGCAGTGTGATACCATGCTGCCGCAGGCGCAATGCACTGCTACCGAGATCAAACGCCCGGTTTGATCATCCACTGCGTAACGCGTGTCACTAAATGGCTGTGTATGGCCCTATTATGCTGATTTTGTCAGGTAAAGTCAACCGTACAGAACTATACAGGCCGGGCCAACTTCGATTATAATAGGGCCGTATCACTGTTCATGGTCAATCCTACTCATGCTGCTGCCGGTAGAGCATCCGCCGGTGTGTGGCTCCCATCTCCCCTGTCACAGCGTTATCAAGGAAGCGTACCCATGAGTCGCCGGATTTCTGGACTGCTGATCACCTGCTGGCTACTGCTACTACTGCCAGGTTGTAGCGCAAGCAGACCGACCGAGAGCCGGACCACGCGCCTCCAGCCGACTGCCACGCCTATCTCGACGGTCACGGCCACGACTGCCGCTGAGACGAGTAACAGTGCGCTGGGGGCTTCGATCCCGATTCCTGAGGCCCTACGGGTCAATGATAACTGTATCGTTTGCCACCAGATACACCCCCCGGAAGTGGTGGACATGGAGCATGAACCGCACCCCAGTTGTAATGACTGCCACAATGGCTCGCCGGTGCGGATTACCTGCCCCAGTTGCCACAGCATGCACCAGGTCGATATCGAAGTCCCAAATCATCCGAATGAGCCCAATATTACCTGCGAAGGCTGCCATGCTGATGTTGTGCCGCCCACCGCCACCCCCACACCGGCACCGTAGGCGAACCGGCGCGGGTTGCGCGGAGTGTAAGCTATGTCCCAGCCAGGCATTAACCGATCATTTTTCAAGTTGCTTAACCAGTTCATAACCAGTTCAGGATTGCTATATGCCTCCTGGCCCCGTGAGATGTGGGCGCGCAGAAGCACGTCCCTACCGCAATCGCCCCCACCCGGCAGGCTATGCCGAACGAACCTCCCATCCATCCGCCTCCCGCTTGACCACCACCAGCGTAATATCATCAAAGGGCACCTGGCCCTGCGTGAAGCGGGCCACCGCTGCCGTGATCGCCGCCAGGAGCTCATTCGCGCCGGCCGCGTGGTGCTGCACAATCAGGTCGCACAGCCGCGACTTATCAAACGGCTCGGTCTGCTCGTTGATCGCCTCGGTTACGCCGTCAGTGTAGCAGACCAGCAGATCGCCGGGGGCCAGCGTCACCCGGGCCTCCTGCAGCGCCACCTCCTCCAGCACCCCCAGTGCAATCCCCGGCGTCCAGAGTTCCTCAAAGGTCCGGCTGGCCGGGCGGTAGAGCAGCGGCGGGTTATGCCCGGCACTGGTGTAGCAGAGTTCGCCCGTCGCCGTCGCCAGGCGCGCGTAGAAGAGCGTTACAAACATCCCCGACTCGGAATCGCGGGTGATCCAGCGGTTGGCCCGCTCCAATGCCCGCGCCGGGGGCGAGCCGTCCAGGGCGGCGGCGCGCACCAGGCTACGCGCCAGAGCCATAAACATCGCCGCCGGCACGCCCTTGTCGCTCACATCGGCAATCACCAACCCCAGGGTGGCCGGCTCCGGTTCCATGTCGGGTTGTTGCGGCCGGGCCGGTAGCTCCCAGAAGTCAAAGAAATCGCCGCCAACCAGCCGGGCGGAGCGCCAGTCGGCCGCGATATCCCAGCCGGGCAGGCGCGGCGGCGCGGCGGGCAGCAGCGAGGTCTGGATCTCGCGCGCCACGCGCAGTTCCTGTTCCAGCCGCTCGGCTTCGGCCGCCTCATTCGACAGCAGGACGCTCTCCAGGGCGCGGGCAATCTGGCCGCCGGCGCCCTCGTAGAGCGCCCGGTGGCGCGGGTGGGCCGGACGGTCGGGCGCATCATAGTCGATGATCAGCACCCCAATCAGGCTGGCGCGCGCCAGCAGCGGCAGCAGATCCAGCGTCCCGCTACCGCAGACGGGAATAATCTGCGGGAAGGCTGCGCGCTGCGCCTGGGCATCCGTCAACCGCACCGGGGCCAGTTCATGCTGCACCCGATCAAGCAGTGGGGCGGTCTGCATGGCGATACACTGGCCCAGCAGTTCATCCCGTTGCGCACGCTTGAGGCCATACGCCGCCAGGATCTTGAAGCAATGCTCCTCGCGCTCCCAGAGCAGACAGAAGCAGCGGTCACAGCCGACCAGCAGCGGCGGCAGGCGGACCAGCGTCGGCAGCAGTTCGTCCAGGGTGGCCGCCCGTCCGATATTCTCCGAGACCTGGAGCAGCGCGTTGAGGGTCCAGGCTTCCTCCTGCTGGGCAGCATACGAGTTGGCACTGTCGATGGCGATGGCGATCTGGTCGGCCAGGGTACGCATAATAAACAGGTCGTCGTCGTCGAAGTCATCCGGTTGCGCGCTCTGGACATCAAGCACGCCCAGGATCTGCGCCCCCACCCGGAGCGGCACTGCCAGTTCCGAGCAGGTGGCCGAGTAGTCGTCGATATAGCGCGGGTCGCTCCGCACATCACCCACCAGCACCGGCCGGCCGCTCGCCACCGCACTGCCGACCAACCCCTCCCCAATATGCAACTGCCGCATGTGCATCCAGGCCAGATCGATATTCTCATCGTCATCAGCAGTACTGGCGCGAAAGGTAATGAGATTACTGTCGGGGGTGGTGGTAAAGATATGCACGGGATGGTAGTGAAAGTAGCGACGAATCAACCGGACGACGGCGGGCAGCAACTCTTCCAGATCCAGAATGGCGGTGACATGTTCGCTCACCTGGTGAATGGCCTGGAGTTGATGAACGCGCCGGCGGGTCTCATCAAAGGCGCGGGCGCGGGCAATCGCCACGGCGGCCTGGTCGGCGATCAGCGAGAGCAGCCGCATGTCGTTGGCATCAAACGCCGCCGGGCGATAGCTCTGAATGGAGATGCTGCCGATCACGGTTTCCCCGGCAATCAGCGGCACATAGATGCCGGAGCGCGGCGGGTGTTCGCTCTGGTAGCGCGGGCGGGCGGGCAACTGCTCCATCTCCGCCGCAAAATCCTCTACCAGTAAGGCCCGTCCGGTCTCCCGCAGCCAGCCGACCAGCCCATCACCCGCCGCCAGGTTGACGGTCAGTTGCGGCAGGCGTACCCGGTCCTGCACCCGCACCATCAGCGTAAAGTTTGCACCCGCGAAGAGGCCCAGGTGAAACGAGGAGGTATCCACAATCTTGCTGGTCTCCCGATAGATCAACTCGCAGAGCGCTGCAACATCCTGTTCGCTGCGAATGATGGCCCGGCTGACTTCGTTGAGCAGGGCCAGTTCGCGCACCGAGCGATGCTGCGTCTGCAGGCGCAACCCGGCGCGCCGCACAATCGCGCTGGTGGCGAGCAGGCTGATGCCGGCCAGGAGAAAGTAGCCGATCCCCAGATCGGTATAGATCGCAGCAACCAGGGCGGCCAGCGGCAACGGTGCAAGCTCGGCACTCAACGCCAGCCGCCAAGTGGAACGCCACCAGGTCTGCACGCCGGTCCACCCCCCCTGGAGATACTCGCGCCCGAGGCGTCCCAGTTGTAGCAGACTGCCATAGCCCAGGAGCATCCCTGCCAGCAGCAGCGCGGGCGCAGGCGCAGCCGGCCCGGCGGTCAACAGATGCGCCAGGGCCGCGCCCCCCAGAATACCCAGCACACGCAGGCCGCTGCGCAGCAGGGGTCGGCCCACCAGGGTGTAGAAGGTACGGGGAAAGCCGTAGATAAAGGGCAGCGCAACCCCAAACAGCAGCCCCTCCCCGGCGGCAATCAGCGCACCGACGGGTGGACCCAGCGCCAGTGCCGCCGCCAGCAGGATCACCCCCACCAGGCTGTGCGGGTCGCCCTGGGGCCGTCGAAAGCCCAGACTATCGATCAGCAGAGCGACCAGGCCAAACAGCAGCAGCACACTCAGCGGCACGGCCGGGCGGGGCGTCAGCAGGAGCAGGAGCCAGCCGCTCCCCCCGACCAGCAGACAGTAGAGGCTGACGAGCTGCGCACGCCTCACGCGCGGCCCTGCCCAAACGCATCCTGCGCCTCTTCCACCGTGGCGTGAATGGCGAAGACCTGCGCAAATCCAGTGATATCGAAGACCTCCAGCACCTGGGGTTGAAGGGCAGCCAGACGCACTTCCCCGCCCAGCGTCATTAGATCTTTGCGGATCAAGAGCAGGGCACGCAGGCCGCTGCTGCTCATAAAGGGCACATCGCTCAGATCCAGCAGCAGGTAGCGCATCCCGGCATCGATCTGGGCACGGACTTCGGTGCTCATCTGGGGGGAGGTGACAGCATCGATCCGGCCATGCAGGGGTAAGAGTGTAACATCAGTCTGGGTCTCGCTCGTCAACTGCTTCACCAGGGTGAGCAGATTCCCCGCCTCCGGATCAAAGTCAAAGCGCACCTCATCCATCAGGCGGGTCATCAGGTAGATGCCCAACCCACCGACCTGGCGCTCTTCCAGGGGTAGTTCGAGGTTGGGCGGTTCGACCGCCTGCGGATCAAAGCGGCGGCCATGGTCGCACAACTGGATCACCAGGCGATCATCCTCGACATACCACTCCACGACGATATCGCCGGGATGTTCGGGGTCGTAGGCATACTGAATAATATTGGTCGCCGCCTCATCAACGGCCAGTTGGACCTGCCAGGTAGCGCGCTCGTCGAGGCCCAGATGTTCGGCGGCCGCCGTGATAAAGGCGGTAATCTGCGCCAGCGCATCGAGGTTGGCGGTGAGCGTCAGGGTTTCCATGCGTTCACACATCTAGAACGAGCCCACGGCATCGACGGTATCACTGTACATCTCAAAGAGCGAGGTAAAGCCGGTCAGGTCAAAGACTTCTTTGATCCGGGGCGGCAGATGCGCAATCCGAATATCCCCGCCTTCCAGATCGGTCACGTTCCAGTCCCGTGCCCGCTTGCGCGCCTCGATCAAGACCCGCAGGCCGGGGCTGCTGATATACTCCAGTTCCGTCAGATCCAGCACAATCCGGTGGCGCCCCGCAGCAAACAGGTCATCCAGCGCCTGCTTCAACTGGGGGGCGATGGTGGCATCGACCCGCCCGCTCACGCTGAGCAGATCGACCCGGTTGAAGCGGCGATGCGTGATCTCCATAGCTCCTCCTTCACGGTTGTATGGCAGCAAAACGCCCGGTGTGCCGATTATAGCACACCGGGCGCGGGGTCTTTATCCATCTTAAGTTGGGTTATGCGGCGCGGAGAGCCACATTTTTCTCAATAACACGCGTGACGCGGTCATTGTCCCAGAAGAGCATGTCGCCTCCGGCAGGGCGGAACTGGACATCCTTTTTCAAGAAATTTTGGCGCATAGCGCCAAAATTTCTTGAAAAAGATCAAAAAGTACCACGCTGCCGCAGGCGAATCGAGCTTCCATCGGGTGAAACGTCCGGTTTGCATGGCAACCGCGTAAGTCGTGTCAATAACACGCGTGACGCGGTCACTCCTTGAGAAACTGGTTTCGCCTCCGGCAGGGCGGAACCGAGCATCCTTATTTCACGAAAATTTGGCTCTGTAACAGGACTTACGCAGTCACTCGTTTGGAAGCAGATATCGCCTCCGGCAGGGCGAAACTGGACATCCTTTTTCACGAAAATTTGGCTCACAGAGCCAAATTTTCGTGAATAAAGATCAAAAAGTACCATGCTGCCGCAGGCGAAGACTGCCGTTGTGGGAGCACATGTCTGATTTGTACGCCCACCGCGTAACTCGTGTTATTGACACGCGTTACGCGGTGGGCGTTTGGACCACGAACAACACGAAATGAGCGCAACCCGTGAAACGGCCAATGCTGACATGGATCAGGTGATCCCGCGTTTGGTGGGAGATATCGCCTCCGGCAGGGCGGAAGAAGTTATCTTTTTCACAAAAATGTTGCACAGAGTGCAACATTTTTGTGAAAAAAGAGAAAAAGTACCATGCTGCCGCAGACGAATCCGGATTCCATCTGGTGAAACGTCCAGTTTGCTTACCCACCGCGTAAATCCTGTCAATAACATGCGTTACGCGGTTGGTTCCAAATCAGGTGTTCATCTGGATGAACGGCCCGATTCGCCTCCGGCAGGGCGGAAGATTCCATATCTTTATCATAAAAAATTTACACTTTGTGTAAATTTTTTATGATAAAGATAAAAAAAGTACCATGCTGCCGCAGGCGAATCCGGATTCCGGGTCCGGCACAAGGCCGGAACAGTCAGCACCGCGTAAATCCTGTCAATAACGCACGTTATGATGAAGACATAAACGTATCCGCAACGGCGCGCTCCTGCTCGTCGGTAGCCGGCAGCGGCTCGGGCCGGGGCAGGGTCGGCACCAGCGGCTGGGCCGCGCGCAACTTGTGCAGATACGCCAGCGACTCGACGGCCGCCTCATGCACGCTGGAGTCGCCATCGCGCACGGCACAGGTCAGCGCGTCGATGACCACCTGGGTGGCGGCGGCCGGTCCCATGGTGCCCAGCGCCCGCGCGGCCGCCTCGCGCGCATAGAAGTCGGGATCTTGCAGCAGGGCCGTCAGCTTTTTGATCAGGGGCGGGGCGCTGGCCGGCTCACCGATCTCACTCAGGACCAGTGCGGTCGCAGTGCGCACAAAGCTGTCTTTTTCATCGAGACAGACAACCAGATAGTCGATCAGTTGCGGCGAGACGATCCGCTCGCGGAATGCGCCCAGCGACCGGGCCGCCGCATAGCGCGTATTCAGGTCACAGTCGAAGATGGCGACCTTGATCAGGGCTTTGATCAGCGGCATGGGCGGGGTTCCGGCCAGGTAGCCCAGTGTCCGCGCTGCGGCCGCCCGCACATGGGCCGCGCTATCCTTCAGGCCATCGCGGAGCAGCACCAGATCCGCCGAGGTGTAGTGCCCCTTGCGCTGCTGAAGGCTACGAATGGTATCATAGCGCATCTGCCAGTCGGGGTCGGTCAGTAGGCGATGCAGTTGGGTGAATTCACCGGCGTCATAACCGGCGATTTCATGCAGCAGCGTCAGGCGCAGCCACTCGTCGCGGGAGCTGTTCAGGCGCTGGCGGGCCAGATGAATCACATCGAGCGCAACGAGCAGTTGCTCAATCGCCGCGCGCAACGGTGCGGTTGTGCGCAACTCCCGCTCCAGCAGATGCGCCGCCTGGTAGCGCATCTGGGCCGCGCGCCGCACAATATGATCTGCGCCCGGACCCTGCGTAATTTGCGCCAGGGCCAGCACTGCGGCCACCGGCTCGCGCTGGAACACATCGAGAAATGGCTCCAGCGTGCGCACGGCAAGGTATGCAAGGACCGTGGTTGTCCCGGTTAGATGAATATCCTGGCGCGGATTGCGGGCAAACGAGTTGAGTCGTTCGACAATGTGTGCGCGCCATTTCTCCTGGTCAAACATAGTAGTATGCCATTTCGTAGTTCTGCCTGTACGCCGGCCTATGCCCTCCGCCAGTGAGTCCTTATTATAGCATAATGGATAGTGCTTTGTCAGCCGATTTCTTTACATCATGATGACGAAAAATCGGCGAAGAAAGTTGCCGTCAGAACCATTCGACATGCGACGGGTAGTCCATCAGGGAACAAACCGAACATAGCAGAACGTGTGCCGGGCACAGCGCCGGCGGCGGTCTGTTCTGCCTGTGCCTGTACAGATGTTCAGCAGCGGGATGACAATCCGCTAATGGGGCGGACGCGCTGATGAAGGTTGAGAAAATAACCCGGATATGCCATCCGGGAGTCCCGGCTTTAGCTGGTGAATATCTACCGGGGCCGTGGTACACTGCCCGAAACGCCTGATCCGGCTGATACCGCGACTCCCGATTTAATTGATGTTCGGATTAAACGTTCACACACCGGCAGCCCGTCCACACTCACTACCCACGCAGGGGCGAGGTGGGGTTATACTATACGGCATGGAGCATTCGGAAGATGGCCTGTGTGGGCGTCCATGGCTGAGGGAGCGGCCCACCACACAGCACATGTCAGGAAGGAGTGCGGAGTGCATGAGTGAACCAACCTCCCGCCGCATCCGGCGGCAACGCCTGGGCCTCCGTCCCGGGACGGAACCCTACTACCAGATCGCTGAGCAGACGGATACCCGGCTGGTGCTGCAGTCGCGGCCCGGCGCGAATCGGCGGGCGGGCTATCGCTTTATGGCGCGGGGCGCGGCACTGCTGCTGCTGGGGCTGCTCTTCTTCTGTCTGACCTATTCTACCCTGGGGCAGCAGGCTGAGGGCGCATTCCTGAGCGTGGCCTTCGGCACGGTGGTTCTGGGGGTGCTGGGCTGGCTGGGGCTGAGTAGACTGGTCAGCGGCTGGGCAATCGCCACGACTGCAAATACGATTACGCTGGATACGGCGGACCAATCGCTGGTCTATGCGCAGCACAGCCAGGTGCTGCGCCGGATGCGTGAGCGCACCCAGACGCTGCACCTGGAGCAGGTGGCCCGGTTGCGGTTGCGTCCACGCGGCTTTAAGCCACCCGGGCTGCTGCCGCGGGTACAATCAATCGTGGCGCTGGAGTTTGTCACCGACGAAGGGCATGTCTGGTTGATCGATAGCGCGGATGACCCACCCGCACTGCAACTGACGGCCACCACATTCGCGCAGATGCTCGGCATGGAACTGGAGGTCGTGGACCGGGAGCAGCCCGCGGAGCAGCCCGCGGCCGGCGCGGATCATGCCTGATTATGCCGGGCTAACATTCTATTCAGGGGGTTGCACCCCTCTCAAGTGTAGACTTTTTCGCCAGAGCGCATTGGAATGCGGTTGGCGCGACCGACAACGACCGCCGCTCCAGAAACCATTTCCCGCACCAGGACGGGCGGCGGACGCGCAGAAGCGCGTCCCTAC
>DAOTUI010000104.1:0-9840 GCA_034437035.1 Chloroflexaceae bacterium
GGTAGGGACGCGCTTCTGCGCGTCCGCAGCCCGTCCCAATGCGGAAAATACTGCACTGGAGCGGCAGCCGCTGCCGGTCCCATTGACCGCATTCCAATGCGCTCTGACGAAAAAGTCTACACTTGAGAGACCCCCCGGCCCCCTCTCCCAGCAGCGGGAGATGGGGAGAACCGCAGTCCAATGCTATGCATAAAGATGCGCACATCTGCTCTGTCCGCCCCTAAACTCCTCCGCATTGAGGGATCAACAAAGAGTGGGATCCACACTGTCCTGCCCCCATAACTACGGTGTATCCCGCCAGGGCGGAATGTGCAGGAACCTGTCAGCCTCTCTGAAGAATCGAAAGGCACGAACGTCGGGAGGAAGATACATATCTTCATGACAAACAGCATTCGACATTGTCCTGCTTTTATATGAGTTTTGCGCAAAACCGTATGGTATACCGCCATAGCAAAACGCGTGCCGGCAGTAAAATACAGTTTTTACTTGTGATTTTACGCATTATCCCGATAGATAACCTGTTCGCAATTCGGCTGCGGTGGTTTGCGGACGCGCAGCAGCGCGTCTCTGCGGGCAATTGGCGGCCTGGCGGCGGGCGGCGGGCGGACGCACAGAGGTGCGTCCCTCCGGGCATTTTTGCCGTCATCAAACTGTCATATGCTGTTGCGGAATGCCACATCCATCACCGTTGAGTAATTTGGAGTGCGGGAGCCATGCTGCCGCTTTCCCACGGTAAACCATGGTTGAAACAGTAGCGACAGCGGCTGAATATGCTATACTACAGCAGCAATAACTGGGTATCACGAGGAATCGGGGACGAGGTATGCCGCTGCAAGAGCCAGATGTCGATATAACAACCACAACAACCTATCGCGTTATTCCTGACGAGGAACTGGAGAAGCCCTACCGGGTCATTATCGAGAATGACGATGTTACCCCCATGGAGTTTGTGATAATGGTCCTGCAGAGTATTTTTGGGCTGGATATGGAGCGCGCCGTTACAATTATGCTTCAGGCGCACTACGAGGGCCAGGCTTATGTGGTAAGTTTGCCGCTGGAAGAGGCCCAGCAGCGCGTCTATGAAGCGCACAGCATTGCGCGTGAGGCGGGTTACCCGCTGAGTTTTCATCTGGAACCTGAAGATTAGATGTTTAGACGTGAGGAAGTTCATGCAGCACTGGCCTCGTATTGTCACGCTCTGGCTGCTCTGGATTCTGCTGCTGGGAGCCTGTCAGTCCACGCAAACACCGTCGGCGACAACTCCAGCGGCGGATGTGGACCAGCCGGTTACGCCGACCGTTCCCGCTGAACTGGTTTTTGCCGAAGACGCGCGTGTGGCGGGGATTGATATCGCAGGTATGACGGTTGCGGAAGCATCCGCGCATCTGCAGGAAGAACTGGCGGCGCGTGACCGTGCCGTGCGCTTGCAGGCGGGCGATACACAGTCAACGATCTTTCTCCCGGCGCGCGAACTGGAGACGGAGATTACCGGCCTGCTGGACGAAGCGCAGGAACAGGCCATGCAGGATGCACCGGTTGAGGTGCCCCGAGATCTCGCCCTGGAAGAAACTATGCTACCCGATCAGCTTGATCGCCTTGCTGATGAAATTTCGTCCACAACCACGCTGGAGTTGATCACCGCTACCGACACGCTCACACGCAGCTTTGCCTACCGGCCCGGCCGCAGCCTGGATGTTGCTGCCGCGCTGGCGCAGATCGCCACGGAATTGCAGTCACCGGATGCTTCCGCGATCATTACACTCGATCTGGAGGAAGATCCCAACGTGCCGCGCCCCACGTTTGCCCAACTGCAGGAGCAGGTCAACATTATCGCCGACGAGTGGAACGGCGTTGTCGGCTTCTATCTGCAGGATCTGGCGACGGGCGAAACGGTCACGCGCAA
Source organism: Chloroflexaceae bacterium (assembly GCA_034437035.1). GTDB lineage: Bacteria > Chloroflexota > Chloroflexia > Chloroflexales > Chloroflexaceae > CAKZQX01. The sequence goes on from DAOTUI010000104.1 coordinate 1,904, forward strand.
CCCGGACACGGTCTTCTCCGGGGCGAGTCTGCTCAAGGTGCCCATCCTGCTCTTTGCCTATACCCGCATTCCCGAGTTTGACGAAGAAGAGGAGCGGTGGAAGCGCGAGATGGTTATCGAGAGTAATAACCTCTCGGCCAATGATCTGCTGGCGGCAGCGGTGGAAGGCACCGGCACCGATATGGCCTACGCGGGTTCCAAAGAGATGAATGTGATGCTGCGTGAGCTAGGTTTTCAGCATACCTACCAGAATATGCCCTACGAAGCGGGTGACTATCTGATTGGACTGCGCGGCCTGGCGATCGAGTACGGCCCGGCGCAGGAAGGCAGCCCACCCTACACCGAGGCCGACCCGATTGTGCGGACGACACCCGCCGAAATCAGCCGCATCTTTGTAATGATTAACGAGTGCAGTCAGGGTGAAGGGCAGTTGCTGGAGCAGTTTACCGCGACGCTGACCGCGGAAGACTGCCAGGCAATTCTGGATCTGCTGGCGCAAAATGCCGACAAATCGCGGATTGCGGCGGGCCTGCCCGAGGGCACGCGCTTTGAGCACAAGAGCGGCTGGACCGGTGACATGCATGCCGATGTGGGGATTGTGCGTTCGGAGGGCGGCGATTTTCTGCTGGCGACTTACATTTATCAGGAGCAGAACAACAGCTACCTGCCCGATTTCCGGGCGGCGCGCTACATCAGCGCCCTGTCCCGACTGGTCTACACCGCCTATAATCCGGAGAAGGTTGAGTAGATGTCTCTCCCCATTCGACGCATCATTCTGTACAAACATGGCGTGGGCTATTTCGAGCGGCGCGGCCCGGTCAGCGGTGAACTGCTGCGGTTGAGTTTCCCGCGTCAGGCAATGGATGATATCCTCAAGAGCATGGTGACGCTGGATCTGGGGGCCGGTCAGGTGCTGGGGGTGGACTTTGAAACCCCGGAGGATCGCGCGACCCTGATCGAGAAGGGCAGTATTCACCTCTCCGACCAGCATAGCCTGCTGGATCTGCTGCGCGACCTGCGGGGACGGCCCATCCGCTGCATCCTGGAGGAGCCCGCCGCGCCCAGACCGGCGCGGCGCAACCTGGGCCTCAGCAACCTGTCACCGCCGAGGCCGCCCGAGGCCGCCGGCCCGTTAGTGACCGATCCCGACCAGTCGCCCGAACCGGAAGAAACGCCGGGGCAACTCGAAGGGCTGGTCGTCGGGGTAGACTACGAGGAGGAGGAGCCGCTCCGTCGGGCACTGCTTTCGATCTATCGCCCGGAGACGCGCCGCATCCAGACGGTGGCGCTGCCGCTGATCAAACGGATCGAACTGCTGGATGCCACTGCTGTGGCGGATCTGGACTACTTCCTGCGCGCCGCACAGAGCGAAGCGGATCGCCGCAGCGCCACCCTGCATCTCTCGCCGGGTGAGCATGATCTGCTGGTGGGCTATATCGCTCCCGCCCCGGCCTGGCGCGTAAGCTACCGCATGCTCTTCGAGACAAACCAGGAACCGGAACCTGATAATCAGGACGATTCGGCGGAACAATCGGTGCTGCTGCAGGGATGGGGGCTGTTTGACAACCAACTGGAAGAAGACCTGGAGGGCGTCGAGTTGACGCTGGTTGCAGGGATGCCCATCTCCTTCCGCTACCGACTGTACGAACCCAAAACACCCGAACGCCCGCTGATTGAGGACGAAGAGCGCACGGTCAATGCGCCGGTTGCGTTTGAAGGCGCGCCCCCGGCACGCAGTGCGCCTTCACCGGCCGCCCCCCAGCGCTTCAAAGCAATGGCAATGGCGGACGAAGCCGAACCCGACATGGCGACGCCGGCCTTCTCCGCCGCCGAGATGGAGGAGTCGGTTGCCGCCGCCGCTACCGGCAGCGAACGGGGCGCGCTGTTTGCCTACCGCGTCAGCCACCCGGTGAGCGTGGCACGCGGCCAGTCGGCGATGGTGCCTATTCTGAGCCGGCGGTTGCCCTGTCGCCGCGAGTTGCTCTACAATAAGCAGAAACTCCCGGCGCATCCAGTTGTGAGCCTGCGCCTGACCAATGCGACCGGGCTGACGCTGGAGCGTGGGCCGGTTACGGTGCTGACCGACGGCGACTATGCCGGTGAAGCGGTAGTACCTTTTACCCGCACCGATGGCGAACTGATTGTCCCTTTCGCGGTTGAACTGGGCATGACGATTGCGGAGCAGTACAGCAACGAACGCCACACCAGGGGTATCAGTGTGCGCGGCGAGTATCTGCTGATCCAGGAGTATGACCTGCGCCACATCAGCTATCACCTGACAAGCACGCTGGCCGAGTCGGTGGATGTCGTGATCGAACATACTCCGCTTGATGGGTATGAACTGACCGACACGCCCGAGCCGCTGGAACAGAGCGCCGGCTTTGTCCGCTGGAGCGTCACCTGCGCGCCGCATGCGCGGACGATCTTTGCGGTGCATGAGCGCCGCCTCCAGAGCCGCCGCGAACTGGTCAGAAACCTGAACGGCCGGCAACTCCAGCGCTATCTGCAGAACCAGGTACTGGATGCCGCAACCGTCCATGCCCTGGAAGAGGTGTTGCAACGCTACCATCAGATCGACGCACTCCGGCAGCGCATCCAGGCAGGGACAAACGAGAATAAGAGCATCTACCAGCGGCAGGAGCAGATCCGGGGCAACCTGAATTCCCTGGGACGCGAGGGCGAAGAGGGCGCGCTCCGCAAGCGCTATGTTGATGAACTCAACCGGCTGGAAGATCAGTTGCCGGCGCTCTCCACCGAGGAGCTGCGGCTCAAGCAGCAGATTGCCGGCCTGGAAGAAGAGATCAAGACGAAACTTGGAGAATTAACGACAGAATAAGAGTTAGCCGTTAACCGTTAAGATCTCGGTGTTCTCGGTGTTCTCTGCGGCAAATTTAAGGTAAATTCATGAAAAATACCCCATCAACACGCGGAGCCGGCGGCAAAGCTGCGGCTCCGGCTTCCCGTCAGATCGACTATCGCACCGCCGGGATTATGCTGGGTGCGGCGTTGCTGGGCGCGGCCTGGGCCGTCTTCAACCTGGTCAGCACCGGGGGCGCCCGCAGCGAGGCGGAGTTGCGCGAGCTGGTCTGGGCGATCTTTGCCACGCCCTTTGCGCTTTTCATTGGCTGGACGGTGGCGCGGCGGTTTGAGGTCTGGCGCGCGGCGGGCATCTGCTTCTGTCTCTATTTTTTCACGCCCTTTGTCGCGGCCCGCTTCCAGTCTCTGGTCTGGACTGAAGCACAGGCCGCCGCCAATGGCAACAGCCTCTACTTCTGGACGGCGATTGTCTTGCACCTGATTGCCGCCGTCGGGTTAGCCGTATGGCGAGCACTGGATCAGCCGGACCAGGAGCAAACTCCATCTGAGCAGACGGTTGTCCCGTCTCCCGGTACGTAGTACAATAGTCGTATGTTTCATCTATCTGTACGCGAAACCCTGGAGGCGCACGAAGCGCAGATGCTCTCGCCCCTGGCGGCGCGGAGTGCGCAGGCCATGCGGGCCCTGCCCGAAGAGCCGAGTCCCGTCCGCACGGCATTTCAGCGTGACCGGGACCGGATCTTGCACTCCAAGCCCTTTCGTCGGCTCAAGCATAAAACGCAGGTGTTTATCGCGCCCCTGGGTGATCATTATCGCACCCGATTGACCCATACGCTGGAGGTAACGCAGATTGCACGCACGGTAGCCCGGGCGCTCCGCCTCAACGAAGATCTGACCGAGGCGATTGGGCTGGGCCACGATATCGGGCACCCGCCGTTTGGGCATGCCGGCGAGTCTGCACTGACCCGCATCTACCCGGAGCATTTTCGCCACAACGAGCAGAGCCGCCGCATCATCGAGGTGCTGGAGAAAGACGGCGCGGGGCTGAACCTGACCTTCCCGGTGCGCGAGGGCATCGCTTTTCACTCGAAGGCGCGCCACGACATCCTGCAGCAAGCCTGGGGGACCGCCGGCACGCTGGAGGGGCAGATTATCAAAATTGCCGATAGCGTTGCCTATATCAACCATGATATTGATGATGCGCTACGGGCCGGTATCCTGTGCGAAGCCGATCTGCCGCGCGAATGCATTGCGGTGCTGGGCGACACGCATGCCGGGCGGATCAACACGATGGTCTGTGACCTGATCGAGCATAACGGGTGGGCGACTGGGGCCGGGACGCCGACCGACCCGCCGCACCTGGGGATGAGCAGCGCGGTCCTGGCAGCAACCAATACGCTGCGTGAGTTTATGTTTGCGCATGTCTACCTGAATAGCATGGCCAAACAGGATGATAAAAAAGTTTATTTTATTATCGAAACACTCTACAACTATTTTGTCCAGCACCCGGAGCAGTTGCCCGCCCATCTGCGGCGCATCAACCAGCAGCGGCAGGAGCCGATCGAGCGCGCCGTCGTCGATTACATCGCCGGTATGACCGACCGCTACGCCACCCAGGTCTTTCATGATCTGTTCGTGCCACGAACGTGGGGGGCATAATATAGGGGTTACGGGTTAGGGGTTAACCGTTAACTTGTAACCCCTAACCCGTAAATCTTAGGAGAACAGGCATGGGTGAGGTACAAAACTATAAAGATCTTCCAGTTGTGCAGCGTGCCTTTACCCTGGTGCAGGCGGTAGATACATTTGTTCATACCTTACCATCAACTCCTCAAGGCCGTACAGTGGGTGATCAGCTTTTTCGCGCAGCAACGTCCATTGGAGCCAATATTGCCGAAGGTCGCGGGCGGGATATGGGCAAGGAGTATGAGCGATTTCTGCGGATTGCGCGGGCATCGGCCAATGAGACCGATTACTGGCTGCATGTTGCCCACGATTGCCGGTTAGTAGCAGAAGAAGACTACACAATAATGATTGGTCTGGTTGATGAGTGCCTGCGCATGCTCTCGACGATGATAACCCGGCTGCGCAACCGCAACTCAAGTACACGCGAAGAACCCGCCGTCTACAACTACACAAATGAACCAGAAATGGCCGATTTATAACCCTTAACCCTTAACCCTTAACCCTTAACCCCTAACCCTTAACCATGAGTACCATTGACGAAATCAAAGACCGCCTCGATATTGTGGAAGTGATTGGGGAGAGTGTGCAGTTGCGCAAGGCCGGACGCAACTACACCGGCTTCTGTCCCTTCCACCAGAATACGCGCACGCCCGCCTTCACGGTCTTCCCCGATACGCAGAGCTTCTACTGCTTTGGCTGCCAGGCCTCGGGTACGGTGTTCGACTTTGTGATGCGCCGGCAGGGGTTGGATTTCCGCGAGGCGCTGGAGCAACTGGCCGCCCGCGCGGGGATCGAACTCAAGGAGCGCAGCAGCGCCGAGCAACAGCAGGATCAGCAGCGCACGCGCCTGCTGGAGATCAGTGCGACCGCCGCCAAATATTTTAACTATGTGCTGCTCAGCCTCCAGCGGGGCCAACCCGCCCGCGACTACCTGGAGCAGCGCGCGATCAACCATCAGACCGTTGAAGCGTTTCAACTGGGCTATAGCCTGGACGACTGGAGCCACCTGCTGACCTACCTGACCGACAAGAAGGGCTTCGCGCCGGAAGAAGTTGAGGCCGCCGGACTGGCAATCCATCGGGAGCAGGGCGGCTACCATGACCGCTTCCGGGGACGGCTGATCTTTCCTATTCGCAATGTGCGCGGCGAAGTCGTGGGTTTTGGTGGACGGGCGCTTGGCGATGCCCATCCCAAATACCTGAACACTCCGCAGACGCTCCTCTTTGACAAGAGCCAGGTGCTCTATGGACTGGACCTGGCCCGCGAAGGCATTCGTAACGCCGATGCAACCGTGATTGTCGAGGGCTATGTCGATGTGCTGACCGCCCACCAGCATGGCTTCCGCAATATCGTCGCGCCGCTGGGCACCTCGCTCACGGCGGAGCATGTGGCGCTGCTCAAGCGCCTCTCGCGCAATGTCTACCTGGCGCTGGATGCCGATGCCGCCGGGCAGCGCGCCACCCTGCGCGGGCTAAATGCGCTGCAGAATGTGGCGGACGATGACGATACTCACCCGGTTGTAACGGCCCAGGGGTTGGTGCGCTGGGAGAGCGATATCACCCTGCGCATTATCAACATGCCCCCCGGTCAAGATCCCGACGAGGTGATCAAGGCGGACCCGGAGCGCTGGCGCACGCTCATCGCCGAGGCGGTTCCCGTGGTTGATTTCTATATCGACGCCTACACCGCTGATCTGGATCTGCAGCAGGCGCAGGATCAGCGCACCGCCCTGGATCGACTGCTACCCCTGCTGGCGCAACTCGACAGCACTCAGCAGCGCGTCTACATCGCCCGCCTGGAACAGGTGATCGGCATTCGCGCCGAGCTTATCCTCGATCTGTTGCGCGGAAATGACGGACGCCGTACAGCGAAGGCGGGGAAAGATAGCCGCCGCGCATCGGATCGCAACCAACGATCACACCCGGGACACCCGGTTGCCACCGATAGTCCCGCCGCCCAACGCGCCACGCGCCGTACATCGGCCTTAACCCGTGAGGATCATCTACTGGGCCTGATCTTGCGCTACCCATCCGCCCACGTCGTGGTGGAGGAACTGCTGACGCAGAGCCTGGTCGCTTTCCCGCAGGTACGCGAACTACTGGGGGATACCATCGAGCGGTTGCTGGAGCGTACTGAGAACCGGCTGATCTGGCAGGCGCTCAAGGCCCATAGCGCCGAGCATCCCGCGCAAAATCTGCATGAAGCTCATGGCAACTTCCTGCTGGAAAAAGTAGACGAGGCGGTGCTACCGGAAGAACTGCGCGAGCATGCCGCGCGACTGGTGGCGATCGCGCTGCCGCAGCCGCAGGAGTATCGCTACCGTCAGGAAGCCGAGCGCAGCGTATGGCATCTGCGGGTGGAGCAGGTCCGCCGCTGGCAGCGCCGCCTGAGCCAACAAGCCAACGACCAGGAAGACCCGGAGGAGTGTATGCGCCTGCTGGGACTGATTAGCGAGTTGCAGCGGTACCAGGGGGCGATCAACACGCCACGCCGCAGCAGTACCTTCCCCGATCTCCGAGATACGACCGAGCGGTGATTGGGTGGAGCCTGCCGTGCTTCGGCTACTCCGGCTCTTCCCACTCAATCGTCAGCCGAAAGTTGCGGAACTCCCGTGGCGGATTCTCCGGCGGATAGTGGGCATTCAACCCACTTGGATTGGGCAGCACCCAGACCTGCGTGGAATGAATCCGCTCCGGCTGCGGCCCCAGCGTGGCGCGTGGCCGGGCAAATGCACTGCGGTAGGCCGTAATCCCCAGGACCGCCGGCACGCGTGGGCGATACTCCCCGATCTTTTTCCGCAGGCGTTGCGCCCTCGTGCGCAACTCGGCGGTTTCTAAATCGGATGCCGCAGCCGTGGCCCGCTCCACAAAGTTGGTCAGTCCATACCCATAGGTGAGCAGCAGTCGTTCTTCGGCAGGTGCCGGCAGGCGATCAGTAACGCCGGCCGCGTAGAGGGTCGGCCAGAAGCGATTGCCGGGGCGGGCAAAGTGATGCCCGGTCGCGCCGGAATAGAGGCCCGGATTGAAGCCGCAGAAGAGCACCTGCAGGTCCGGGGCGATGACGTCGGTGAGGGTCTTCCCGGCCGTCGCCGCAATCTCGGCGCGGGTTGGTTTGTCGGCTCCGCGCATATCTGCTCCAATCCGCCGGTGGGCACGCCGTCGCGCTGGTGGAAATCCAGAAGTAAATGACAGGACTTACGCGGTGTGCGTGCAAACGGACCGGTTGCTCTCGATAACGGCGTATTTCGTCTGCGGCAGCATGGTACTTTTTTGTCTTTTTCGGGAACATGTGGCTCGGAGAGCCACACTTACCGTTCGCTTATTTTTTAGGGCACTAAATGGAATTTTCATCCCACTTGAGCCTGAAAAACCGACAAAATTTGAGGCGCTCTCCCCACTTTGACGTACACGTTTCCGTAATGTGTAAAACATTTC
>DAOTUI010000105.1:0-11386 GCA_034437035.1 Chloroflexaceae bacterium
CTCTCAGGTGTAGGTTTTTTATGGTAGGGACGCGCTTCTGCGCGTCCGCAGCCCGTCCCAATGCGGAAAATACTGCACTGGAGCGGCAGCCGCTGCCGGTCCCACTGACCGCATTCCAATGCGCTCTGACGAAAAAGTCTACACTTGAGAGAGGTCGTGGGCCGGCCGCAGGTAGAGCCGTACCTGATCAAGTTTGGCATCGGCCTGGATCAGCAGGCCGGCGGCCTGGTTGCGCGTGCGCGGGTCGGGGCAGCGGCTGGGGTTGAAGGCCAGTTCCTGCAGACGCGTCGCAGTTGTGGCGCGTAGGTCGCGCAGATCATCAACATTGAGCGCATCGCACAGTCCATCGGCTGCCAGCAACAGATCATCCTGGTCCCCCGTGTCCAGTAACTGTTTGATCAACCGCTGGGCCTGGCGCGGCTTGTCGGCCCGGCCAACCCAGTGCCCGACTGCCAGCAAAATCGTCTCCCGCCAGCGCTGCTTGCCGCGCCGCTCAAACAGAAAGGCAACACCTATTGCGCGGTCCTGGTCATCCAGCAGAAGATCCACCGCCCGGGCGGCCAGGTATTCCTGGAGCGTATAGTGTGCAAACGTATATTTTCCGGCCCGGTCTTGCAGTAATCCGCTCTCGGTAATTAACAACTCGAGCAGCGTTTCGATATGGCGATCAGCCTGATCATCGTCGGCATCGCTGCGGGCATGGGGGCGTAAAAAAGTCTGAGCCTGGGCCAGCGACACTTCGCGTAACTCATGCTTCTGCATTTCCAGGGCCAGCCACTGCAAGCGGCGCTGTTCGTTAATCAGTTGGGCTTCGTCGGGAACAAAAAGCTGGTTGCCAATCGCTTTCTGTTTTTGCCGCCACTTCTCCAGCAGCAGATCAATCAGGCGGCGGTAGAGTTCGGCCCGATCATTCGGCAGCCCGACGTTATTTACCTGCAGGAGCGCCATGCTGGTCAATAACAGCGGGTTGGTTGCCATCTCAAAGAGCCGGTCATTGCTGTTAACCACATCCCAGAGGCGTTGGGCCTGGGCTTCGGCTGAGCCGACCAGTTGTTGATCAATTGCACCAACCGCGTTAAACCAGCGCTCAAGCAGGAGTTGCGCTTCATCGCTGTTCAGCGGGCTGAGGTGGCGCTCGGTAAAGCCGGCCAGTAGCGCATCCGCAAAGGGCCGACTGGCAATCAAGAAGCGATTTGGGCGTTCCTGTCCGGGAACCTGCTCAAGCAGATTCTCGATCAACTCAATAACCTGCCCCCGGCGGCGTTCATCGCCTGTCTCATCCAGCCCATCAAGCAAGAGACAGCAGCCACCCTGCCTGATATGCTGCGAAAGCAGGTGCGGCGGACAATCACTGATCTGTTCCGCCACCAGCCCATCCAGCCATTCGAGAAAGCGCTGTACGGGAGACATCTGATACCGTACCTTCTGTTCCGCGGTCAGCACCTGGCGATCATCGGGAAGGGTAGTGGCAAACAGGGTTAAGCGCACATAGATCGGCAGCAGCGGTTTGTCCACAACCAGGTCAAGTTGCGCTTGTAGATATGCGACATCACCCTGCAGGTAAGCCTGGGCCAGCATCAAAGCGCCATACTGCAGCGTGGTAGTCTTACCACTGCCGGCATCACCGATCAGCAACAGATGCTCTGTGCGTACGGGTTGTATCTGATCCGGGTCATCCTGCGCCGGTTGCGGGTCGCCAAGGAGTTGAAACACATACTCCGCCTCCTGCAGATGTTCAAATGCCTCACGACGCAGGCGAAAATCCTGCTCATCGGCGGCATCACCTCGCATCAATTTGCGATAGGAGTCAATGCGTTGTTTTTCGACAACCCGTAGCGGCACATAGACACGGGCCAGTTGGAGTTTAACCTGTCGGGTGGCTCGTTCCAGCGGCAGGGTCTGCAAGTCGGCATAGACCTGCTGGACCCACTCCAGGTAGGTCTGCGTGCCTGCGTCCAGTTCCCGGCGATGCGCTGCCCGCGTGTGCCAGGCATCGATCCAGTTAAACAGCGGGCGCATAACATTCAGGCGCTCGGCTACGGTTTTGAGGTTCTCTTGCCCGGCTGCAACCAGCACGCCCAGTGCGATAATGACCAGGACAAGGAGCCCCACCAGCCAGGGACTATTTTCCCTGCCGAAAGCGACAATGTTTGTCCAGGTTGGATCATCTAACACTGCCAGAAAAGTTGTTGGCGTGGCGGTCGGTGCCGGTGTAGCGGTCGGCATAACCGTCACCGTCACCGACGGCGTCCCCGGCGGCGGCGTTGGCTGCGCGCCCACCGGCAGCAGCAGCGCGGATGCCGTCAACAGCAGCAGCAACAGCAGCAGCGCGGCGATGATCATGAATTGGCGGTGTGGTTTTGATAATAATCGCATTGGTCAATCCGGAGGGGCGGAGGGGCGTAGCATTTGCTCACCCGGCAGGAGGATCTTCTCCAGCAACGTACATTCTCTCCGCAACAGTATCCCTGCAAAAGCGGGAGACAAATGCTACGCCCGTACCATATAAAGCGGGCAATAGCCCCCGCACTCAACAGTTTGGGAGATCTCTTTGTACAGGTATAGGAAGGGCAGACATCGGACAGATAACAAACGGGTTATCCGATACCAATAAACCAGGGACACTTGGTTCTCTGTTTCTTTGTTCTTTGTTCTCTGTAATGGTACACTGTGGCCTGGATCGCCTGGGGAGAGAAATCGTTACCAGGGAAGAAAAGCTGTTTACCCACCGGATGGTGTATGAACCACGAAACCCTCGCCTACCTCCAGAGCACAGACGGACAGGCGCTCCTGGCGGAACTGGCGGCGCGTAACCTGACCGAGGCCGGGCAACTGCGTGAGTTGACCCGCCTGCGCCGGCACTACCCGGCGGAAGTGGCACGGGCAGCGGTTGAGCAGACCCTGCTGCGCCGGCGGGCGCGGGCAAAGTTTCCCCAGGCGGAGCAGATGTTCTTCACCCGCGAGGCACTGGAGCAGGCCGGCAGCGCGGCGGTTGCCGCTCACCGGGCGCGCCGCTTCGCCGACTACGCGCATGTGGCCGATCTCGGCTGTGGCATCGGTGGGGATGCGCTGGCGCTGGCCGCCGCCGGTCGGCAGGTGACGGCCGTGGATCGGGACGAAGTGCGGCTGGCGCTGGCCCGGGCCAATGCCGCCGCGCTGGGGCTGGCGGCGCAGATGACCTTCATTCAGGCCGATCTGCTGGTTGATCCGCCACCGCCGGCGGATGCGCTCTTCTGCGATCCGGGACGGCGCAGCGGCGGGCGGCGGCGCTTTCGGGTGGAGCAGTACGAGCCGCCACTGGCGCATGTGCTGAACTGGCGGAAGCATACTGCCGCCCTGGCCGTAAAGCTCGCCCCCGGCGTTGATCTGGCGGAATTGGCAGCGCTGGATGACTGCGAAGTGGAGTTTGTCTCGCTGAATGGCGAACTCAAGGAGGCGGTGCTCTGGTCCGGTCCGCCGGCAACAACCACGCGGCGCGCAACCCTACTGCGGAGCGCCACTGACGCTGCCGGCGCAGTCACCAGCGCCACCCTGACCGCCGAGCCGACCCATAGCCCGACGCCGCTATCCCCGCCGGATGCGCTGCTCTACGAGCCGGACCCGACGGTACTGCGGGCCGGCCTGGTGGGGACACTGGCGGCCCGCCTGGGTGCGGCCCAACTCGACCCGGAGATCGCCTACCTCACCGCGCCGGAGTTGCAGCCGACGCCGTTTGCGCGCGCCTGGCGCATCCTGGAGTGGCTGCCGTTCAACCTCAAGCGGCTGCGTGCCCGTCTGCGCGCCCTCGATGCCGGTCCCGTCACGGTGAAGAAGCGCGGCTCGCCGCTCGATACCGATGTGCTGGCAAAGCAACTGAGCGGGTCGGGCGCGCATCCGCTGGTGGTAGTGCTGACGCGGGTAGAAGGCCGACCGGCGGCGCTCATTTGCACGAACCTCTGAGGCGTGGTACATGGTGCGTAGACCGTATTCTAAAAACAGACTACAGATTACGCATACATGAGGTTGCTATGGCTCCCGGAAATCGTTTTGCTTTTTTTGACGGCGCAATTGTGCCAATTGAACAGGCGCAGGTTAGCGTGATGACCAACGCCCTGCACTATGGCACCGGCTGCTTCGAAGGCATCCGCGCCTACTGGAACGCCGACGCGCAGCAACTACTGGTCTTCCGACTGCGCGAACACATGGAGCGGCTCCAGCGTTCCTGCCGGATTCTCTTCATGGAACTGCCCTACACCACCGACGAGTTATGCCGGATCACCCTGGATCTGCTGCGGCGTGAGGAGTTCCGCACCGATGCCTACATCCGCCCGCTGGTCTACAAGCGCGATGCCTCGATTGCGGTCCAGATGACCGGCCTGAATGATGCGTTTGCGCTCTTTGCCATACCCTACGGCCAGTACATCCCGAGTGCAGCGGTGCGCGCCTGCGTCTCATCGTGGCGGCGCGTCGATGATAATGTTATTCCGGCGCGGGCCAAGCCAACCGGAGCCTACATCAACACGGCGCTGGCAAAGACGGAGGCGATGCTCAACGGCTATGACGAGGCGATTGTGCTCGGTGCTGACGGACAGGTCTCGGAGGCGAGTTCGTCCAACCTGTTTATTGTGCGGAACGGCACGCTGATGACCCCACCCGTTACCGGCGATATCCTGGAGGGCATTACGCGGCGGGTGGTGCTGGAGCTGGCGCGTAACGAGCTGAGTGTGCCGATCCTGGAGCGGACGATTGACCGCACCGAGTTATATGTTGCCGATGAGGTCTTCTTCTGTGGCACCGGGGTGGAGATCAAGCCGGTAATCGAGATCGACCGGCGTCCAGTGGGGACGGGGGAAGTCGGACCCATCGCCGGCCGTCTGGTGCAGCTCTATAGCGATGTGGTGCGCGGGCGGGTAGAGCGCTACCGGGAGTGGTGTACGGCGGTGGATTGAAAGCATGCATGATCTGACCGTATAATATAATTGACCCGACGTACGCGGTGGGTGTTCAAACGACACGTTTGACAAGATGAAAGCGGTCTTCGCCTCCGGCAGCATGGTACTTTTTTATCTTTTTTACAAACATGTTGCACAATGTGCAACATGTTTGTAAAAAAGAATGGAATCTTCCGCCCTACCGGAGGCGAGATTTCCTTTTGGGTGAGCAACCGCATAAGTCCTGTCAATTACACGCGTTACGCGGTACTCGTTCAAACCGGGCGTTTCACCCGGTGAACGGCAGAATCGCCTGCGGCAGCATGGTACGTTTTTACCTTTGTTCCGGAACATGTGGCTCTCCGAGCCACATGTTCCGGAACAAAGAAACGATATCTTCCGCCCTGCCGGAGGCGAATCGGGGCGTTCATCCAGATGAACACCTGATGTGGAACCGACCGCGTAACGCGTGTAATTGAGAGGAGTTACGCGGTGGGCATTTGGACCACGAACACCACGAAATGAGCGAACCCCGCGAAACTACTGGTGCTGCCATGGATCAGGCGATCCCGCGTTTACCATGGGATATCGCCTTCGGCAGGGCGGAACTGGACATCCTTTTGCAGAAAAATGTGGCTCACAGAGCCACATTTTTCTGCAAAAGATAAAAAAAGTACCATGCTGCCGCAGGCGAATCGGGCCATTTGTCCAGGCAAACGCCTGCCAGGTCAACGACCGCGTAACTTGTGTAACCGAGAGGAGAGCCACCTAAACATACGGGAGATCTACATGCCAAAACTTTGGGAGCACATTCTGGCGGAGGGAGATTGGAACAAACAGGAGGCGCAGTCGATCGCCTATCGCATGGAATGGCAACGGATGTCGCGCGGGCGCGCCGAAGCTGCGGAGTGGATCGAAACCGGGGGCAAGTTGCGCGGGGTTGATGGCCGGATTACTCCAGTTGCGCCGCTCCCCGACCTGACCGGCTTCTGGATCGGGGAGACCCAGGGAAAGTACACCCGTGTGCATGAGTGGTTGCTTACACAGCGTGGCGAGCGGCTGTTTATTCAGACCCGGTGGGCCGGCGAGCGCGGCCGGGTCAACTACACCGGGCGTGTCCTGGCCGACCAGCGCGCGATCCGGCTTGAGTCGGCGGGTTATATTGCCCGCACAACCGGACATATTTTTGTCATTCCGCAGTGGGTCGGGAAGTATGTCGCGGGCAGGGTGGTTTACACCTATACCGCGCTGTTTCGGCGCAGCAACCCGGACGAAGTCGCCTGGTAGGTGAGGGTAAGGTGACGCAGCCGCCTCACTGCGTCACCCCGGAATCCTGCTACTCGATAGGCAGATCGGTTCCAGTAACGACCTCAAGCGGTTGGTAGTTTTCAAAGCCGGGGAATATCTCGCTCAGATAGGGCGTTGCCATGCGCCGGATGGCGATTTCGCTCAACACCGTGCGGAAATCGGTAGCAACAGACAGATCGACACCGCGATCAAGCTGTTCATTAGCAAGTCCCGGCCAGGTGCCATGCATCCGCCCGCCCTGCACGTTACCGCCAAGCAGCATCAGCAAACCGCCGTGTCCATGGTCGGTGCCGCCGTTGCGGTTTTCTTTCAATCGCCGCCCAAACTCGCTCATTACCACGACGGTGAGCCGCCCATGGTAGGCTGCCAGATCGTCGTAGAATGCATTGAGCGAGCGGGACAATTCCTCTACACGATTGGGGAATACGCGATCCTGGCTATCGTGCGTGTCCCAACCGCCAAAATCTACCGTGGCAACTTGCAGCCCGATATCGAGTTTGATGATCTGGGCGATCCGCCGGAGGGCGTCACTCAGGCCACCTTCGGTATACTCGGCGTCGGGCTCCGGCTCATAGTCGATGACCTTGCCGTCGCTATCGCGTGGCAGCTTGTTCTGCACTGTCTCAATCGCTTCCAGCGTAGCAAGCCCGCCCTGGTGCAGCGGCGAGTCGCCGTTTTGGTAGAACTGTTTGAGGATCTGCGTCTGGCGTTCGGCGTAGCGTCCGGGCGAGTTCCGCAGGGCGAAATCCTGCACCTTCCGGCCCACCGCAATCGCATAGGTGCTGCTCAGCAGCGAGTCGGGCACGCTCGATCCGGAGGCAAAGGCCGGGATCAGTCCCTCCGGGGCCATGCGCGTGAGCATGCGGGTAATCCAGCCCGTCGGCGTATTTTTGTTGTCGGGTGTCCCCCGCTCGATATAGTCCATCGCATCGAAATGGCTACGGGTGCCGTTGGTGAGACCGCAGGCGTGAATGATCGCCAGAGCATTGCCGTCGTAGAGTTCTTTCAAGCCGCCCGCTGCCGGATGGAATTTGAAACCGGCAGTGGCCTGCATCGGGTTCTTCAGGTCCAATCCTTCGGCTTCGGTCACGCGGAGCGAACTGCGCGCCGCGACATAATTCACATCACTTGTGGGGGCGATCAGGTTTAGCGAGTCGCAGCCGCCCCGTAAGAAAACCACCACCAGGATATCGCGCTGAGCTGCTGCGGCGCTATCCTGGGCAAATACGAGATTGCCGATGCGCCCGCCGGCCATAGCGGCAATAGCGGCACTGCATCCAACCATAAATTCGCGTCGTGTCAGCTTCATACCTGCTCCTCTCTAGCGCATCATAAAATCAGGCGACAGACAGATGAGAAAGACCAGCGATTTGAGCCGATCCCGGTAGGCGTTCTGCCGCCACTCAGCCTCATCGCCGAGGCCATCGGGCGGCTCGTCCGGGCTGAGCGGTGGGTCATCCGCGTCTATCGCTGCGCGCATGTGGTCGAGCAGCAGGGTGTAGCTGTTCGCTGCCATGGAACGGCCGAGTAGCCGCGCGATCCAGAAATCGACCATCTGGCGCGAGGTGCGCACATCGGCGGGCATTTCGCCTTCCAGGTCGATGGTGCCGGACTCAAGCCAGCTTTCCGGCAGCGTCTGAATAAAGCGCCAGGTGCCGAGCAGGGTACCGGTACTGAGCCAGTATTCCATCGTGTCCGGGTGGCCGGTGGGCGTCGGCCAACTAAAATGCTGGTAGCCGGTGGAGTTGAACGACCAGCCCAGGTTGCCATAGGTAAAATCGGCATTGGTGGCACGCAGAAACGCCACGGCGGCTTCAAACGGGCGCTTCACCTTCTGGCCCCAGGTGGTGCGGAACGCATCCGACAGCAGGATCGTCCGGACCGTCTGCTGGATCTGGTTGTCGGCGTCCCCATTGGCGAGCCAGGTCTGGACCGCGGCGTTGACCAACGCTTCCGGCGGATTGTCGGCCACCAGCCGCCGGCATAATTTGTAACAGATATGGCGGGCTGTGCCGGGGTGGGCCGCTACCAGATCCAGCACGCGCCGGCCATCGGCGAGCGGTGGCTGGTTGGGTGAGAAAAACTCACCAAGCACAATCTTGAGCGCATTGTCGTGCCAGCTATCCACATAGGTAAACTCGCCCGTGTCCGGGAGGTCAGCCCCATTGCCGATGCCGCGTCCGTTGGCGATGGTCCAGCCGGTAAAGGCACGCGCCGCCTCATAGACATCCCAGTCGATATAGCCGACCGGGCGATCCTGGTCATCACGCGGCACGTCGTTGAAGTTGTCATACAAGTCGTTGATGTAGTGCTCGGCTCCGAGCCCGTGGAGTTCAAACAGCTCGCGGGCGTAGTTCTCGTTGGCGGGACCGTCGCGGCTCACCAGGTTGTTCAGGTAGTAGAGCATAGCCACGCTCTGGGCCACCGCTTCGAGGAAGGCGCGGAAATTGCCGAGGCAGTGCCGGCGCATGATCCGGTCGTAGAGCGGAAAGGTCATCGCCACTTCGCGGTAGGCGTTGGCATTGACATTAAAGTGGTTGTGCCAGAACTCGACCAGCACCTCACGCAGTTGCCAGCGGCTGTAGACGGCGCGGATCCAGGTGGCGGCGCGCACCTCGTTTGCCGGGTGAGTACTCTCGCCGTACGACAGGGCCTTTAGCGCCCAGAGTTCCGCCGCCGACATCGTCAGGCTGCTGAGGGGCCGTTCGTAGGTTACGTCGTCGATTTTTAGCTTCAGCCGGGCATCCGCGATACGCTGATCGGCCACCGGGTCATCGTCGGTCGGGTTGAGTTGTTCTGCGACATAGGCCGGGAAGCCCATCTCCTGCACCTGCGCGATATCGCCGGGGCGCGGTCCATACGCCATCCGGTTGAGCGCAATCACGTCTATGGATGCGCTCGATGTGCCGATACCACCGGCATGAATCAGCGGGAGATATATCTGCGTGGTGCCTTCCTGGGCCGCGAGTGGGGTCTCGGAGGGTCTGAGCGCAGCGACCGCCGCAGTCAGGGCAGCCGCACCCGTTCCCTGGAGCAGTGCGCGCCGGCGAATGCCTGACGCAGGCACGGCGTTCTTTCGGGTCATATAGTGTCCCCTTTTTTGTCTATGTAATGGCTTGCTAATCGGCGTAGAAGAGGGTCCGTTCTAGGGACATGGATAGAATAACAGACAAAGAAGCGCTATGTAATTCCTTTCGAGTGCGAAATAAGTATAACACCCTGGAGGATATCCGTGTATCACCCGATAGTCCCGTCGTGTGATACTCCTCATCGTACGAGGATACTGCTTTTTTGGGGGCGTCCGGTGTCACCTGTACATCGGGTTATCGAGCACGGCCAGGTCTGCGCGCATGATCACGCTCCCACCAACTGCTCCTTCAGCACATGCTTCTGCACCTTGCCGAGGGCATTGCGCGGGAGGGCATCCACGAAGACAACGCGGCGGGGTTTTTTGTAGGCGGCCAACTGGTCCCGGCAGCGCGT
Source organism: Chloroflexaceae bacterium (assembly GCA_034437035.1). Taxonomy (GTDB): domain Bacteria; phylum Chloroflexota; class Chloroflexia; order Chloroflexales; family Chloroflexaceae; genus CAKZQX01. Next base: position 9,702 of record DAOTUI010000105.1, read on the forward strand.
GATCAGTTCGGCTTCGAGGGATTCGGGGGTGGCGTCCGTCTGGCTACGGACAATCGCGGCGACCACCTGCTCGCCCAGGTCGGGGTCGGGCAGGCCCAGCACGGCGGCCTCGGCCACAGCGGGGTGGCCCAGCAGCACTTCCTCAATCTCGCGGGGGTAGACATTGTAGCCCCCACTGATGATCAACTCGCGCGCGCGCCCGGCGATGGTGAAGTAGCCGTCGGCACTGCGCCGGCCCAGGTCGCCCGTGCTAAACCAACCGTCGGCGTCAAACACCTCGGCGGTGGCATCGGGACGGTTCCAGTAGCCTTTGAAAACATGCGGCCCGCGCACCTGGATCTCGCCGGGGGTTTCGTCCGAGACGGGTTGGCGGGATTCGACATCGACAATGCGCGCCTCCTGGCCGGGGAAGGGCTGCCCGACCGTGCCGGGGCGACGCTCCCCGTCGTAGGGATTGGTCAGGTTCATGATCGTCTCGGTCATGCCATAGCGCTCCAGGATGCGCAGCCCAAACAACTGCGCAAACTCCGTAAAGGTCTGCACATCGAGCGGCGCGGAGCCGGAGACAAACAGGCGGATCGGCTGCGGGCGCTGGTCGTGCTGGCGGCCCTGCGCAATCAGCCGGGTGTACATCGTCGGCACGCCGAAGAACATCGTTACCTCGCCCTGGAGCAGCGTGGCATAGACCTCGGCGGCATCGAAGCGGCGGCGCAGGTCAACCGTGCTGCCGGTGAGGAAGGTGCCATGCATGCCTACTCCCAAACCGTGGATATGGAACAGCGGCAGGGTCAGCAGCAACTGGTCCTGTTCGGTCCAGTGCCAGGCGCGGGTAACCGCGGCGCTGTTGGCGGCCAGATTGCGGTGGCGCAGCATGGCCCCCTTGGAGCGCCCGGTGGTTCCGGAGGTGTAGCCGATCAGCGCGACATCTTCCGGCTGCGGCATGATCAACTCGCTAACGGTCGTCGCGGTGACAAAGGTGGCCGCGGGGTAGACCACAAACCCGGCCCGCAGGATACTCTCATCCTCAGAGGGGAACGGGGCGTTGGGCGGTTCGGCCAGCACCACCGCCTCCAGCCCCGGCAGTTCATTCGCTACCCGCCGCAGTTCCGGGTAGCGTTCCGGGTCGGTGATGCAGAGGCGCACCCCGGCATCGCTGATGATATGCCGCAGTTCAACCTGCCGGTACTGGGTGTTAACCAGCACCACGATACCCCCAGCCAGGTAGATGCCCAGGTAGGCCGCCAGGAACATCGGGGTATTTTCCAGGTAGAGCGCCACCCGATCGCCCGGCTGCAAACCCCAGGCGCGCAACCCGCCGGCCCACCCCTGCGCGGTCAGGTAGAGTTGCGCATAGCTGTAGCGCTGCCCCTCAAAGAGCACACAGGGCTTCTCTGGAGTACGTTCACTCGCGGCGATAAATGCATGTACAATTGACTCTGGCATAGTGCGTTAGTAACGGTTAAGGGTTAGGGGCTAGGGGCAATACCTTTCAAATAGCAGAACCTGTGCAGTAGCGTTGCAAACCGGGCGTTTGCTCCGATACAGAACGGTTCCGCCTGCGGCAGCATGGTACTTTTTTTATCTTTTTCACAAAAGATTTTCACGTTGTGAAAATCTTTTGTGAAAAAAGGATGGTTTCTTCCACCCTGCCGGAGGCGGCATCCTCTTCCAGGTAAGGAACCACG